>JAVXSC010000096.1:0-9714 GCA_036643355.1 Myroides sp.
TTTTTTGAACTTTTGAAGATCCTACTTTTATAAATTCGCCGTTTTCTAGCACACGAAGCAGCCTAACCTGCGTAGTTAAAGGCAATTCACCAACTTCATCTAAAAAAATGGTTCCGCCGTTTGCAACTTCAAAATAACCTTCGCGACTGCCAACAGCACCTGTAAACGCACCTTTTTCGTGACCAAAAAGTTCCGAATCAATCGTTCCTTCAGGAATTGCTCCACAGTTTACCGCAATGTATTTTCCGTGTTTGCGATGCGATAACGCATGTATAATTTTTGGAATATTTTCTTTACCAACGCCGCTTTCACCGGTAACCAAAACAGAAATATCGGTTGGAGCCACCTGAATGGCTTTCTCCAATGCCCGATTTAGTTTAATGTCGTTACCGATAATTTCAAAACGTTGTTTGATGCTTTGAACGTTTTCCATGTTTTTTTGTTTAAAATTTTATTTGTTTAAAGTCTAAACAAATTAATTATTGCATTTGCGAATAACCTACACCTTCACCAATTAAGGTTGCTGATGTACAGTCTGATACTTTTACCAATACAAAATCGCCTACTTTGTAATTTTCTTTAGGGAAAACCACTGTGGTGTTTTGTGAATTTCTTCCAGACCAATGTTCATCTGAACGTTTAGATGTTTTTTCAATTAAAACCTCTACTGTTTGCCCAACAAAACGTTTGGTACGTTCCATTGCAATGCGCTGTTGTAAATCTACAATTTCTTGTAATCTGCGTTTTTTCACCGATTCAGGTACATCGTCTTCCATTTTTCTGGCAGCCATTGTTCCCGGACGTTCAGAATAAGCAAACATGTATCCGAAATCGTATTTTATATGTTCCATCAACGATAAAGTATCTTGGTGGTCTTCTTCAGTTTCTGTCGGAAATCCTGTAATCATATCTTGCGATAAAGAAATTTCCGGAATAATTTTATAGATTCTGTCAACCAAATCCATATATTCTTCACGTGTGTGCTGACGGTTCATTTCGTGTAAAATACGAGTTGATCCCGACTGAACCGGTAAATGAATGTATTTACAGATATTGTGATGCTTCGCCATTACGTGAATAACTTCATCGTGCATATCCTGCGGGTTCGATGTTGAAAAACGGAAACGCATTTTTGGATAACTTGTTGCGCACATATCTAAAAGCTGGGCAAAATCTACCGCAGTTGCTTTTTGCATTTCGGTTGCTTTCACAAAATCTTTCTTCAATCCGCCGCCATACCATAAATACGAATCTACGTTTTGACCTAATAAAGTGATTTCTTTAAAACCACGTTGGTGTAAATCTTTAATTTCTTCCATGATACTTTGCGGCTCACGAGAACGCTCACGTCCACGAGTAAAAGGAACCACGCAAAAAGTACACATATTGTCGCAACCACGTGTGATAGAAACAAAAGCTGTTACGCCGTTACTGTTTAAACGCACTGGTGCAATATCGCCATACGTTTCTTCTTTAGATAGAATTACGTTAATCGCATCGCGTCCTTCGCCAACATCTTTTAAAAGGTTTGGAATATCCTTGTAAGCATCTGGTCCAACAACCATGTCTACAATTTTCTCTTCTTCTAAAAACTTGCTTTTTAAACGTTCTGCCATACAACCCAAAACACCTACTTTCATAGACGGATTGATCGCTTTTACAGCGTTGTATTTTTCTAAACGCTTACGAATGGTTTGTTCGGCTTTATCGCGAATAGAACACGTATTAACCAAAACCAAATCGGCTTCTTCTAAATTCTGTGTGGTGTTATAACCTTCGTTGGCTAAAATAGACGCAACAATTTCACTGTCAGAAAAATTCATCTGGCAGCCATAACTTTCTATAAATAACTTTTTGGTATTATTTTCTTGTTGATCTAAAACCAGGCTTGTACCCTGTTTTTGTTCTTCAATTACCTTTTCCATAAATCACGGTCGTGTACTAAATCAATTTGCAAAGATACAATTAAAATTATTTGTGTGACAAGATGGCAGATGAAATCTGAATATTTTTAACACGTCATTTAACGTCGTTTTAAATTTGTATATTTACGTTATGAAACTCATAAATCATCATACATGTTATTCGGGTGGGGCAGAAGGTGCCGATTCGTATTTTGAATTTTTTGCAGAAAAGTTCAATGTTTCGGTGGTGGCGTATTCGTACAAAACAAAACATCATAAATCTGAGAACAAACACGAATTAACCTATGATGAGTTTAAAGAAGGCGTAGAGAACGTGATGAAAGCGAATGAAATTTTAAAACGATCTAAAATAAATCAATACTTAAAATTTTTAGCACGAAACTGGTTTCAGGTAAAAAGTGCCGATGAAATTTATGCCGTATCAAGCCTGAAAAAAGTAAACGAAAGGTTGCAGGTAAAAGGCGGAACTGCTTGGGCTGTACAAATGGCAATTAATACCAACAAAAAGGTTTTTGTGTATAATCAAGACGAGGCGCAATGGTTTTATTGGGATTTTAATCAGCAGAATTTTATCGAATTAAAATACCAGCCAAAAATTACATCGCATCATTTTGCAGGCATCGGCACCCGAAATATCAATATCTTTGGCATAAACGCAATCGAAGAACTTTTTAAAAATACTTTTGAATAAATTATGGCAAACAAGCACAATTTAATAAGCAGGTTAACCCGCATTGTTGAAATTTTTCAGCTTCAGGGCGAAAATGGTTTAACCTTTGAAGAATTAAACAATAAATTGAAAAATTCTTTTATAGATGAAGATCACAGCGTATCGCTACGGACTTTCCAGCGCGATTTAAAGGATATTGAATCGTCTTTAAAGATTAAAATCGTGTACAATAAAGCCAAAATGAAATATATTTTGTTGGATGATGCTTCGCAGAAAACATCAAAAAACAGTCAGCTTTTTACCATTGAAAGTTTAAAGATGCTGAATATTGCCCAAGATGTTTCAAACAGCGATTTTATTTTGATTGATAACCGAAAAGTTACCGGATTAGAAAATTATTCTACTATTAAAGAAGCAATCTGCTTAAAAAAACATCTGGAATTTAATTATCAAAAGTTCGATCAGTACAAAGCACACAAACGTAAACTGATGCCACTAGCTTTAAAAGAAAGTAAAAGTCGTTGGTATGTAGTGGGTTTTGAAATTAAAGACGGACTAAAAATAAACGTGTTGAAAACTTTTGCTTTAGACAGAATTTATAATTGCGAAGTAACTACCGAATTTATTTTGAAGGATACTGTTGACGTTCAAAACCATTTTAAAGATTTTATGGGTGTAACCACAAAACCGTTGGATGGTTTTTCTGAAAAAACAACCGTGAAAATCGAAACTTCAATAGAATATGGCAAGTATTTCAGCACGCTGCCAATTCATCAGTCACAAAAAACCGAAATAGAAAACGGCAAAACAATAATTAGTTTACAGGTAATTCCAACAATGGAACTGGTGTCCGAAATATTGTCGCACAACCACCAAATAAAGGTAATCGAGCCAAAAGAATTAGTGAATATTGTAAAGAAAATCATCTCTCAAAATCTAAAACAATACAATTAATAAAAGTCAAAAAAACGCTAATTTAAAAAAATCCTATACTTTTGCTTTTCAAATTGAAAAACGAATGGCAAAGAACTTAGTGATTGTAGAGTCGCCTGCAAAGGCAAAAACGATAGAAAAATTTTTAGGGAAAGATTATCAGGTAGAATCAAGCTTTGGGCACATTGCCGATTTACCTTCAAAAGAAATTGGTGTTGATATTGATAATAATTTTAAACCGAAATACGAAGTTTCTGCCGATAAAAAAGCTGTAGTAAAAAAACTTAAAGATCTGTCTAAAAAAGCCGAAATGGTTTGGTTGGCATCCGATGAGGATCGTGAGGGTGAGGCAATTGCGTGGCATTTGGCAGAAGAATTAAAGTTAAAAGAAAAAAATACAAAGCGTATCGTTTTTCACGAAATTACCAAAACAGCCATTCAAAAAGCAATAGAAAATCCGCGTACCATAGATTATAATTTGGTTAATGCACAACAGGCGCGTCGTGTTTTAGACCGTTTGGTTGGTTACGAATTGTCGCCGGTTTTATGGAAAAAAGTACGTGCAGGTTTATCTGCCGGTCGTGTACAATCTGTTTCTGTTCGATTAATTGTTGAACGCGAACGCGAAATCGACGGCTTTAATACAGAATCATCTTTTAGTATTACAGCAGAATTTGTTGCTGCAAACGGTAAATCGTTCAAAGCAAAATTGCCTAAAAACTTTAAAACTCAAGAAGAAGCGCAGGCTTTTCTAGAAAAAAATATTGGTGCAGAATTTAAGGTTTCCGATTTAGAAACCAAGCCTGCAAAAAAATCTCCGGCAGCACCGTTTACCACATCAACCTTACAGCAAGAAGCATCGCGTAAGCTGTATTATTCGGTTTCGCAAACCATGATGTTAGCGCAGCGTTTGTATGAAAACGGATTGATCACTTACATGAGAACAGATAGTGTAAACTTATCACAAGATGCCATAAAAGCTGCCGAAGCAGAAATTGTAAGTGTTTACGGAAAAGAATTCAGTAAGCCTCGAAATTTCTCAACCAAAGCAAAAGGCGCACAAGAAGCGCACGAGGCTATTCGTCCTACAGATATGTCAAAACACACCGTGAATATCGATCGTGATCAAGCGCGTTTGTACGAATTAATCTGGAAACGTACGTTGGCTTCACAAATGAGCGATGCGCAGTTAGAACGCACAAATGTTACCATTGTTGCTAATAAACACAACCAGCATTTTGTTGCACAAGGTGAAGTTTTACTTTTTGAAGGATTTTTAAAAGTTTATTTAGAAGGAAACGACGATGAAGACGAAGAACAAGAAGGTTTGTTGCCTGCAATGAAAGTGAACGAACTTTTGGTAAGCAACGGAATTACGGCTACACAGCGTTTTTCACGTCCGCCGGCTCGTTATACCGAAGCTGCTTTGGTTAAAAAGTTAGAAGAATTGGGAATTGGTCGTCCGTCAACGTATGCGCCTACAATTTCAACCATCATCGCGCGTAATTATGTAGAAAAAGGAACTGCCGAAGGAACCGAGCGTAATTATCAGGTGTTGCGTTTACAGAACGATAAAATTTCTACAGCAACCCAATTGGAAAAAGTGGGTGCCGATAAAGGAAAACTAATTCCAACCGATATAGGAAATATTGTTACCGATTTCTTGGTGAAAAATTTCGAAACCATTTTAGATTATAATTTCACTGCTCGTGTTGAAGGAAGTTTCGATGAGATCGCGGAAGGAAATTTAGATTGGACAAAAATGATGAACGAATTTTACAGTCATTTTCATCCAACGGTAATCGATGTTGAAAAAAATGCAGAACGTGAATCGGGTGAACGTATTTTAGGTAACGATCCAAAATCAGGAAAAGTGGTTTTGGTGCGTTTGGGTAAATTTGGACCTGTAGCGCAAATTGGCGATGCTGAAGACGAAGAAAAACAGTTTGCGAGTTTAAATCCATCTCAAAATATAGGAACCATAGGTTTAGAGGAAGCCTTGCAGTTGTTCCTGCTACCTAAATCATTGGGCGAATACGAAGGTGAAACGGTCGAAGTTAACAATGGTCGTTTTGGTCCGTATGTGCGTTATGCCGAAATGTTTGTATCGCTTGCAAAAGGCGAAGATCCGTTAGATGTAACGTTAGATCGCGCTGTAGAATTGATTAAAGAAAAGCAAAAAGCCGATGCGCCAATTGCCATTTATCAAGGTTTGCCGGTTCAAAAAGGTGTTGGTCGTTTTGGTCCGTTTATCAAATGGAACAACATGTTCATCAACGTAAATAAAAAATATAATTTCGATAATCTTTCAACAAATGATGTAGAAGAATTGATCGAAGATAAAATTCAAAAAGAAAAAGACAAGGTTATTCACGATTTCAGAGAAGAAGGTATTCGTGTGGAAAAGGCACGTTGGGGCAGATCAGTTATTTTAAAAGGAAAAGTGAAAATCGAATTAAATAAAGATATCGATGCTGCAGCTTTAACTTTAGAAGAAATCCAAAAAATGATCGAAGCTAAAACTCCGGCGAAAAAGACAGCTGCAAAGAAAACCGCAGCTAAAAAACCGGCAGCTAAAACTACTAAAACAGCAACTAAACGTACAACAAAAAAATAATACGTTATGATGTACGAAATTTTAAAACCGATTTCTTTCGAATTAGAGCAGTTTATAAATACATTGCCCAAGCATTCGTTGGGTAAAACAATGGGAATTCATACCCAAAAATCGTTGCCCGACACAGATAATGTGCAGTTGGCAATTATTACCATAAACGAAAATCGCGGAGTTTCAAATACTATTGATGATGTTGGTTTTGATGAATTCAGAAAGAATCTTTATCAGCTTTTTCCTGGGAACTGGACAAAAAAAATAATCGATTTAGGAACCATTGAAGCAGGCGAAAGTATCGAAGATACCTATGTCGCCGTAAAAATGTTGGTTGCCGATCTCTTAAAGCAGAATATCGTGCCGATTGTTTTAGGCGGATCGCAAGATTTAACTTTAGGCATGTACCGCGGATACGATGCGTTGGAACAAAATGTAAATCTGGTTTGTATCGATAATAAAATTGATGTAGCTGCAGATGTTGAAAATCCGTCAGAAAATTTCATGACCCGCATTATCATGGATGCACCCAATAATCTGCATAATTTCAGCGTGTTGGGATATCAAACCTATTTTAATTCGCAGGAAGAAATCGATCTGATTGATAAAATGTATTTTGAAGCGTATCGCTTAGGAGAAATCATTACAGATGTTAAAATTGCCGAGCCCGTATTGCGCGATGCCGATATTGTAAGCTTGGATATTAATGCGGTAAAATCAGCCGATTTAGGATTTTTTTCGCAGTTTAATCCAAATGGTTTCGATGGGCGAGAAATCTGTGCGTTAGCACGTTACGCTGGCTTAAGCGACCGTGTAAGTAGCTTTGGTATTTTTAATATCGATAATATTTCGCAAAAAAGTTTGTTAATTACGCAGATTTTATGGTATTTTGTTGAAGGATTTAATTTCAGAATGAATGAATATCCTTATATTAGCAAATCAACCTATTTAAAATATATAGTGCCGCTTGAAGAACAGGAATTAGTTTTTTTTAAAAGCGATATTTCTGAACGCTGGTGGATCGAAATTAACAGTTTAGAAAACGACAGTCGTAAAGTGTTATTCCCTTGTAGCTATGATGATTACAAGCAATCTTTACAAAGTGTTGTGCCCGACAGATGGTGGCGTGCAAACAAAAAACTGTTAGGTTAACTATGTTTTAAAATAAATTGTTAAATATAAATTAAATTTTTTTTTAAGATTTCGTTGTATATTTAAAAATAATTAGATAGGTTTACGCTTTGAATAATTTTTAAAATAAAACCCCAATTAATATATGAAGAAGTTCATTACACTTACTGCGGTTGCCTCGTTAATGTTCAGTTGTGGTTCTGGTGACAGAGGAGAGCTACTAGAAGGAACGCAAGGGAAACGCTGGATTACCGAAAAGCCACAGGGAATGGCTTTTATTCCGGGTGGATCTTTCACAATGGGTAAAACTCATGAAGATTTACTTGGAGCTGAAGACGCACCAGCTCGTTCAGTGACTATTGGTTCTATGTATATGGATGAAACAGAAGTTACAAACAACCAATACCGTAAATTCGTCGAATTCGTTAAAGATTCGATTACCAGAACCCGTTTGGCAATTATGGCCGATGAAATGGGAATGGATGCTACGGCAGGTGGAATTGGAGCGTTTGCATTTCAAGAAGTTCAAGACCCTTCATTAAATCAAAACCAAACAGCATACGATCGTTATATGTATGATAACTATTACAGTATGGCTATGGATGATGATGAATATGCAGGTCGTCGTTTAAATAAAAAAGCACGTTTGATTACAGATCCTAGACGTTACCCGGATGATTATTACGTGGAAGTTATGGATTCTTTGTATATTCCTGCAACCCAAAATATAAATGGAATGGTAACATTCGATGTTCAGAAATTGAACTTTAAATATTCTTGGTGGGATGAGAATGGATATATTAACGATTCGTCTAATGAAGTTAGAAACCGTCAGGCAAAGTTCTTAAAAACAGAGATTGTTAATGTTTATCCTGATACTACATCGTGGGTTAAAAACTTTAACTATTCTTATAACGAACCAATGTTCAGAGAATATTTCTGGCACGAGGCTTACGGAGAGTATCCTGTAGTAGGTGTAACGGCTCATCAAGCAAAAGCTTTTGCAGCTTGGAGAACACTTTACAAAAAAGCATATACTTCAGACCGTAACATGAACCATAGTTTATATGAATACCGTGTTCCAAGTGAATCAGAGTGGGAATATGCTGCTCGTGGTGGTCTTAAAAATGCAATGTATCCATGGGGTGGACCTTATACTACAGATGAAAAAGCTTGTTTCTTAGCTAACTTTAAACCAGATCGCGCTGATTATGCTGTAGACGGAGCTTTATATACAGCAGAAGCACGTTCTTACAAACCAAACGGTTATAACCTATACAATATGGCAGGTAATGTTGCAGAGTGGACAGATTCAGCTTATGACGAAGGAAGTTATACAATGCAATCAGGTTTAAAACCAAAAGGTAGAGCAACAACAAATCCATTAAAAGTAGTTCGTGGAGGTTCTTGGAGAGATGTAGGTTATTTCTTGCAAGTTGCTACTCGTGACAAAGAAAATGCAGATTCTGCTCGTTGTTACATCGGTTTCAGAACAGTTGTTTCAGCACCAGGTCCAGGATTGTTAAACGAAGCTAGTTCACCACAAAGTGGTAGAAATGCTAAATAAATAATTGAATACACAATAATCAACATATTAAACTAACTAAAAATTTAAATATTTAAGATAAGATGGCTATACCAAAAAAAGTAATGAATTTCTGCTACGGTATGGGAGCAGCAGTTGTAATCGTAGGTGCTTTATTTAAAATTACACACATGGAATTGGGACCTTTAAACGGAAACAATATGTTAACGGTAGGTCTTTTAGTAGAAGCATTAATTTTCGCTATTTCAGCTTTTGAGCCTGTAGATGACGATTTAGATTGGGCACGTGTTTACCCTGAATTAAAAGGTGGTGAACCAAGAGCTATGCAGGTTGCAGGTAACGTTGGTGTTACAGGTACAGTTGCTACAACATCAATCGGTGGATCTAACCAAGCGGCGCCACAAGTTCAAACAAGAACAGCAGCTCCAGCTTATGCAGCAGCATCTCAACAAGTAGTTGCAGCACAGCCACCAATGGAAAGAAGTTTATTGTCTGAGAAATTAGATACTATATTAAGAGAAGCAAAAATTGACGGAAACTTAATGGAAAGTCTACGTGACAGCATTAAAAATTTCGAAGCTGCAGCAAAAGGAATCGCTCCTACAGTTGAAACAGTTGCTTCTTCTAACAGATATGCAGAAGAAATGGCACAAGCTGCTCAACAATTAGAATCTTTAAACTCTATGTATAAAGTTCAATTAGAAAGCGCTACTAAAAATGCAGATATTAACAGAGAAGTTGCTGAAAATAACTTAAAGTTAAAAGAGCAAATGATGTCGTTAACTTCAAACTTATCAACTTTAAATGCAGTTTATGGTGGAATGCTATCTGCTATGGGTAAAACAGCTAATTAGTATTAACTTTTAAATCAGATCTAATTAGACATGGCAGGAGGAAAACA
>JAVXSC010000097.1:0-9607 GCA_036643355.1 Myroides sp.
TACCTAAAATTGGTAAGAAATCTTGTGCTCCTTCAAATATTTTTTCTAATCCGTACTCAACAGATTTTAATTCGTTTGACATAATATTAAAATTATATTTTGTTACTATTGTTGTTATTTTATTCTTGACTTATAGAATCTTGGTAATTGTAAATGGTATCTTCTTCTGCTTGCTGATCCCATTCATATTCATCGTTATCGTATGAAATAGTATCGGTTTTACTTTTATTTAATTCTTCTCTGATCGATGAAAACATGAAAGTTCCATACACAATCAGGTATCCAAGAAAAATAAATGTTATTATACCGTTTAAAATAAGGGCAATAATATTTAAAACCTTTGCCGTACTAACATTCTGTCTGCTGTTTGGTAAATAAGCATTTGGATTTAACTGATATTCACGCAAACTTTTGTTCGCACTTATTAATCCGATGATCGAAAGAATAAGTCCTATAATACTAAAGCCGCAGCAACCTAAAACAATTGCCATACATAAGGCAACTATTCCTAAAATTAATGAACTTGGATCAGCAGGTAATTTGTTTTGATACATTTACTATTTTATTAATCTAACCAAGATTGGTAATATTGTTCATCGGCTATTTTCATAGCTTCTTCGGTAACCATTAACGGTTTAAAGGTATCAACCATTACGGCTAATTCCTGCGTGTCTACTTTACCAATGCTTCGTTCCATTGCTCCCGGGTGCGGTCCGTGTGGAATTCCGGCTGGGTGTAAGGAAATGTGTCCTGCTTCGATATCGTTACGGCTCATAAAATCACCATCTACGTAATAAAGAACTTCATCAGAATCGATATTACTGTGATTGTACGGAGCTGGAATTGATTCCGGATGATAATCATACAAACGCGGAACGAACGAACACACTACAAATGCATCAGATTCAAAAGTTTGGTGCACCGGTGGCGGCTGATGAATACGGCCTGTAATCGGTTCAAAATCGTGAATTGAAAATGCATACGGAAAGTTGTATCCATCATACCCAACAACATCAAACGGATGTGAAGCGTAAACCATATCGAAAATTTCGTCTTGCTTACGTACTTTAATTAAAAACTCACCTTTTTCATCGTATGTTTCCAATTCTTCTGGTCGGCGGATATCACGTTCGCAAAACGGCGAATGTTCTAACAACTGACCAAACCAGTTGCGGTAACGTTTTGGCGTGTAAATTGGTCGGCGCGATTCTACAATAAACAAACGGTTATCGTCTGTATCAAAATCAATTTTATAAATAATTCCGCGAGGAATCAATAAATAATCTCCATATTTAAAATCCAGATTTCCTAAAATGGTGCGTAATTTACCTGTACCTCTGTGAATGAAAATCAATTCGTCAGCATCGGTATTTTTATAAAAATAATCTTGTGTTTTGCCAGAAGGTGCAGCCAAAACTATCGTTAAATCGCTGTTTGTTAAAACGGCTTTACGGCTTTCTAAATAATCGGGCGTTTTTGGCACCTGAAATCCGCGTAAACGGTACGATTGTATGTTATTTGCACGCGCAATTTTAGGCGCAACGCTGTAAGAACCTTTAATTTCTTTAACCTGTGTTGGACGATGTTCATGGTACATGTTTGAAGACATACCGTCAAAACCAACCGTACCAAACAACTGCTCGTAATAAAAACCGCCGTTAGGCTTGCGAAATTGTATGTGGCGCTTATGTGGAATTTTTCCTAATTTATGATATAAAGGCATATTTGTTAGTTTTTAATTAATAATAAAAGCATAGCACAGCCTTCTTCATTCGGGATTCCGCTTAATGAAGTATTTTAATTTTGATAATAATCCTTGCCATGTTTCCATACTAAACAAATATAAAAACTATTTTTTTGTGATTATTAATTTTAACCAAAAATAAAAAGAATCACGTAAATTTTCACCTTATTTAAAACCAAAATCCTAAACTAAACCAGGTATAATGTATTTTTACTTCGGGTGAATAAGACTGCTTAATTTCCAGCGGACCAACAACAGTTTGAAAGCCATATCCTAATGCGTATCCCGAATTTATTGGCATTTCTAACCAGTCGTTGTATTGAAACATTGCATCTTTTAAATACATATAATTTGCCGTGAAATTTAAATGATGCTTTTTATAAAAACGGTAATCAACGCGTAAAAGTGCTTTAAGATAGGTGTTTGCATTTAGACTTAAAAAGTCGTAGCCGTAAAAAGGTTTTATGTTCCAAATGGATTGAAAACCGTATCCGCCCAGAAAATAATTCATGTTTGTAGACGGAGTGCGTCCGATCGTTAAACCAACATCGGCTTTTGTTTCGATTGAGATCCGATCGAAAAATGTTTTTACCATTCCCAATTCTCCGTTTACCTGCGTAAAAGGTTCGAAGTTTTCATTATAGTCCGATGAGAAAATAGTGTGCTTAACTTCGGCATTAAAATTAACACCTCGGGTTGGAAAATACTTGTTATCATAAGTATCTAAAACCACCGTAAAATACGGACTTATGTAATGACTATTGTCTAACCAGCTTTTTTGTAAGTTTAAATTCGCGATATCAACAATCTGATATTTGTGTTCCACACCCATTCCAATTACAAATTTATCGTTGTAATAATTTTGCAGATACAAACGGTTTGTTAGATCGTTCCAATCGGTATTAAAAATATCGAACCCTAACAGTTCTGGCGGTACCACACCAGTTTCGTAAGGCTTTGCATTGTATTTGAATTTATTAAAACGACTTTGCGCACCAAAACTCCAACGGAAACCGTTATCTACCAAATAATTAAAATTGTATCGAATATTATCGCCAAAAATAAAATCGAGCGATGCCAAATCGTTCTTAAAAAGTAGTTTTTTCTGTGTAACGTTGACCAATGCGGCACTTTTGTAAAGATTATCGAAATGCAGACCAAATTTTAAAAATCGGTTTACCGTGTTTTCCTTCAAATTCAAAACTAAATTATCGCCTTCGTCATCGGCTTTTTCAAAATGATACGAAATTCCGCTAAAGTTCTGGGTTGCATTTAGGTTTGTAATACCATTCTCCAATCTTTTAAACGATACACATTCATCTTTAAAATAACCCATTTTCCCAAAAACATAATCTTTGTTGTAATTTTTTAACTTGTTCATGCTCACCGAATGCACATGAATATCATCGGTAAACATATAATCGGGCAATTTTGGTTTTTTATAATTACTGCTGATTTGTTGCAATTGCGGCATTTTTTCTTTTGCAGCCACAATTCCTTTTTGAATGATCTCGTTTCCTTTATCGAAAGTTACTACCGAAAAAGTAGAAATATCGGGTTTTATGTAGATATCGGTTTGCTTTTTCTTTTCGTCCATGCCACCATACATGCCGTAATTGGCAATCTGCATTAAGATATCCAACGCTCCTTTTAGATTTTCACGATCCTTTTTACCGTCTTGCACATCAACACCAATAATGATATCGATGCCCCGATCGCGAAGTTCCTGAATGGGATAATTATTAACAACACCGCCATCAATCAACAAACGATCATCAATTTCAACAGGCGTGTAAAGCGACGGAAATGCACCACTTGCCAAGATGCTCTGCGGCAGATTTCCTTTTTCTAACACAACGGCTTCGCCCGAAACCACATCGGTTGCAATGCAAAGAAACGGAATGGAAAGTTTAGAAAAATCTTGTTCGTAACGAACATGCGCCAACAGTTTATTTAGCAGATTGTAATTATACATTCCTTTTGAAAGCGATACCGGACTGCCTATCTTGAAATCATCAAACGGAAGCTGCAATGCATAAATTTCATCGTTACGCTTTTCATAAAACGATTTTGAATTTCTAGGGATATAATCTTGTAAAAGGGCATCGGCATCAACCGATTTAAAGATAGAATCTAACTGCGAAGCATTGTAACCAGAAGCGTACAAACCACCAATGATAGCTCCCATACTTGTACCACCGATATAATCGATTTTTACACCTTGTTCTTCCAACACCTTTAAAACACCTATGTGCGCCAAACCTTTTGCACCACCACCGCTTAATACCAAACCAACTTTAGGACGCTGATTTTCTTGGGCAAAAGCCGAAAAGCATGCTGTAAAAAAAAACAAGCATCCAAGGAAAAGTTTCATCTTGGCTGTTTTGGTTTTTGGTGTTCATCAAATTTAATTAAAAAATTGAAACAAGCGTATTACCAAATGCTAAAGTATGGTATAAAAAAAGCTTCCGGTTAAGGAAGCTTATCTATTATTTATTTTCTGTAATAACCATAATTAATAGTGTAAGTAAAAATGAGACTGTAAACGCAACTACATTTCTATTACTAATTTCTGGTTTAAACTTCTTGAGTATAAAACGGAAGATAATTCCACCTACAAAAGTAAAAACCAAGATTCGAACAACAACAAAAATAGAATTAGTGAAATTTATAATATCAGAAATTCCCGTTTGTCCTTCTGCATAACAATGGCTATTGAATAAAACAACCGTTAATAACGAAAATACTAAAAACCTTTTGCTAATCATTAATTTCTCTGAATAATCGGAATACCGAAATAGAACTCCAATATTCGGGTGCGGAACAAATAATCGTATTTTGTGCGCAATAAATCAGATTGTGTGTTTACCAAAAGCGTTTGCGACTGGTTGTAATCAAAGGCAGTTGCCATTCCGTTTTCGTAACGTTCCTTGGTGTAGCGAAAAGCTTCTTCACGGGCTTTCAACATTTCTTCGGTTGCCAGATACGTTTCCATTGCACCTTTCGCATCTGAATAGGCAGTGTAAATATTTCGTTCCAAATCCAGTTCGGTTTGTTCAAACGTTAACTTGTTTTTTTCTAAATTCACCCTGCTGCGTGCAATATTGTTTTTAGCTGCATATCCGTTGAAAATAGGAATGTTTAACTGCACACCAAAACTGTGACCTTTGTATAAATCGAACTGATCAAAAAACGGTTGCGGATTAATTTCTCCGCCTCTTCCGTCGGGAATTTTTGCATACGAAACACGTGAGCTGAAACTGTAAAATCCCGTTAACGACGGTAATACGGCAGCTTTTGCAATATCCACGTCTTTCTCGGCAATTTTTACATTGTTTTCTGCAATCTTAAGTTCGGTACGTTCAAAACGAGCTTTTTGAAAGATCGATTCCGGCGTTTCCAATAAAATCGTGGTTGGTTCAAATTCATATTCCACATCGGCAATATCAAAATCCTTGAAATCTTCCATCTGAAGCAATTGTGCCAAACTCATTTTTGATACAATCAAAGCGTATTCTGCCTGAATAATTCGCTGTTTATCGGTTGCTAAAGTAGCTTTCATATCAAACAAATCGCCACTTGGAATCATTCCGGCATCAACCAAAGCTTCGGATCTTACCAACTGTAAACTATCGGTTTGAAACTGCTGTTTTTGTACTTTTTGATTTTCTTTGTTGAACAAAATCTGCAAATACGCATTTACCACGTTTAATGCAACATCTTCTTCAATTTTTAAATGTTGATACTGCGAAGAAATCAATGCCAGTTTCGATTTTCTAAAACGGTTTTGATTTTGCAATCCTTTAAAAATATCAACTGCAGACGACGCACCCATTGAGGTAAACTGCGTGGTTTGATTTTCCAAAATACCGGTTGTAATGTTTGTATTTAAACCCACGTTCCACGAATGCGATGCGGTTGCGTTTAGGTTTGGAAGAAAATTTCCAAATGCATCTTTTATATCGATTTCTGCCAGTTTGTTGTCTAATTCGATCTGCTTAACAGACACATTGTTTTCAATGGCATGCGCCACACATTCTTCTAATGTCCATTTTTTTTGAGCAAACGAATTGACAGTAAAAAGCAGACTGATTATAAGCAGTGTTTTAATGTTTTTCATTTAGCTACTTTTTAATTTGATTCCAAACTTTAATCTTGTCGTTTTTGGTAATTCCTTTTTTAATTTCCACGTAAATACCATCGCTAACGCCTAATTCAACATTTCTGCGTTCGAATTTCTGCGGACTAACCTCAACTTCTACAAACGATTTTTTGGTTTTTTCGTCGTACTGAATCAAACCTTCTTTTATTGCCAGAACATTATCTGCTTTTGAAAGGATGATTGATGCATTTGCACTTAAGCCAGAACGGATAAACGTAGAATCTTTATTTACCAACGTACCTTTGATCGGGAACTGCATGGCACCGTTTTCGTTAACGCCTTTTGGAGCGATATAATCTAAAACAGCGCTGAATTTCTTACTTTCTATGGCACCAACGGTGATTTCTAACGGAAGTCCCAACTTGATTTTTCCTACTTCAGATTCATCTAATTTTCCTTCAAAAATCATGTTTCCAACATCTGCCAAACTCGCAATGGTAGTTCCTTCGTTAAAATTATTTGCCTCGATTACCTGATTTCCTTTTTTAACCGGAATATCCAACACCATACCCGAAACCGTAGATCGAATAAGGGTTTGTGCAATATTACTCATTCCGCTGGTTGTCCCGGTTCTGATAATTTCCGCACTTTGAACCATGGCGCTATAAGTTTGCTGTGCTTGTTTGTAAGCAGTTTCGGCAGTATCGAAATCGTTTGCAGAAATTACACCTTTATTGAACAATGTTCTTTGGCGTTCGAACACTTTTCGCTGGTTTTCCAAATCGATTTTTGCCGTGCTAATTTGATTATTGGCAGAGTTTAAGCTTGATACATTCGGTACTACTTTAATCTTTGCAAGCAAATCGCCCGATTTTACGTAATCGCCAGCTTCTACATAAACTTCATCGATAATTCCTGAAATATTCGGTTTTATCAATACTTCTTCTTTCGGGTTGATGTTTCCTGTAGCAACGGTGCTTTTAGAGATCGATCTAACTTCGGCTTTCTCTGTTTCATAAACTACCGGAGGTTGTGCGTTTTTTTGATACAACCAAAATAATGCGCCTGCAAAAGCTATTGCTAAAAAGACTAAAATTGAAATGGTACAACCTTTTTTCATATATATTTTATTTGTTTATTCGTTGATTTGTTTAATAGTTTTCTATTTTCTTTACTCTATTCTCTTGTTCCTATTCCGTTCTTAATGCGTCGATCGGTTTTACTCTAATGGCTGTAATAGCGGGGATTAATCCTGCTAAAAGTCCGGAAACTACTAATATTAGCAACGCAATTACCACTACGCCTAAATGTACGCTTGGATTTACAATTGGAATCTGGTCGCTGTTCGGTGCATTTTCTAAACCCAAATTAATTAGTGCCAATACAAGCGATGCAAAAATGATTCCTGCCATACCTGCGATCAGCGATAATGCAACCGATTCGGTCAAAATTTGTTTAATAATGACAGCCGGCGTTGCACCTAAAGCTCTGCGGATTCCTATTTCCTGGGTTCGTTCTTTAACAATGATCAGCATGATGTTTATAATACCGATAACGCCCGAAAACAGAATTAAGCCACCTACCAAATAGGAAACCGCTGTTAAGATTGAAAACAAACCGTTGATTTTTTTAAATTCCTGATACAAATCAAAATGCCCAATGCCTCTTTCATCTGCAGGATCTACGGTGTGACGGTTTTTTAAGAACTTAAAAATATCTTCTTTCAAGTCTGTAATTGGTTTATCATCTTCTGCGGTAATGGTCATCCAACCCACAATATCGCCATAATTAAACGCTTGCTGAAAAGTTGTAAAAGGTATAAAAAGCTGTTTCTGACTTTCTTCGGCATCGCCACCCATGTTCGAAATACTTTTATAAACGCCGACTACCAAAAAGTTAACTCCTTGAACTTTAATGTACGATCCCAAAGCTTCTTCGCCCGGCGCATACAATTCCCTGATAACACCTTCGCCAATTACAGTTACTTTGCGGTTGTTAGCAATGTCGCCGTAATTAATAAATCGACCTTTAAGAATGTTCATGGGCTGTTGCAGGATAAATTCCGGATAATCGCCGTACACATTGTAAGCACCCGTTTTTGTTCCGCGCACCACATTGTTGCTTCCCCTAAAACCACCCAACTGATTTCGTGGCGATACATACAGCAAACCGTCAATATCTCTCTTTAAAGCTTCTACATCAGGATTTTTAAAGTTGAAACTTCTACCCTGCGGTAATCCTTTAAACGGTTTTGATGTTGGCTGTGTCCACACAAACATGGTATTGGTAGATAAACCGCCCATTTGCCGTTTAATGCCGTTTTGCAGACCCTGACTTGCCGAAAGAAGAATTACCAGGATAAAAATTCCCCAGAAAACTCCGAATGCAGTGATCAGCGTTCTGAACGGATTGGCAGAAAGTGCCTCTATAATTTCATTCCATTTATCTCTGCTAAACATACTATTCTCCTCTTAATGCTACAATTGGTCTAATTTTCGCGGCACGGTATGCAGGAACAAATCCGGCAAAAGCCCCGGCAACAATCAATATAATCAGTGTGGTAATTGCCACGTTAAAATCTACTTCAGGTCGGGTAAAGAAATCGGCTTCTACGTGCGGAGCAACAACTTCCCAAACAACCAATCCAAAGATCAATCCTGAAAATCCGGCAATAACGGTTATAAAAACAGCTTCCTGCAAAATCATGGTAATAATTGAAAAAGGCGAAGCGCCCAATGCTTTTCGTATCCCGATTTCTTTGGTTCGTTCTTTAACAATAATCAACATAATGTTTCCTACACCTACAACACCAGCAATAATGGTACATATTCCCACAAACCAGAAAAACGCTTTTACGCCGCCGGTTATAATGTAGATATTTTTTGCCTGTTCTAAAGAGTTATTGATGAAAATTCCGCCATCATCGTCAGGTGCAACAGTATGTCTTGCTTTTAAAAATGTTTCCAGTTTTTTTGTAAATTCATTCGATTCTGCTACTGCGGTGTCAAAATCACTGCTGGTACGCATGGTAAATGACATACTGCGGATACTGTCGCCGGCACTGTACGCTTTTTGAGCGGTTGATATTGGAATAAAAACGCGACTTTCTTCACGTTCGCCACCCGGATCGGTATAAACACCAACCACTTTGTAGATCATTCCCGAAACATTTAATTCCTGACCCAAAGGTTCTTCGCCGTTTTTAAACAGATCCGTTGCTACTTTTTGACCAATAATTACATTTTTTTCGTAGTTTGAATTATCGGAATGATTAATGTATCGACCTTTAACAATGGAAGCATTTTCTATGAACTGATAATCAGGATGAACACCTTCTACCCGATACGTTCCTGTTTCTTTTTTATAAACGATGTTTCCGCTCCAAACCGAAAAAATAGCCGATTTGTACTCAATATAGTCTTTAAACAAGGTAGTTGCCAAATCGTAATCGGCATTGCGAAGCTGCACTTCACGCCCAACGCCCAAACCTTTGTATTCTTTTTTGGTTACTCCGGGCCAAACCGAAATCTGGTTTGCCGCATCTTTTTCAAACTGTTTTTGAATTCCGTTCTGAATCCCGTTTCCGGCACCCAGAAGTATCACCAGAATAAATATTCCCGAAGCAACAGAAACGCCGGTTAAAGCAGTACGAAGCTTGTTTTTATAAAGTCCTTCGAATATTTCCTGCCAACGTTCGATACTAAACATATTGCGATGCTCTTATCTGGTTTACCAATTTATCTGATTCTATTTGTCCGTCT
>JAVXSC010000098.1:0-9604 GCA_036643355.1 Myroides sp.
CATTTGTTCAAACATAAAATACCAATGTGGTTATTTTTAGTAGCGATGGTTTTCTTATGTATCTGGAGTTTTAAAAAGAATCTTTCCTTAATACCAATGTTAGGATTAATCTGTTGTATTTATATGATGGCAGAATTAACCATTTGGAACTGGCTATATTTCAGCGTATGGCTACTTATAGGTTTACTGATCTACTTTAGCTATTCGCGATTTAATAGTAAGTTGAATTCGAAATAAATTGACTGCTATTAACTTTATACCAAGTTATGTATTCTCGTCACTTCGAGTAAGTTTTCGATAGAAAACTGTATCGAGAAGTCTTTAATTATAAGTTCTCGACAAGCTCGAACTGACGAAAATCTAAATTATATTTTAGTTTGGTATAAACTTCTTAATAATCTTTTTAAAATAATAAAAGAACCCTGTAAAATTTTAATCTTACAGGGTTTTATATTTTGAAAAATTTATCTATTTAGATCTTCTTCGTTTTAATTCTTTATCCAACAAATCTAATTCGCGGTTTGTTTGTCCGGCTACTGATGTGTTTTCATTTGCACGACGTATTAAATAAGGAACAACATCATAAACAGGTCCAAATGGCAAATATTTAGCAACGTTGTAATTGTGGTTTGAAAGGTTGTAGCTAATGTTATCGCTCATTCCATACAATTGCCCGAACCATATACGTTTGTCTGTATGCGGAATATTGTTTTTTGTCATCAATTCCATTAACATATAACTGCTGTCTTCGTTATGTGTACCGGCAAACAAAGCAATTTTATTATCCAAATTTTCTACCATGTAGGTAACCGTTTTGTTAAAAGTAGCATCGGTTTGAGCCTTGGTAGCGCAAATGGGCGAGGGGTAACCTTTTTCTTCGGCACGTGCACGCTCTTTTTCCATATAAGCACCGCGAACCACTTTAAAACCAACGTGAAAACCTTCGCGTAAACCAATAGCATGCGTGTTCTTTACAAAATCAAAACGATCCCAACGATATGTTTGCGCCGTATTAAAAACAATACATTTTTCTTTATTGTACTTGCGCATCATATCTAAAACCAAATCATCGGCAGCATCCTGCATCCAGCTTTCTTCGGCATCAATCAGCAATAAAACATCTTTTTCGTACGCCGTTCTGCAAATAATGTCAAAACGCTCTACAATTCGGTTCCATTCCTGTTGTTCGGCATCAGTAAAAGGTAAATTTTCTCCCTTTTTTTCAAATAAGAAAAATCTGCCAACACCTGTAGGTTTAAAAACAGCAAACGGAATTGCCTCACGTTCTTTAGCAAAATCAATCGTTCTTAAGGTCATTTGCAACGCATGATCAAACTGTTCTTGCGTTTCTTTTCCTTCAACAGAATAATCTAAAACCGATGAAACACCTTTTGTGTACATTTTATCAACCACTTTTAAGCAGTCTTGTTCGGTAACACCGCCACAGAAATGATCAAATACAGTCGATTTTATCAATCCCTTCACAGGCAGGTTTGTTGATATGGCAAAACTTGTTAAAGAGGTACCTATTTTAACTAATGCATTACTGCTTATTAACTTAAATAAGTAGTATGCTTTATTTAGTTCGGTGTTGTTTTTTAATGCAAAAGCAACCTCGGTATTATCAAATATCTTCTCCATTAGGTTTAAAGTTGTGCTGCAAAGATACAATAGTTATAAAAATTGCTTTATTTTTACATCAAATTTTTTTTAAGCATGCAAATACAGGCAGCAGATTACATTATTGGTTTTGGAGTTGACTATTATTCGACTCTTTCACAGTTGATTAACGATAAAAAATACAGCAAAATTGTATTGTTGGTAGATGAAAATACGGCACAACATTGTTTAAATTATGTGTTGCAGTGGCTGGCTGTTGATGTTACTTTTGAAATTATTGAAATTGAACAAGGCGAAGAAAACAAAACCGTTGAAACTTGTACTGCTGTTTGGGAAAGCTTAGTTGAGTTAAATATCGATAGAAAAGCACTCCTTATTAATGTAGGTGGCGGAATGGTTTGCGATTTAGGCGGATTTGTTGCATCAACCTATAAAAGAGGTATCGATTTTGTGAACATACCAACAAGTTTGCTGGCAATGGTTGATGCTTCGGTTGGAACAAAAACCGGCGTTAATTTAGGAGGATTAAAAAACATGGTGGGCAGTTTTTCGCAACCGCAAATGGTTTTGATCGATACTGCTTTTCTGGAAACATTACCTGGAAATCAGATGCGTTCTGGTTTGGCAGAAATGTTTAAACACGGATTAATTGCCGATGGATCGTATTGGAATCAACTTAAAAATTTAGGCGAATTAACAACCGAAGATTTGTTGTTGCTGATTTATCATTCGGTTTCCATTAAAAATGAAATTGTTTTACAGGATCCATTCGAAGAAAATGTTCGTAAATTATTAAATTTCGGACACACATTAGGTCACGTAATCGAAACATACAGTCATTCCGGAAAAGGCATTCAGCCTTTGTTACACGGTGAAGCAGTTGCAATAGGCATGATCTTGGAAGCATATATTTCGTACAAAAGAGACTTGTTAACAAAAAATTCATATTTAGAAATAAAAGAAACTTTAAATTTGATGTTTGAAAGTATTGTTTTTACCGAAAATGATATTGAAATTTGTACCCATTTACTAATACACGATAAAAAGAATGTGAACGGTATTGTGCAGTTTACGTTGTTAAACGGTATTGGTAAAGGTTTTTTTAATGAAGTTGTTGAAAGTGAGTTGATTACCGAAGCTTTTAACGATTATTTGCACAATTAATTTACTATTAACGTTACTAAATTTTGTAAGTGAACAAAAATTATAACCTTCCAATAATAAATGTTTTAAATCCGTTGGTTAAAAAAATCAGTCGGGTTGTAAAACAGTTGGGTTTATCTGTTACTTTAAATAAACCTTTAAAGGCTGTAATTGTAAGTAAAATCTACAATCAAAAATTATCGATTGCTTTTGCCAATCTACGGGTTTGAAAAACGTATTTATATCAAATACACTTAACTAATTAATAATTTTTTAAAGCAGATTTTTTATGAATACAAAATATTTCGACTTAATAAACCAAACATTTTACTTTCCGCAAGAAGAGTTTTCATTAAATAAAGACAATTTAATGTTCCATAATATCGATTTAATGAAATTGGTAGAACAATACGGAACACCATTGAAATTTACTTATCTTCCACAAATTTCAAACAATATAAACAAGGCAAAAGGCTGGTTTAGAAAAGCCATGGAAAAGCATAAGTACGAAGGTAATTATTACTATTGCTACTGTACTAAAAGTTCACACTTTGAATATGTTATGAACGAAGCTTTTAAGAATGATATCCATGTGGAAACGTCGTCGGCTTTTGATATCAATATTGTAGAGAATTTACTGGCGAACGGTAAAATAAATAAAAAGACTATTGTAATCTGCAACGGTTTTAAACGCGACCAATATGTTGAAAATATTGCACGTTTAATTAACGGCGGACATAAAAATACCATTCCGATTATTGATAATTACGAAGAATTGGATTTACTTCAAGAGCGTATTAAAGGAAAATTCCAGATCGGAATTCGTATTGCATCAGAAGAAGAACCAAAATTCGAATTTTATACATCACGTTTGGGGATCGGTTACAAAAATATTCTGCCTTTTTACAGAAAAACTGTTGCCGAAAACACGAATGTTGAACTTAAAATGTTGCATTTCTTTATTAATACCGGTATTCGCGATACGGCGTATTATTGGAACGAATTGGGTAAATGTTTAAAAGTTTATACTAGTCTTAAAAAAGAATGCCCAACATTAACCGGTTTAAATATTGGTGGTGGTTTCCCGATTAAAAATTCGTTGAATTTTGATTACGATTATGCGTATATGGTTGATGAAATTGTCAATCAGATCAAAATGGCATGTGAAGAAGCAGATGTAGATTTACCAAATATTTTTACTGAATTTGGTTCGTTTACAGTAGGTGAATCGGGTGGAGCAATCTATAAAGTTTTGTATCAGAAACAACAGAACGATCGTGAAAAATGGAACATGATTGATTCATCTTTCATCACAACATTGCCAGATACTTGGGCAATTAACAAGCGATTCATTATGTTGGCGGTAAACCGTTGGAACGAATCTTACGAACGCGTTCTTTTAGGTGGAATGACTTGTGATTCAGATGATTATTACAATTCTGAACAAAACTGGAATGCGATCTATCTGCCTAAATTCAATAAAGAAAAACCGTTGTATATAGGTTTCTTTAATACGGGTGCATATCAGGAAACAATTGGCGGACAAGGTGGTATTCATCACTGTTTAATTCCGCAGCCAAAACATATTTTAATAGATCGTGACGAAAACGGAATTCTGGCAACCGAAATTTTCTCGGAACAGCAAACCGCAGACGATGTTTTAAAAATATTAGGATATTCAAATAATAAACAAACAAAATAATAAAGAAAAATAATAGAATTATGAAAGGACCAATTTCGCAATTTATCGAACATAATTACCGTCATTTCAACGCAGCAGCTTTGGTTGATGCAGCAAAAGGTTACGAACAACATTTATTAGAAGGCGGTAAAATGCTTATTTCGTTAGGTGGCGCAATGTCAACTGCAGAATTAGGAGTTTCGTTGGCAGAAATGATCCGCCAGGATAAAGTACATATTATTTCTTGTACAGGTGCCAATTTAGAAGAAGATGTAATGAACTTGGTTGCACATTCGCACTACAAAAGAATTCCGAATTGGAGAGATTTAACACCGGAACAAGAACGCGAATTATTAGATACGCACTTTAACCGTGTAACAGATACATGTATTCCAGAAGAAGAAGCATTCCGTCGTTTACAACAACATTTAGAAGATGTTTGGCATGCTGCAGAAGCTAAAGGAGAACGTTATTTACCGCACGAATTTTTATATCAGGTAGTAAATTCTGGTGTTTTAGAGCAGTATTATGAGATCGATCCAAAAGATTCTTGGATTGTTGAAGCAGCTAAGAAAAACCTGCCGATTGTTTGTCCGGGTTGGGAAGATTCTACAACAGGAAACATCTTTGCATCAAACGTAATTAAAGGAAATTTACAGGCATCAACCGTAAAATCGGGTATCGAATATATGATTTACTTAACAGAATGGTATCGTGCTAATTCTGGTGGTAAAGGTGTAGGTTTCTTCCAGGTTGCAGGTGGTATTTCTGGTGATTTCCCAATTTGTGTGGTTCCAATGATGTATCAGGATTTAGAGTGGGAAGATGTACCTTTCTGGTCGTATTTCTGTCAGATTTCTGATTCAACAACATCTTACGGATCTTACTCTGGTGCAGTTCCAAACGAGAAAATTACTTGGGGTAAATTAGATATTGATACACCTAAATTTATGATCGAATCTGATGCTACTATTGTTGCGCCATTGGTATTCGCCTATATCCTAGGACAATAAAAAAAACAGAAAAAAAGTTTCAAATAATTTGCATAATACAGCACAGCTATTGTATTTTTGAAACACAATAACTACCACAATAATGAAGAGAATAATTGTTGATTACGCAAAATTAACAAACGAAATTTTAAGCTTGTTAGTCGAAAGATTTCCCGACGGATATGATGATGCCGATGTCATCCAATTTACCAATGCTAAAGGTGAACTTATTGAAGCTGTTGAAGTAAAAACCAACGATACTATTTATTTAGTAAAAGTAAGTACCAAGTTACAGGACAGAATTGAAAATTTTGAGGAAGAAGATCTTTCTTCGGTTGATTCAATCAATGTAAAAGATTTGGATATTGATGAAGACGAAGACGATCAAAAATCTAAAAAAGCATCAAAAAAGAAGTCTGAAAAGAAAAAGAAAGATGACGAAGACGAGGATGATTCTGATGATGACAGCGACGATGACGATGATTTTGATGATGAAGACTTCGACGATGAGGATGATGAAGATTTTGACGACGACGAGGAAGATGACGACGATGACAAATAATAAAAAAATCTAACTTTTTAAAAGTTAGATTTTTTTATGGAATCAATCCCGAAAAATCCAACCAAATAATAGCTAAAATAATTATAAAATAGTAATTTTACAGCCAAACAACACTTCGCTATGAGTTCAAAAATACTATTAACTTCCAAAGAAGTTGATATCATCTTACATCGTTTAGCGTGCCAGTTAATAGAAAAACACAACGATTTTTCTAACACGGTATTAATAGGTATTCAGCCGCGCGGCAAATTTTTGGCAGAGCGTATTTCAACTATTTTGAAAAACGAATACGGAATTCCATCAGTTGATTTAGGCTTTTTAGACATCACTTTTTTCAGAGACGATTTCCGTAGAAACGATAAACCTTTAGAAGCAAATAAAACACAGATCGACTTTTTGGTTGAAGATAAAAACGTGGTTTTTGTAGATGATGTACTGCATACAGGCAGAAGTATTCGCGCCGCTTTAACAGCAATTCAATCGTTTGGCAGACCAAATGAGATCGAATTATTGGTATTGATTGATCGTAGATTCAGCAGACATTTACCAATTCAGCCCGATTACCGTGGTCGACAAGTTGATGCCTTCAACAACGAAAAAGTAAAAGTTCAGTGGAAAAACGAAGATGCACCGGCAGACGAAGTTTATCTGATATCTAATCCTTCATAATTTAAAACAACACAACAGCAAATTCAAAATGAAAGAATTAAGCGTTAACCATTTATTAGGCATTAAATACATCAACAAAAATGATATTGATTTAATTTTTGAAACAGCAGATCATTTCAAAGAAGTAATTAATCGCCCTATAAAAAAGGTTCCGTCGTTAAGAGATATAACAATTGCCAACATTTTTTTCGAGAACAGTACCCGAACTAAATTGTCTTTTGAACTAGCACAGAAACGTTTGTCTGCAGATGTTATCAGTTTTTCGGCAGCACAGTCTTCTGTTAAAAAAGGCGAAACGCTGATCGATACCGTTAACAACATCCTTTCAATGAAGGTTGATATGGTGGTAATGCGTCACAGCAATCCGGGTGCGGCTCATTTTCTGTCGCGAAATGTAAAGGCAAGTATTGTAAATGCTGGTGACGGTGCACACGAACATCCAACACAGGCTTTATTGGATAGTTTTTCAATTCGCGAACGTTTAGGTGAAGTTACAGGTAAAAAAGTTGTTATTGTGGGCGATGTTTTGCATTCGCGTGTGGCATTATCAAATATTTTTGCTTTGCAGATGCAGGGAGCCGAAGTAATGGTTTGCGGTCCAAAAACCTTAATTCCGCGTTATATTACCGATTTAGGTGTAAAGTACGAACCTAACTTACGTAAAGCTTTAGAATGGTGCGATGTTGCTAATATGCTGCGTGTACAAAACGAAAGGTTGGATGTAAATTATTTCCCATCAACGCGCGAATATGCGCAACAATATGGTGTAGATAAAGCGTTGTTAGATTCTTTAAACAAAGAAATCATCATTATGCACCCTGGACCAATTAACCGTGGAGTTGAAATTACTTCTGATGTTGCCGATTCGCAACAGTCTGTAATTTTAGATCAGGTAGAAAATGGGGTTGCAATACGTATGGCAGTTATTTATTTGCTTGCATCTAAAATAAAATAATTGTATTTTTAAAAGAAAATATGAAATCGCCATTAACAAATTGTTTGTTGCAAACAAACACAAATTAAAAATAAAGCGATTCCATATGACCAATAAAAATATATATATCTACTTATGAAAGTGAAAGAGAAAAATAACGTTGTTGTATTTAAAAAAAGTAGCGAAGATCTTACTGATTTTGCCGAAAAAATAATAGATCAGCCAAACGTATTTAAAGATAAAAACATCATCATTGATTTAGAAGAAACGGAATTGCGTCCATCTGAAATTATTCCTTTTGAATCATTGGCAGTTCTTCAAAAAAATCAGAAAAAATCGTTTGTAATTGTTGCAGATATTGATTTTGACGAAGTTTCAGAAGAAATAATCGTTGTTCCAACACTTCAAGAAGGTTTCGATATCATCGAAATGGAAGAAATTGAAAGAGATTTAGGATTCTAAATCTTTTTTTAGCATTAAAAGTAAATGAAAGTAAGTATTTTAGGCTGCTATTCGGCAACTCCGCGAACTATAACCAATCCAACATCTCAAGTTTTGGAAATCAACAATCAAATGTATTTGATCGATTGTGGCGAAGGAACGCAGGTACAGTTGCGAAAGCATAAAATTAAATTTTCTCGAATAAATCAGATATTTATTTCTCATTTGCATGGTGATCATTTCTTTGGATTGATCGGGTTGATATCTACATTTTCTCTTTTAAACCGCCCGAATGATCTACATATTTACGGACCAAAAGGCATAAAAGAGATTATTTTACTACAGATAAAATTAAGTAAATCGTACACAAAATATAATCTGTTTTTTCATGAATTGGAATCCAATGAATCGGAATTAATTTTTGAAGATGATAAAATTGCCGTTTACACCATTCCGTTAAAGCATCGCGTGTACACAAACGGTTATTTGTTTAAGGAAAAACCGGGGTTGCGTCGTATAAATATCGAAGCTGCGACTGAAAAAAATATCGATGTTTGTTATTTCAACAAGCTGAAACAGGGCAGCGATCTAAAACAAGAAGATGGAATTGTTATTAAAAACGAAACCGTAACTTTGGATCCGTTACCAACACAATCGTATGCTTTTTGTTCGGATACTATTTATAACGAAGAGATTATTCCATTGATTGAAAATGTCGATGTTCTGTATCACGAAAGTACTTTTTTGGAACAGGATATTGAAAAATGTATTCCAACCGGGCATTCAACTGCCATTCAGGCTGCAACTATCGCAAAAAAAGCCAATGTTAAAAATTTAATTTTAGGACATTATTCCACAAGATATTCCGATATTAATCTGTTTAAAAAAGAAGCTGATACCGTATTTAAACCTACGTTTTTAGCGGACGATGGTTTGGTTTTTAAATTTTAGAAATGATGAGTGATTTAAGTAATTATAGAAAATCGTACGAAAAAAGCGAATTGTTGGAATCAATGATTGATGAAAACCCAATGATGCAGTTTCAGAAGTGGTTTTACGAAACCGAAGAATTTGGTGGAGTAGAAGAGGTGAATGCCATGACTGTTTCAACGATTGGTTTGGATGGATTTCCAAAATCGCGCATTGTTTTGCTTAAAAAATACGATGAATACGGATTTACTTTTGTTACCAATTATGATTCAGAAAAAGGGAAAGCTTTGTTACAAAACCCACAGGTTTGTCTGTCTTTTTTCTGGCCATCGGTAGAACGTCAGGTTATAATTAAAGGAACTGCAGAAAAACAAACCGAAGCTTATTCTGAAGGATATTTTCATTCCCGACCAAAAGGAAGTCAGATTGGAACGGTTGTTTCGCCACAAAGTACGGTTATTCCTAACAGAGAATTTTTAGACGAAAAATTAAAGAGTTTAGAATCTGAATATCAAAATATGGAAGTGCCTAAACCAGAAAACTGGGGTGGCGTATTAGTAAAACCGGTGTCGATTGAATTTTGGCAGGGACGCGCAAACCGTTTACACGATCGTATTCGCTATACTTTATTA
>JAVXSC010000099.1:0-9584 GCA_036643355.1 Myroides sp.
AAATTTAGACTTAAACAACAAACCTGTTCGTAATAATGGTGGTGGTTTTTATAACCACAACTTATTTTGGGAAGTTATGGCTCCAAACGCTGGTGGCGAACCAACTGGCGAATTAGCTACTGCAATTAATGAAGCTTTTGGATCATTCGATGCTTTTAAAGATGCTTTTGCTAAAGCAGGTGCTACACAATTTGGATCGGGCTGGGCTTGGTTATGTGTTAAAAACGGCAAGTTAGAAGTTTGTGCTACTGCAAACCAAGACAACCCTTTAATGCCAGGAATTGGATGTGAAGGCACACCGATTTTAGGTTTAGATGTTTGGGAACATGCTTATTACTTAAATTACCAAAACCGCAGACCTGACTACATTAACGCATTTTTTAATGTTGTTAACTGGGATGCTGTTGCTAAAAAATATGCAGACGCTAAATAATTAAATTAGTGTTTCATTAAAAATCGCCTTTAAAAGGCGATTTTTTTGTTTAATTGTAGTACGAATGAGAAATATATATCTTTTGAACAATATCATCTTCATTAAAAACAAACATAATATTTATTGCTGGCCCTTGCTTGTGTGATAATTGATCTATTTCATTTCCTGATGATAATAATAACATTTCTGCAATTAGATAATTACCTATTGGTTTGGAAAAGAAAAGATAAAACTTTGAATTATTGGCAGGCAATAAATTATTAAATGATTCTATTTCTGTAGTTTCAAAATACTTGTTTTCTATTGGATATATATCACTAAATTCCAAAGAACTTTTACTGTTTTCTTCACTGATTTTAGAAATTGGCAAATAAACTATATATTTTGAAAGATTGAAATTATCATCAGCTTCAACATTTCTTCGGTTATTCTTTGTCCAATGCTTTTGGAAGCTAATTATTTTATCTCTAATTTCATTGTTTGTTTTCAAATAAATCAATACCGTTAAATATTTTCTGTCCAATTGAGTTTTATCTTGAGCGAAAACATTTACTTGTAATAAAAGTATTAGCACTATTATATATTTCATTTCAAGTTATTTTTCCAAGATTTCTTTTAACGCTTTTGTTACTTCATCATGTGGATATTCTCCAAAAAAAGCCGAATATTTATCTTTGTTAATAATTACAAAACTTTCGCAACCATGATGATAATTAAAGAATAAATTTTCAATTAAACCATTTGGATCTTTTTTCCAATCGTGATCATTAATCGTTGTAAGTCCCTCCTTATTTTTATAAACTCTTAAAACATTTACTTCAGCAATAGCCTTCACCTTTTTTGATAATTGTTTGTCCGATTTTAAATATTCTCTTCTTACACTATATTTTCCGCCAGAATTACAAGCATCTTTTCCCGGATAATAATAAATAATCAAAGGTTTGCTGGAATCGAGTTTTAAATTGAGTTTTTCATTTAATTCTTTGAATAAATTTTTGGTATCGCCTAATGAACCTCTTTCGCCTCTGTTATTGCGATACATTAATTTGAAAGCTTTTAAAGAATCGTTTTCTACATGGTAATATTCTTTACCAGCAAGTAATTTATCAAATGTAGTTTTATCAATTTTGTTATTATCCGCGTCGTAATAAGTTTGTGCATTCATCGTATTTTGGACAATTAGCGCAAAAAGTAGCAGTAGTTTTTTCATATAGTTTCTTTTTCTTAAAAATATAAAAATTAATTTTACAATATATATCTACTCAAAATAATTTATCAAACTGAACGGCAAACAGCACTCGCACGCAGCAAAATATCGTTTTAACAGTTAAAAGATCGCAAGTATTTATAGTTGGTTGTAAAATGCTTGGTTATAAATTTTTAGATTTGTAAAAAAGACCGTAATGGAAATTGCTTTTTACAGCTTATCAACCCTTTTAATTTTTGCGTCGTTAATTCCGCTTGTACAAGATCAACATTGGTTTTTCAGGATTTTCGATTTTGGTAAAGTCCAAATTTTAGTATTACAATTCATCGTTTTCATTGCTGCCTGGGCGTTTCTGCAAAAAACTACCGGTTTTTACATTACACAGTTAATTTTGGTAGGCTGTATGGTTTACGAAATTTATCTGCTGTACCCGTACACGCCTTTTTATAAGATCGAAAAAAAGGTAAAAACCGATAAATCGTCTGAAAGTATTAAGATTGTTTCTACCAATATTTATCAGTTTAATAAAGAATACAATCGGTTTTTGAAGTTTTTAGAGAACGAAAATCCCGACATTATTCTTACAATGGAATCGAACAAAGATTGGGAAGATGCGTTGCAGGCTTTAAAACCGAACTATCCGTATTTTTGTGAAATTGGTTTAGAAAATACTTACGGAATGCATCTGTATTCTAAAATTGAAATGACCGATTGCCAGAAACATTACTTTGTTGCAGACGATATTCCGAGTATTGAAGCTACTTTTAAAACAAAAGACGGTTTTGAGTTTGTGTTTTTTGGTGTGCATCCGCCACCGCCAAGTCCAACCGAAGAAGAAAATGCAAAAGAACGCGATGGCGAATTATTGTCGGTTGCCAAAAAGGTCAAAGAAAATCATAAACCTACCATCGTAATTGGCGATTTTAATAACGTAGCTTGGGCAAAATCATCGGTATTATTCAGAAAAACATCAGGAACAATCGATCCAAGAATCGGTCGCGGTTTAATATCAACCTTTCATGCAAAATACCGTTTGTTGCGTTTTCCGATCGATCAAATGTTTCATTCTACTGATATTTTTGTGGAAGAATTAAAAGCGATGGAAGCTATTGGGTCTGATCATTTGCCTTTGTACTGTAAGTTTTTTATCGATAAAATAAACGACGATCAGGAAGATTTGGTGGAACATTTGGAAAAAGACGACCGCGAAGAAGTTTCTGAAATGATTGAAGAAGGAAAAGCCGAAGAAAGCGATCGCGAAACTGTTGTTACCGAATAATTTATTTATCTTTACCACATAAACTGCTAGTTAATGAAAGCATATATATCGGTTGATACAATTACGAGAAAATCTTTAGGAAAAGAAATTATTGCACTGGGCATGGCAATGAGTACGGCGAATGTGGAACAGTTTATCTTTGTTGATAAATATCCGTTTGAAGCCGGTCAGGAAGCCGACCTAATGCAGAAAGCTATGAAAGAAATAGATTCTAGCAACTTTTTAATTATCGAAGCAACATCGGTTAACGTTACATCGTGTATCGAACTGGGTTATGCAAAAGCAAAGCGCAAACCTATTGTGTATCTGCAAAAAGCCGAAGCCGATACCAACGATTTATTATTCGCTTTAAGCAATTTTCATATTTTGTATTCAAGTCCAAAAGATTTGTTCGATCAGTTAAACGAATTTCTTAAAAACGTTTTACCGCAAAATTAATAAGCTTTGAAAATTTCAAAGCTCTTTTTTTATACAGCGGTTTCAATTTCGTTAAAACTTCAAAACATAAATTTTAATATATTTGTTTTTAATAACACAACAATTAGGCATGAAATTTAGTCAGTTTACCATTATAGCAATAGCCGTTGCGAGTTTAACAGCCTGTAACAAAACCGATAAAACAAGTAAATATAAAAGCGTTACAGACAGTTTACAAAGTGTAAAGTTTGAAACAGAACAATTCGCCGATGTTCAAGTGTTGAAATACGATATTCCGGGTTGGGAAAAACTAACCTTGAAAGAGAAAAAACTGGTGTATTATCTGGCACAGGCAGGCTATTCTGGTCGCGATATCTTTTGGGATCAAAACTACAAATACAACTTAAAAATACGTACGGCGCTTGAAAATGTTTATAAAAATTACAAAGGCGACAAAAACAGCGAAAACTGGAAAAACTTCGAGATTTATTTAAAACGCATCTGGTTTTCTAACGGAATTCATCATCATTATTCAAACAGTAAAATCAAGCCAGATTTTCCACAAACGTATCTTCAGAAATTATTAAAAGAAACCAAAACAAATTTAGACGCAAGTATTGTTGAAGTTCTTTTTAACGAAGTTGACGGTAAAAAAGTAAACTTAAACGAATCGAAAGGTTTGGTACAGGGTTCCGCAGTTAATTTTTACGGAAAAGGCTTAAACGCAAAAGATGTAGAACGTTTTTACGGAAGTATGATTCCTGCTGACACCTTACGACCTTTATCTACCGGATTGAATTCAAAATTAGTAAGAACAGAATCAGGTAAAATTGAAGAACGCGTTTGGAAAAGTGGCGGAATGTACGGCGCTGCAATTGATAAAATTGTTTATTGGTTAGAGAAAGCTGTAGAAGTTGCCGAAAACAAACCTCAAGCCGATGCTTTGAAGATTTTGATTGATTTCTACAAAACCGGCGATCTTAAAAAATGGGACGATTACAACGTTGCTTGGGTAAAAGCTACCGAAGGAAATATTGATTACATCAACGGATTTATCGAAGTTTATAATGATCCTTTAGGACATAAGGCATCGTATGAATCAACGGTTCAGATTAAGGATTTCGACATGTCGGCAAAAATGGAAGTGATTTCTAAAAGTGCGCAATGGTTTGAAGACAGCTCACCTTTGATGCCCGAACATAAAAAGAAAAATGTGGTAGGCGTATCTTATAAAACCGTTATTGTAGCTGCCGAAAGTGGTGATACGTCACCGGCAACGCCAATTGGTGTGAACCTTCCAAATGCAGACTGGATTCGTGCTGAACACGGTTCTAAATCAATTTCGTTAGGAAACATCATCGATGCATACAACAAAGCAGGCGGCGGCGATAAATTAAAGGAATTTGCTTTTGATGAAAACGAAATTAAACTGTCGCAACGTTACAGCGAATTGGCAGATAAGCTGCACACGGCTTTGCATGAAGTGATCGGGCATGCGTCTGGTCAGTTAAATCCGGGAGTTGGTACACCAAAAGAAACACTGAAAAGTTACGCATCTACTTTAGAAGAAGGTCGTGCCGATTTGGTTGCACTTTACTATTTGTACGATAAAAAAATTCAGGATTTAGGTATGGTTGATAATTGGCAAAATCTGGGAATGACGGCTTATAACGATTATATCCGCAACGGATTAATGACGCAGTTGGTTAGAATTGAACCGGGTCAGGATATCGAAGAAGCACACATGCGTAACCGTCAATGGGTTTCTGCTTGGGTTTTTGAAAAAGGAAAAGAATTCAATGTGATTGAAAAAGTGGTTCGCGACAATAAAACCTACTTTAAAATAAACGATTATGCGCGTTTGCATGATTTATTCGGACAATTGTTGCGTGAAACACAACGTATAAAATCAGAAGGAGATTTTAAAGCTGCAAAAGATCTTGTTGAAAATTACGGTGTAAAAGTTGATAAGCAACTGCATAAAGAAGTGTTAGAACGTAGCAAAAAATTCAATAACGCACCTTACCGCGGATTTGTAAATCCGGTATTGGTTCCAATTACAAACGATAAAGGCGAAATTACCGATATTGTGGTAACCTACCCTAAAACGTTTGCAGAACAAATGTTGTATTATTCTAAAAACTACAATTTTCTTCCGTTAGAAAATTAATCATAAAAATACCGCTCATAAAAGCGGTATTTTTTTATTTTATCAAATGAATACTGATGTTTGCGCGTTCATCGGCTGGATATTTTCGGGTGTAATTATCATCAACAGATAATCCCGAACGTTTTACACATTCTTCAAAAACGTCCAATTCCAAAATATACTGATCCGAAAAACCATGCGTAGCATCATAAGCTGTTGCTGCTGTTAATCCGATATTTTTTGATGTTATTGCAGGATCTATCGTATGAAGTTCAATCACCAGCAATCCGAATTTAGAAATAAAAGGCTGCCATTTCTGTAAATGTTCCACCAAACTTTGTTCCACCCATTCGTTAGGTAACAATAATCCGTTTGTTGCATAAGCTCCGGTTGAAAGACTTTCTTGCAAATTGTCAGTCTTCACAGGTTGTTCCCAAATTCTGTTGTGATCTAAAAAGGTTCGCATATTCAGCAAATCGTTCAATTCAATATTGTATTCGTCTTTTAAATCGGTAGCCAACTGCACCGGATTTCCAATATCGCCCCAAATAACTTTTGCCCAAATATCGTTCGCAATTAAATTGGCACGCGTAATTTTCAATGCTTCCTGATTATAATCGGCGCCAACCAAAAACAGTGGATGCGTTTCCAGATGTTTTCCGCGCAACGTTCGGTTTTCAATCGTTTCGAACAAATGTTCCAACAACGCACCGTTACCACAGCCCATATCTAAAATTCCTTTTGGCTGTTCGTTCAACGGTTTATTGAAAATTTCGATTATCAATTCATCCACCGCTTTAAAATAAGTTGCATGTGCACCACCACTTCCCCAAACATTCATGGCTCTGTCAACATGAATTTCCTGCTGTCCGCCGTTATCTTGCTTCACTTCTGAAACATTTCCAAAAAGCAAGTGTTGCATCTGGCTCAACATAGGCAAATAAGAAACCGTAACGCCGTATGAAGTTGCTCTGCGGGCAAAAAACAAGCCCTGATCTGTGAAGCTGTAGTTGTGATTTTTCTTTTGAAACCAGCCTAAATAGGTAAGAAAATCAAGCAGTTTTTCGAAACTTTCAGGATCTTTATGATATTCTTCAGCCTTAAAACTCGATTCCATAAAATATTTGTGGAACATTCCGTTCATTCCCAAACGAACAATTGTGGGTCCAACCAAACAACCTTCCACATAATAATTCAGCTGTTTCCGAATCTCATTGTCCTCATTATTTAAAGCCGAAGTTAAAAGTGTATCGTTGTGATAACTTTCCAACAAAGGTTTCAATTTTAAGAATGGTTCTTTTTCGAACAAACGATTATGAAATCCTTGCGAAAACTGAATCATTTCCATGACCGGTTTCAACGAATCTGCATAGCGCAACATTTGATCGAACTTTGTAGTTTTTTCAACAGAAACATGTGGAGTAACCTGATAATTTAAAAAACCTTGTGATGCCAACACACGTAAAGCGACGTTTAAGTAGCCTTCATTGGTGTTAAATTGAATTGCAAGTTCATTTAAAGTTACTTTTTCATTGTTTGAAATAAACTGTAATATATCGGCATTATTAAGCGTAACCAAAACCGGCAACGTTACAATTCCGTCTAAATGACGAAAAATAACGCTTCGTAAATCTTTTTTATCCATAAATATGTAAATCTTCTTTCAAATCACTACTCGACTAGCTATGTAGTGATGACTATTTTTAATCTTCACAAAATTAATAAACTTTATTTTACAACGATCTTTTTTATGAAAATTTTTAAGGTTGATGTACGCCAAACCTATAATGGCAAGGACAATTTTCTTATTTTTGCAAAAAAATAATCATGAAAAACACACTACTTATATTTTTTGTAATTGTTTTCTCTTTTAAAATGAAAGCACAGACTGTAGAAGCTTCTACAATTATTCCAACAAACGAATATTTAGATTTATTGGCTACCAACTTAGAAATACCTGAAGAAATCAGTAAAAAATATCAAAAAAGTTCTATTGACATCACTATTATTCTGACAATTACCAAAGACGGTTCTGTTTTTAATCCGAAAATTCAAAATGATTCACTGCAATTAGAATCAAACCTAAAAAAGGCTGTTGAAAAACTACCGAAATGGAATCCTAAAACCGAAGATGGTGTTGCTGTTGTATCAAGAAAAGCCTTTAATTTGGTTATACCAATACAAGCACAAGAAATTAATGCTGGTCTTCTTGAACACGCTAAACCAGATGAAGGAATTCAGACTTTTATAAAAACTTTTGCTAAGAAATTCGATATTGGTAAAACTAATTTAGATGAGAATATCCGTGAAATTAAAATGATTGCAACATTCGTAATTGAAAAAGATGGAAGTTTTACTAATATTAAAATATCAGAAGCCAATAGTCCTTTGTTTCATTCAGAAGCAATACGAGTTATAAAATCAATGCCAAAGTGGAAACCTGCGACAGAAAACGGAGTACCGGTGCGTTCTGATTTTACACTACCAATTATGATTAAATTCAACAAATAACCATGAAAAACACACTACTTTTACTTTTTGTAATTCTTACCAACGTCGTTTCATCTGCTCAAGACTCAAAAGCTACACCACCTTACGAAGCCACTCAATACGTTCAAAACATTATTCAGGAACTAAATATACCCGATGAAACTTTTGATAAAATGCGCGGCAAAGAAAATATTATTCAGGTAAAATTGTTTATAAACGATAAAGGCGAAGTTACAAAAGCAAGTATTCCAAAAGATGAATTTGAATTGGAAGCGTTGATTGTTCCTATCATTAAACAACTTCCAAATTTCAACCCTGCAATAGTAGACGGCACAGCTAAAGCGAGTTTATACAACTTATCTTTTGTGATAAACGAATACAATTATTACAAAGCCGTTCGCCACAAAGCAACACCAATAAACGGTATGGAAAAATTTGGAGAAAAAGTTCGCAACAACTTTTATATAACAGATCAGGAACGTGGATATTTAAGCCTTGCGAAGACAAAAACAACGATTGATATTGCCATTGATTTTATTATTGAAAAAGACGGTTCTGTCTCAAGCTTTAGGATGGTTGATCCGGAATTGGAATATTTTCAAAAACGAATGATGCAAGCTGTAAAACGTGCAGCTAAAAAATGGATTCCTGCAACAATAAACGGATCGCCTGTTCGTACAAAATTCACTTATACGCTAAATCTGAAAACTGATTTTCATTCTTTAAATATATAAAACCGATATAAATACTTATTTTTGTAAAAATTTTTCTAACATGAGTACACACGACACACAACAAGCACACAAAGAGGTAAAGCCTATTGCACCGAAAGTAAAAGAATTGGTTGCAAATTCAAAATCGATCATTTTAGGTACGGTTGATGCAGAAGGTAATCCAAATTCAAGCTACGCACCTTTCGTAAAAATAGACAACACGTTTTACATCTTGGTTTCTTTTATGGCACGCCACACCAAAAACTTAAGAGATCAGAAAAAAGTTTCTATGATGTTTATTGCAGATGAAGATGCTTCTAAACAGATTTATGCTCGCGAGCGTTTAACTTTTGATGCAACTACAACGCAAATTGCAAGAGATTCTGACCAATGGAACACTGTTATTGCGCTTTTAAAAGAAACACACGGAAAAGTTGTTGAAGTAATTGCACCAATGGAAGATTTTATCTTAATCGCTGTAAACCCTGTAAAAGGTGCTTATGTAAACGGTTTTGGTAGTGCTTATTTTGTTGACGAAAACTTGGATGTTTTAGAACACAGAAATGATATTAATCACGGTCAAAAACAAGATTAATTCTATATAAAACTCCTTCAAATTGAAGGAGTTTCTTTTTTATAGTACTTTATAAATTATGGGTTTACTTGGCGATGCATCATTTTCAAACGATGCTATTTGCAGATTTAAAATATACGATCCGTCTGCAACTTCGCTGTCAATAAAAACCAACTCGGTAATCGTACAGTTAAAACGCGCGTCGACATTCACTTCGTTTACGTTTTTTACATTCCAAAAGGCTTTGTGAGCCAATAATTTACCTTCGTCAACTTCTTTGTCAACACTTGGTAAATCAATCAGCAGATGTTCAATTCGAATT
>JAVXSC010000100.1:0-9552 GCA_036643355.1 Myroides sp.
CGCATGATTCTGTATCTGTTTCAATATATGGGTGTGTCGATTTATTTTGCGGAATCTATCGAGAAAATTTCAGACAACCTGCAAGAAGTTAAACCACAGGTAATGACGGTTGTTCCAAGGGTTTTAGAAAAAGTGTTTGATAAAATTTATGCCAAAGGATCAGAACTTTCAGGTATTAAAAAAGCATTGTTCTTTTGGGCATTGCGTTTGGCTGAAGATTTTAAACCATACGGAGCAAACGGCGGTTTTTATGAATTTAAACTGAAAATTGCCCGCAAACTGATTTTCTCTAAATGGCATGCAGCTTTAGGAGGAAATTTAGAATTGTTGGTATCTGGTTCTGCCCCATTATCTCCACGTTTGGCTCGAATTTTTGGTGGAGCCGATATTCCGGTGATGGAAGGATACGGATTAACCGAAACTTCTCCGGTAATTTCTGTAAACGACCAGCGAAATAATGGTTGGAAAATTGGATCGGTAGGTAGAATTTTAAGCAACGTTACTGTTAAAATTGGTGAGGATGGCGAAATTCTTTGTCAAGGACCATCGATTGCGGAAGGGTATTATAAAGATGAAGAAAAAACCAAAGAAGCTTTTATCGATGGTTGGTTTCATACAGGAGATATAGGTGTAGTTGATGCCGACGGATTTTTATTTATTACCGACCGTAAAAAAGAAATGTTTAAAACAAGCGGTGGTAAATACGTTGCTCCGCAAATGATTGAAAATGCCATGAAACAATCTCGTTTCATTGAGCAGATTATGGTAGTTGGTGAAGGACAAAAAATGCCCGCAGCGTTGATTCAGCCTAATTTCGATTTTATAAAAGAATGGGCAAACCGCAACAAAGTAAATGTAGGTTTTTCGTTAGACGAAGTGGTAAATAACGAATTGGTCATAGAACGTCTTCAAAAAGAAATAGATTTAATTAATCCACAGTTTGGTAAATGGGAACAAATTAAAAAGTTTGCACTTACACCAAATATTTGGGCAATTGATTCTGGCGAATTAACTCCAACTTTAAAATTAAAACGTAAAGTTATTCTGGAAAAGTATAAGAATTTGTATGAAAAAATGTATTCTTAATATTAATAGAATTACATTCCTTCTGTTACTATTTTTTAGTTGTTTAGGCTGTAGTAGTGTTAAAAAAAGAGTTGATTTCAATAATTATAAAAATATTGAACCATTTATTAATGATTATTTAAATACATCATATCTTATTAGTATGTATGTTAATGATTATGATATTTTTCAAGTGAATATAGACACAATAAAAAATGATTATTTTTTAATAAACATTTTTCCATTCAGTTCAAGTGTAACTTTAAATAGCAGTGAGTTTAGTCATGATGATTTATTTCCTCAAGGCTATAAAGAATTTAAAGGAAAAACTTTTTTTATTGATTTTATGCGCAAAAGACCTTCAGATAGCGTTTATAATAAATTGCTTGAAAAAAATAAAATTGATTCAACTTATATTTTAGTGGAACAAGGTAAATTAAGCGAAGAAGAAGGAATTATAATTGATAAATATGATGATTCAATTTTTGCTCAAAATTATTTAGTAAAAAGGAAATTCAATAAACTAAAATTAATTTACGAATGGTATGGCGGTAAGGTTATTTATATAAACAAATAACAATAAAATGTCTTAACGAAAATTTAAATTTAAAATAGTATGCACGCATACTATTTTTTTATTATATTTGGTATAACTAAATAAATTCATGAAAAATAAAACGCTCGATTCAGTAATAAAAAATACCTGGCAAGCCATTGCCCGCATGTATAACGAAGAAGCTTCGCGATACGGTGCAAGCATGGCACTTGGGTATGCTTTATTAAACATAGATAAAGAAGGAACGCCTTCTACAGCTTTGGCTCCGCGCTTGGGTATGGAACCAACAAGTTTAACGCGTACCTTAAAAACAATGGAAGAAAAAGGACTGATTTCAAAAATGAAAAATCCAAAAGACGGTCGTGGTGTTAATATCTATTTAACTCCACTGGGTGTCGAAAAACGTGGACTATCAAAACAAACTGTAATCAATTTTAATAATAAACTTTTAGAAACCTTTTCGCAACAAGAGATTGATAACTTTATAGAGATGTCAGAAAAAATTCAGAACATCATCGTAACAAAAAAGAAATTTTAAGAAACCAAACTTCATATAATTATGAATAGATTAATAAAAAAAGTGGCTGTTATTGGTTCCGGAATCATGGGTTCGGGCATCGCCTGTCACTTTGCAAACATTGGCGTTCAGGTACTGCTTTTGGATATTGTTCCAAACCAGCTTACCGAAGCCGAAGAAAAAAAAGGACTTACGCTTAACGATAAAGTGGTAAGAAACAGAATGGTAAACGATAATCTGGCAACGGCCTTAAAATCGAACCCCTCGCCTATTTACGATAAAAAATTTGCCGACAGAATTTCGACAGGAAACACAACAGATGATCTTCCGAAAATTAAAGATGTTGATTGGATTATTGAAGTTGTTGTAGAACGTTTGGATATTAAAAAAGCAGTTTACGAACAAATTGAAAAATATCGCAAACCGGGAACTTTGATTACATCGAATACTTCTGGAATTCCGATTCATTTTATGAGCGAAGGACGAAGCGAAGATTTTCAGGAACATTTCTGCGGAACACACTTTTTTAATCCGGTTCGATACTTAAAATTGTTCGAAATTATTCCCGGACCAAAAACCAAACCCGAAGTTTTATCGTTCTTAAACAATTACGGCGAAAAATTCTTGGGAAAAACATCGGTTGTAGCTAAAGATACACCTGCGTTTATTGGAAATCGTATTGGTATTTACGGCATCATGAGTCTGTTTCATTTGGTAAAAGAAATGGATATGACCATTGAAGAAGTCGATAAATTAACGGGACCTGTGATTGGCAGACCAAAATCGGCAACGTTCCGCACGGTTGATGTGGTTGGTTTGGATACTTTGGTGCATGTTGCCAATGGTTTGTACGAAAATGTTCCGAATGATGAAGCGCATGAATTGTTCAGACTACCCGATTTCATCAATCACATGATGGAAAATAAATGGTTGGGAAGCAAAACAAAACAAGGTTTCTATAAAAAAGTTGATAAAGATATTCTTTCGCTTGATTTGAATACGTTTGAATATCGACCAAACAAAAAAGCATCTTTCCAAACATTAGAATTAACCAAAACTATTGATAATGTAATTGATCGATTCAAGGTTTTAGTGAACGGAAAAGACAAAGCAGGCGAATTTTACCGTAAATCTTTTGCGGGCTTGTTTGCCTATGTTTCTAATCGCGTACCCGAAATTACCGATGATCTATATAAGATTGATGATGCAATGAAAGCCGGTTTTGGCTGGGAACACGGTCCATTCCAAATTTGGGATGCCATTGGTATTGAAAAAGGTATCGAATTGATAAAAGAAAACGGCGAAAATGTTGCTGAATGGGTTAATGAAATGTTAGCATCGGGCAACTCATCTTTCTATACCATAAAAGAAGGAGCTACCTATTATTATGATATCGATTCAAAATCGCAAAAGAAAATTCCAGGGCAAGATGCGTTTATCATTTTAAACAATATTCGCGATACCAAGAAAGTTTGGGGCAATTCCGATTCTACTTTGTTTGATCTAGGCGATGGAATTTTAAATCTGGAATTTCATTCAAAAATGAATTCGATTGGTGGCGGTGTCATCAGCGGAATCAATAAAGCAATTGATCTTGCCGAAAAAGAATACAGCGGTTTGGTTATTGGAAATCAGGCAGCAAACTTCTCAGTCGGTGCCAATTTAGGAATGATTTTCATGATGGCAGTTGAACAAGAATATGATGAATTGAATTTTGCCATAAAATCGTTCCAAGATACTATGATGCGCGTTCGTTATTCGGGTATTCCGGTAATTGCAGCTCCACATGGAATGACGTTGGGCGGCGGTTGCGAATTGGTTATGCATTCAGACAAAGCCGTTGTAGCAGCAGAAACCTATATTGGTTTGGTTGAATTTGGTGTAGGTGTAATTCCTGGCGGTGGCGGATCTAAAGAAATGACATTACGTGCCGCAGATCAATTTAAAAAGAATGATGTTAAATTGAATATTCTCCAAGAGTATTTCTTAACTGTGGGAACCGCAAAAGTTGCAACATCGGCTTACGAAGGATTTGATAACGGGGTGCTTCTACCAACCAAAGATATTGTTGTGGTGAATAAAGACCGTCAAATTGCTGAAGCTAAAAGACATGCGTTATTAATGGCTGAAGCCGGTTATACACAACCTGTTCAACGTAAAGATATTTTGGTTTTGGGTAAACAGGCATTGGGTGCTTTTTTGGTTGGAACAGACGGAATGACAGCAGGAAATTATATTTCTGATCACGATAAAAAAATTGCCAATAAACTGGCTTACGTAATGGCAGGTGGCGATTTATCTGAACCTACATTGGTATCCGAACAATATTTATTAGATCTGGAACGCGAAGCTTTCTTAAGTTTATGTACCGAACGCAAAACGTTAGAAAGAATTCAGTTTATGTTAACTAAAGGGAAGCCTTTGAGAAATTAGTGTGATTTAGTATCAAGATGTAAGTATTAAGTATCAAGACAAATATAAACTAGGTATGCACAACTTTGAAAAACTGAAAATATGGCAAAAAGCAATGGATATTACTGTAGAAGTTTATAAAATTTCTGCGCTTTTACCAACCGATGAAAGATTCAATCTAATTCATCAAATAAAAAAATGTGCTGTTTCAATTCCTTCAAATATTGCAGAAGGATCAGGAAGAAATCATAACAAAGAATTTATTCAGTTTTTGGGAATTGCTAATGGATCTACTTTTGAATTAATAACACAACTAATACTTGCAAAAAGATTAAATCTAATAGACGAAAAAATAATTCAACCTATAATAAATCAATTAGTAGAAGTTTCAAATATGAATTTTTCATTTCAGAAAACTTTAAACTCAAATATTAATACAGATGGAAAAAAGTCTTAATACTTAATACTCCAATCTTAATACTTTTATAGATGAAAACAGCATATATAGTAAAAGCATACAGAACAGCCGTTGGTAAAGCACCAAAGGGATTGTTCCGTTTTAAAAGACCCAATGAACTGGCGGCAGAAACCATTGATTTTATGATGAATGAAGTGCCGCAGTTAGACAAAAAACGTATCGATGACGTAATGGTTGGAAACGCCATGCCCGAAGCCGAACAAGGCTTAAACATGGCTCGATTAATCTCATTAATGGGATTAAAAATCACCGATGTTCCTGGAGTTACCGTTAACCGTTATTGCGCATCGGGGATTGAAACTATTGGTATGGCTACAGCGAAAATTCAGTCTGGAATGGCAGATTGTATCATTGCAGGCGGTGCCGAATCTATGAGTTTTATTCCAATGGGTGGCTACCGTGCAACGCCCGATTATAAAGTTACAGCTGCCGGTCACGAAGATTATTATTGGGGAATGGGCTTAACTGCCGAAGCTGTTGCAAAGCAGTTTAATGTTTCGCGTGAAGATCAGGATCAGTTTTCGTTTGAATCTCACATGAAAGCTTTAAAAGCACAGGCAGAAGGTAAATTCGATAGCCAGATTGTGCCAATTACCGTTGAAGATACTTTTATTAATGATAAAGGTAAAAAGGAAACAAAATCTTATATTGTTACTAAAGATGAAGGTCCACGTGCAGGAACAAGTGTAGAAGCATTAGCAAAATTAAAACCAGTTTTTGCTGCCGATGGATCTGTTACTGCAGGAAATTCCTCTCAAATGTCCGATGGAGCTGCGTTTGTTTTAGTAATGTCCGAAGAAATGGTGAAAGAATTAAACCTAGAACCAATTGCACGATTGGTAACTTTTGCATCGGCGGGAGTTGAACCACGCATTATGGGAATTGGTCCTGTGAAGGCAATCCCAAAAGCATTAAAACAAGCAGGTTTACAACAAAAAGATATCGAACTAATTGAACTAAACGAAGCTTTTGCAGCACAATCGTTAGCCGTAATTCGTGAATTAGATCTAAATCCTGAAATTATCAACGTAAATGGCGGCGCTATCGCATTAGGTCACCCGTTAGGATGTACGGGAGCAAAACTGTCTGTTCAATTATTCGATGAAATGAAACGTCGAAATAACAAATACGGAATGGTAACCATGTGTGTTGGAACCGGACAAGGAACCGCAGGAATTTATGAGTTGCTTTAATTTACAAATCAAATTTAAAATAAATACGATATGAGCGATATAACAAGAGGCGGTCAATTCTTGGTAAAAGAGACCTTGGCAGAAAATATATTTACACCGGAAGATTTTTCGGAAGAACAAAAAATGATGCGCGATTCGGTAAAGGAATTTGTCGATCGTAAAATTTGGGCAAACAAAGATCGATTCGAGAAAAAAGATTACAAGTTTACCGAAGAATGCATGCGCGAAGCCGGCGAATTAGGCTTTTTAGGTGTTGCAGTTCCAGAAGAATACGGCGGTTTGGGAATGGGCTTTGTATCAACCATGCTTACCTGCGATTATATTTCGGGAGCAACTGGTTCGTTTTCAACTGCTTTTGGCGCACATACGGGTATCGGAACCATGCCAATTACTTTGTATGGAACCGAAGAACAAAAGCAAAAATATGTACCTAAATTGGCATCGGGCGAATGGTTTGGATCATACTGTTTAACAGAACCGGGTGCTGGATCTGATGCAAATTCAGGAAAAACTAAAGCCGAATTAAGTGCCGACGGAAAATCGTACAAAATAAACGGACAAAAAATGTGGATTTCAAACGCAGGTTTTTGTCATTTAATGATTGTTTTTGCTCGAATTGAAGACGATAAAAACATCACAGGTTTTATTGTGGAATATGATGCCGCAAATCCAAATGGAATTACATTAGGCGAAGAAGAACACAAATTGGGAATCCGTGCAAGTTCTACACGTCAGGTGTTTTTTACCGATACCGTTGTTCCTATCGAAAATATGTTGGGTGGTCGCGGCGAAGGCTTTAAAATTGCCATGAACGCTTTAAACGTGGGTAGAATTAAGTTGGCAGCTGCGTGCTTAGATTCACAACGTCGTTTAATTACGCAATCGGTAAATTATGCCAACGAACGCGTGCAGTTTAAAACGCCTATTGCAAATTTTGGTGCCATTCGATCTAAAATTGCCGAAACAGCTACAAATGCTTATATTGGAGAATCGGCTTCGTACAGAGCTGCAGGTGATATCGAAAACAGAATTAATGCTCGTTTGGCTGAAGGAAATTCGCATCAGGAAGCAGAACTAAAAGGTGTGGAAGAATTTGCGATTGAATGTTCTGTATTGAAAGTTGCCGTTTCTGAAGATGTTCAGCATTGTGCCGATGAAGGAATTCAGATTTTTGGCGGAATGGGATTTTCTGAAGACACACCAATGGAAAGTGCTTGGAGAGATGCCCGTATTTCAAGAATTTATGAAGGAACCAACGAAATAAACCGAATGCTGACTGTTGGTATGCTGATTAAAAAGGCAATGAAAGGTCATGTTGATTTATTGGGTCCGGCAATGAAAGTTGGCGAAGAATTAATGGGAATTCCCGATTTTGAAACTCCAGATTATTCTGAATTATTTGCAGAAGAAAAAGCATTGATCGCGAAACTGAAAAAAGCCTTTTTAATGGTTGCAGGATCGGCAGTACAAAAATACGGAACTGAATTAGACCAGCATCAGCAATTATTAATGGCTGCATCGGATATGCTTATTGAAATTTATATGGCAGAATCGGGGATTTTAAGAACCGAAAAATTAGCAAAAAATATTGGCGAACAAGCTGCAAACGTTCAAATTGCTATGGCAAAATTGTATTTATACCAAGCGGTAGATATTATTTATACCAAAGGTAAAGAAGGGATTGTTTCGTTTGCTCAAGAAGACGAATTACGCATGATGCTGATGGGCTTGCGTCGTTTTACAAAATACGACAACCATCCAAATGTTATTGACTTAAAAGAAACTATTGCAAGCAAAGTAATTGCCGATAATAAATATAGTTTTTAGCATTTAATTAAGTTTTAAAAAAGCCGTTTCAAAATTTGAAACGGCTTTTTGATTTTAATTTGCCACCTGTAACAACTCCCCTGCTTCTTTCAAAATCAATTCTTTTCGATCGTTTGAAAATTTAAAATGATCTAACAAAACCGGATTTTTAATTAATTCACGCACCAGAATACAATTTTTAGATAACAATGTTTGCTCCTCTTCTTTCGTCAAAGTAGTTAAACACGTCACGGGATATAAACCATGGAAATCTGTTAATCTCTTAATACTTTTATCTTCGGGATAATTCCAACTGATTAAATTAATACCGTAACAATCTGCAAAAGCAATACTGTCTGTCGTAAAAAATGCATTGGTTATCATATAACCTTTTTGCGGTTTAAACGGTCTATTAAAAAAAGTAAAACTATCATCTTTTAAATCATTAAATCTCGATAAAAAATACATGGGTGTAGTTACGCTGATCTTGGCATCAATATCATTACGAAATTTACATTCGCAGATTAAATCTTCGTTTTTGTTAGATATAATCACATCAATTTCATGAGTTACGGTAGATTTTCCTGTTAAAGTCTGACTTGTCATGGTATCATATCCTTGAACTTCGAAAATTTTTGCAACCCATTTTTCAAAGAAAAATCCTTCTGGCCCCAGATCTTGCAAGGCTCTTTTTAAACTATATCGCGCTGCTACAGAAGATTTTGATTTTTTTAATAAATCAAACGCTTTCTGATACAATTCTTTTGTTGATATACCATTGTAAAGTTCTTTGGTAATTGTGTCGCATATTTGGTTTGCATTTTCAAGATCGGCACCTGAATTCATTAAGGATCTATGTAAACTTTTTTTATCGAACGGAACTATTTCACCCGATTGTTTTTTTATTTGAATACTCATTAAATATTATTCTTTTTTTGATAAACGTTCATGCACATACTCAATTTTAGTTTTGCCGTGTGGTTTAGGATTTCCGTCGGCATCTAAATTAACCATTGTAATTTTATCAACAGTAATTATGGTTTCATGAGTCATTTTGTTACGAACCTGACAGTTTAAAACCAGTGATGTTGTTCCGAATTTTACCACATTCAAACCAATTTCTATGATATCACCTTCTTTAGCCGATGCCATAAAATTAATTTCAGACATAAATTTTGTAACAACATGCGCATTTTCTAACTGAATAATACTATATAAAGCAGCTTCTTCATCAATCCAAGCTAATAATTTCCCTCCAAATAGTGTTTTGTTCGGATTTAAATCTTCGGGCTTCACCCATTTTCGTGTATGAAATTTCATTGTGTAATTCTTTTCACTAAAAATAATACAAAAAAGGGAAATTGCTGCAGATACTGATAAAATATCTAAAATCGACTTGATTTTAAAAGCATTTAATCTTCACAAAAATTATCCACAATAAAAATTACATCTTTTGTTTTTTTTCTAAATCTTAATTGTATATTTGCATCATAATTTTCGAGGAAAAATTTGACTGATTGCAACC
>JAVXSC010000101.1:0-9525 GCA_036643355.1 Myroides sp.
AATCTTGGTTCGCAAATCAAAAAGCGGACTTAATTTTATTTTATTGATTTCGATTAAACTCTTTATAAAATTGATTTCATCGCGCGGTGTTACCAGCTGTTTTGGCGTTTTATACAAAACATAATCCAACACATTCGATAATTTTTCAATAGTATAATACGATTGATAAACGTGCGATTGTATCGAATTCAAAACATTTTTAAACAAATGCTGGTTTAAACGCGTATCGATATTTTCTAACTCAATAGTTTCGTACTTGCGTTCTAAATAACCAGTTGATTTATTATAATCTTCGATCATTTGCTTGTATTTGCGCATTCTGAACCAGAAATAGCCAACAGCAACAATCAGCAATAGAATAATATAGTCTTTAAAACCCATTAGTCGTTTACAACAATTGGTTTAGCAGGTGCTTTTGTACTGACATCCATCACCGGAACCAAACCTTCTGCAGGCATATAGATGATTTGAGGAAGCGAGCCTTTATCTGCCAATTTCTCTAATGTTCTAATAAACAAATACTGGTTATAAGTTGTGTTCAGCGTTCCGTTTTCCAATTTCATTGCTTCTGCCATACCGCGTGCACGCTCCACTTCTGCTTGTGCATTCAGTTTTTCGGCTTCTAAACGGGCTTTAGCTTCTTCGATTAAAATTTTACGGTTTTGTTCTGCCTTTGCCATTTCTGCTTTACCAGCCATTTCCTGCTGCCAAACATTGTAAACCGGCAACCCGACCATTAACACCACAACCAGAATTGCAATGGCTGCTAATACAATTACTAATGCTTTTGAATTTTTCATACTAATCTAATGCTCCTTTTATTGTAAAGCCTAAAGATACAATATAATTTCTAAAATCGCTTGGTTTTGTAAAGTCGCCCTTGCCGAAAGTAAACTGATAACCTGCGTTTCCGGTTACATATATTGCGGTATTACTTTTAGGATCGATATTTGCCAATTTTACAGATAAATCAATATTAGGCGTTAATGAAAAGTAGGCATCACGGTTTAAACGAACAGGCGTTTTTACTACTGTTGTTACTCCTGTTTCTTCGTCATAATGTTCCTCTATTTTCAACTGGTTTTTATCGCGTAATGTACCTAAAGAAAGTCCCGGAGAAATTCCCATTCCAATCTGAACTTTATCTTTATTAACCACATCGTACTGTAAAGGTACATTGATGCCTAAATAATGCATAATAGAATTATTGGTATCGTAGCCAAAACCATGTGTAAACTTATCGTTTGTATAAATATAGTTGTTCCCGATAGAGAAAGCGTCGGTGATGTAATATCTTAAACCGACTTCGGCTCCTAAACGATTGCTGTTAAAAACCGGCAAAACAGTTGCTTTTGCGGTAAACGCCAAATCGTTTTGTTGTGATTGAGCGAATGTTATTTGTGTAAACAAAAATGCTGATAAAAGTAGTGCGTGTTTCATAATGTTAGATTTTTCTTCTGCCAATACAAAAAGCAAGCCAAAAAGAAAACCGCTCAGTTTATTGAGCGGTTTTTTATCTAAAAAAACAATCTGTGTATCTGTGGGAATAGACTAAAAACCAGCCAAATTGATGATTTTACCAGGAACGATAATTACTTTTTTAGGTGTTTTACCTTGTAATTGCGCCTGTGTACGTTCATCGTTCATAATGATTTCTTCGATTTGTTCTGCGGTTAAATCTAAAGGCAGTTCAATTTTAAAACGCATTTTTCCGTTGAACGAAACCGGATATTCTTTTGAACTTTCTACCAGATATTTCTCTTCGAATTTTGGAAAAGGTTGTTGTGAAACCGAATCGGTATGACCCAACATATTCCATAATTCTTCTGCGATGTGCGGTGCATAAGGCGAAATTACAATTGCCAACGGCTCTAAAATAGCGCGATGATTGCATTTTTGTTGTTGCAGTTCGTTTACACAGATCATGAATTGAGAAACCGATGTATTGAACGAGAAATTCTCGATATCTTCGGTTACCTTTTTGATTGTTTTATGTAACGATTTATACATTTCAGCCGTTGGTTCATCGTTGGTAACGATTAATCCGTTATCGTCTGCATACAAACGCCAAAGTTTTTTAAGGAAACCAAATACACCTGTAATTCCCGCAGTATTCCAAGGTTTTGATTGTTCTAACGGACCTAAAAACATTTCGTACAAACGCAAGGTATCTGCACCGTATTCTTCGCAAATATCATCTGGATTGATTACATTGTAGAAAGATTTAGACATTTTTTCAACTTCACGACTTACAATGTACTTTCCACTTTCTTCTATAAAGAATTCTGCATCGGTATCTTTACTATATATTTTATGATTTTTGAAAGCATTAATATCTAGAACATTTGTTACATCATCAATTATTGACAAATCAATTCTATAGGGATCAAAACTAATTTCTATTGTATAATCACAACTCGAATCTCCGCTAATTATTCTAAATTTAAATTGAGATTCATCAACAATCTTATCATCAATTTTATTAATAAAACTTTCTTTTTCAGCTTTTAAAATCTCATTAACCCTCTTTTCTAAATCATTTGGTAAAGTTTGATCTTTTTTAAATTTATCTAAATCATTCTTAGAAATAAATATATTATATATTGATTTACTACCAAACTGTCCATTAAATGGATTTTTTGTTAACACACTAACACTTAATCTATAAGCATAAGCACTATTCCCCAAAATCATTCCTTGGTTGATCAATTTTTGGAACGGTTCTTCGGTTGGTACAATACCCATATCCTTTAAAAACTTGTTCCAAAAACGCGAGTATAATAAATGCCCCGTTGCATGTTCGCTTCCGCCAATGTATAAATCTACATTCTGCCAGTAATCAATAGCTTCTTTCGATGCCATTTCGTTATCGTTATCGGCATCCATGTAACGCAACCAATACCACGAAGAACCTGCCCAACCCGGCATGGTGTTTAGTTCTAACGGGAAAATGGTTTGAGATCCCTCACTTTCGTTCGGGATGACAAGATCACTTGAAACAACTTTATTATTTACCGTATCCCAAGCCCAATTGGTCGCGTTGCCTAATGGTGGCTGACCATCTTCGGTTGGTAAATATTTTTCAACTTCAGGTAATTCAATTGGTAAATATTTCGGATCGATCATTTTAGGCAATCCGTTCACATAATAAACCGGAAAAGGCTCGCCCCAATAACGCTGACGCGAAAAAACAGCATCGCGCAAACGGTAATTCACTTTGGCTTTCCCCTGCCCTATTTTTTCTAATTCGTCGATAGCTTTTTTAGTCGCCGCCTTGTAATCCATTCCGTTTAAAAAATCGGAATTCTGTAATTCAAAACCAGCTTTTTCGGTGTACGCTTCTTCGGAAATATCCTTATTAAAAATATTAATGATTTCAGGCATTCCGTTTTGTCCGGCAAAGTGTTTTGCAAACGCATAATCGCGCTCGTCACCACACGGAACCGCCATAACCGCACCTGTTCCGTAGCCTGCCAAAACATAATCGCCAATCCAGATTGCAACCGGTTCTTTGGTGAAAGGATGTTCTGCATACGCACCGGTAAATACGCCTGAAATGGTTTTAACATCAGCCATACGCTCACGCTCTGAACGTTTCGATGTAGCTTGAATATACGCATCAACAGCCGCTTTTTGATCAGCAGTTGTGATAGCAGCAACCAATTCGTGTTCTGGAGCCAATGTCATGAAATTTACTCCGAAAATAGTATCGGGACGCGTTGTGAATACTTCGATTGTTTCGTTTGATTCTTTTACGTTAAAAGTTACAGACGCACCAACCGATTTCCCGATCCAATTGCGCTGTGCTTCTTTGATAGATTCGCTCCAATCGATCGTATCCAAACCTTGCAACAAACGTTCTGCATAAGCAGAAATACGCATGCTCCACTGGGTCATTTTTTTACGAATCACCGGGTGACCGCCACGTTCTGAAACCCCGTTTACAATTTCATCGTTCGCTAAAACCGTTCCCAATGCAGGGCACCAGTTTACTTCGGTTTCAGCCAAATAGGTCAATCTGTATTTTAATAAAATTCTTTCTTGATCATCGGCAGAAAAAGCATTCCACTGATCGGCAGAAAAAACTTCGATATTTTCATCGGACACCGCATTTACATTCGCATTTCCTTCCTTCGAAAAAAGATCAATTAATGTAATAATGCTTTCTGCTTTATCGGTGTTTTTATTGTACCACGCATTAAACAACTGAATAAAAATGCGCTGTGTATGTTTATAATATTCTGGATTTGATGTACGAACTTCACGGTTCCAATCGAACGAAAAACCAATCTTATCCAACTGTTCGCGGTAACGATTAATGTTTGTCTCGGTTGTTACTGCAGGATGCTGACCTGTTTGTATTGCATATTGTTCTGCCGGCAAACCAAAAGAATCGTACCCTTGCGGATGCAGTACGTTAAAACCCTGATGGCGTTTGTAACGCGCATAGATATCTGACGCAATATAACCCAGCGGATGCCCAACGTGTAAGCCTGCACCAGACGGATAAGGAAACATGTCTAACACATAATATTTTGGTTTATTAGATTGATTACTTGCTTTGAACGTATTGTTATCGCTCCAGTATTTCTGCCATTTGGCTTCTATTTCTTTTGGATTGTATTTCATTTTGTAAGCCTGTGATTTTTAACAATTACAAAATTACTTTAAATTCTTTAGATTACTAATTTTTTATTATATTAACCAATCGTCGAAATTAATCTTGATTAATTTTAAGCGATTATTTTTTTTATACATTTGATTTAATCAAAAAAATCACAAACTTGCTTGAAATAACAAAAAACTTAATTATTTTAGAAAAAATTATCTTTACAAAAATAAATTACATAATAAAGTATTAAAAACATTTGAATATGACTACAACATTTAAACCTATAGAAAAAGAAGATATAGCAAAACTGCATTTTCCTGCCGAAGATGTTTTGACAGACAAACACGGGATTTTTCAACGTAAACAAGACTTGGAAAAAGCAATGGCTATGGGAAATACGGACCACGTAAAAATTGAAATTTTCTTTGAAGACGATAAAAACCAGCTGGTAGCCAATACAACTGTTTGGGCGGTAACACCAGAACATTTGGTGCTTAAAAAAGGCGTTACCATACCGGTAAACAGAATTTACCGCATCATATAAAAGCAGTTTTAAAATATTTATTTGTGTCATTCCGGACTTGTTCCGGAATCTCTTTTTTAGTTAAGAACGTAATGTATGAACAATACTTTTCAACATTCTAAAGATTGGTTAAGTATATTTTTAAATTGTTTATTATCTTTACCCATTAAAAAATAAAATTATGGCTACAGCGTACGAAAAATATCAAAAGCGCAGATTAATATCGTCTTACTTTTCGGTTATTTTAAGTATTTTTTTAGTGTTGTTTTTGTTGGGATCATTAGGAATGTTCGTTATTAATTATGGAAAAATATCGAACAATTTTAAGGAAAACATTCCAATGTCGATCTATTTTAAAGAGAATGTAAACGAAACACAGCTTGCAGCCTATCAAACCGAATTAGGTCAGCAGAAATTTATTAAAGACCTTACTTTTGTTCATAAAGATTCGGCAGCAAACGCACACCAGAAAACAATTGGCGAAGATTTCGTGAAGTTTTTAGGTTTTAATCCACTACAACATTCGTTCGATTTACACTTTAACGGCGCTTACGTTGAAAAAGATTCTATTAAAGACATTGAAATAAGCATTAAAGAAAACCCGTTGGTTGACGAAGTTGTTTACGATTCGCAATTGGTTGATTTAGTGAACAAAAACATAAAAACAATCAGTTTCTGGATATTGATAATCAGTGGCGTATTTGCTTTTATATCGATACTTTTAATTAACAGTTCACTGCGTTTATCAATCTATTCAAAACGTTTCATCATAAAAACCATGCAAATGGTTGGCGCAACAAAATCGTTTATTCGTAAACCATTCATCGTTACAAGCGTTAAATTGGGTGTAATAGGATCGGTTTTGGCAATTATCGGAATTTTGGCGTTAACAGCTTATGCAGACAGCAAACTGCCAACTTTAGGATTGTTAAGTGATATACAATCGATAGTTTTAGTATGCGGAGCCGTTTTTATTGTCGGCATAATCATTACCTACATTAGCACGTATTTTGCAACGCAACGTTTTTTAAATTTAAAATCAGACGATTTATACCTGTAACTTATGGAAAATAATACCGAAAAATCATTTTTGTTCAGCAAACAGAACTACATAATTTTATTGGCAGGTGTCGCAGTAATTGCTTTAGGCTTTTTACTGATGGCAGGCGGAAACAGTGAAGATCCGAATGTTTTTAACGAAGCTGTTTTCAGTTTTAGAAGAATTCGTTTGGCACCAACCGTAATTTTTATCGGCTTTGGAATCTGCATTTATTCGATATTCAAAAACCCTGCAAAAAAATCATAAAAACCTTATAAATGGATTTATTACAAGCCATCATCATTGCAATTGTTGAAGGACTAACCGAATATTTACCTATATCATCTACAGCTCACATGGGCTTTACCGCGACTCTTCTAGGAATGGAAGAGTCTGAGTTTTTAAAGATGTTTCAAGTTTCGATACAGTTTGGAGCCATCTTATCGATCGTTGTTTTATATTGGAAGAAATTCTTCGATTTCAGCAACCTGCAATTCTATTACAAACTGGCATTTGCCGTGATTCCAGCATTGGGATTGGGTTATTTGTTAGACGATAAAATTGAAGCTGTTTTAGGAAATCAAATTGCTATTTCATCGGTTTTAGTCATCGGCGGAATTGTACTTTTATTTGTAGATCGCTGGTTTAAAAATCCTAAAATAATTCACGAAAAAGACATTTCGTTTAAAACGGCAATCACGATAGGTTTTTGGCAATGTTTGGCAATGATGCCGGGAACATCGCGCTCGGCAGCATCAATCATCGGTGGTATGACGCAAGGTTTAAGCAGAAAAGCAGCGGCAGAATTTTCGTTCTTTTTGGCAGTTCCAACCATGTTAGCCGTTACAGTTTACTCTATTTTTGTAAAAACCTGGGGCAAAGGAACAGCAACCGAAATGAAAGGTTACGAAATGATTTTGCAAGATGACCACCACATTATGCTTTTTATAATTGGTAACGTTATTGCATTTATAACCGCTTTAATTGCCGTAAAAACATTTATTGCCGTACTTACAAAATACGGATTTAAATTTTGGGGCTGGTACCGAATCATCATTGGCATTGGGTTGTTAATTTATTTTTATACGAAATAATGCAGAAGTTATCAAAGGAAGATTTTCTGGAAGGACAGATTTTACTGATAGACAAACCGTTAACTTGGAGTTCTTTTCAGGCGGTAAACAAAATAAAATACGCGTTACTAAAAAATTTAGATCTTCCTAAAAAGTTCAAGATCGGGCATGCGGGAACGTTAGATCCTTTAGCATCGGGACTTTTAATTATCTGTACCGGAAAATTCACCAAACGTATCGCCGAACTACAAGGACAGGTTAAAGAATATACCGGAACTATTACTGTTGGGGGAACAACACCGTCGTACGATTTGGAAACCCAAATTAATCAGGAATTCCCTATCGATCATATATCGAACGAATTAATAGAAGAAACCCGCAAGAAGTTTATTGGAATTATTGATCAGTTCCCTCCTATTTTTTCGGCATTGAAGAAAGACGGAAAACGTTTGTACGAACATGCGCGTGCGGGTGAAGAAGTGGAGATTCAATCGAGAAAAATTGAAATTACCGAGTTCGAAATTACCCGAATTGCCTTACCTGAAATTGATTTCAGAGTAGTTTGCAGCAAAGGAACTTATATTAGATCTTTAGCTTTCGATTTTGGGAAAGCCTTAAATTCAGGCGGTCATTTAACTGCTTTACGAAGAACCAAAATAGGCGATTTTTCTGTGGATGATGCCATAGAGCCGTTAGCCTTTGAAAAAATATACAATCCAAATTTTAAAGAAGCCGAATAAGCTTCTTTTTTGCTTATGAGAAAAATTTTTCAGATAAGTTTATTAATTTCTATATTTAAAGTAACTGCTCAAGAGAAGAAACCTGCTTTTGAACAATATCAGGCAATAGATTACATTTTACTATTCAACGCAAATTCAAACAAAGAAAGTTATTACGATGCCAATACCGGGCAAATGGAAGAACCTTCAAAATTTGTAATTGGCGGTATTGCTGGGCATTATGAATACGGAATTGCTTACAAGCAATGGATTCGCCTTGGATTACTTACAGGAATTCATGCAAACTTTTTTGACAGTGCTTATACAATTCCAATTGCTCCGACTGTAACTTTAGCACCGTTAATTGGCGGTGAAACCAGAGTTTACGGTAAGGTAGCCTATGGCTGGAATACGGCAATTGGCAGAGGAAACTTAAACGGAGTATTTTCTCATTATCAATTCGGAGTGGAACTTGGCGGTGGTTCTAGAATTTTCTTATTTGCTAACGACCATCAATTTAGATTAAAACAGCAAGTTTACCGTACATTAGGTATTGGTTTTGGCGGTACGCTTTTTAAAGATTAAAAATAATCAACTATGAAATACATTCTATTCTTTTTACTTTTCTCCATATCCGTTTTCGCTCAAAAAACCGAATTAAAAAATGGCGACCTGCTGTTTATCAACATAAATTGTGGCGGCATGTGCGATGCAATTAATGCCGTTACAAACGGTTACAAAAACAGCGATTTTAACCACATGGGTTTGGTTGTTACCATAAATAATAAAGATTTTTTTGTCTATGAAGCGATTGGCAGTGCCGTTGTAAAAACACCTTTGAATAATTTTTTGGCTTACACTAAAAACACGGTTTATGCCGGCAAATTAAAAAGTAAGTATACTGATTTAATTCCAAAAGCTATTTCGTTTTGCGAATCACAGTTAGGCGTTCCGTACGATGATGACTTTTTATACGATAACGGTAAATATTATTGTTCAGAATTAATTTACGATGCGTTTAAATTCGCTAATAAAAACAAACCGTTTTTTAAATTGTCCCCCATGACATACAAAGAACCAAAGTCTGACAACTTTTTTCCTGTTTGGACGGAACATTTTGCAAAACGTGGGATAGAAATACCCGAAGGAGAACCAGGCTGTAACCCAGGCGGAATGAGTCTTGATAAAAAAATAACTTTGAAAGTTTTTCAAATGTAAAAGGTGTCTAAAAATAATCATTTGTCAAGCTGAACTTGATTCAGCTTCTCATAAAGTAGATAATGAGATTCCGGATCAAGTCCGGAATGACATAGTAAGAAATGTTTTTAGACAGCTTAACTTAGTATTGCTCTAAAAAGTGCTTTGTAAAAAATCTTCTTTTGTTTCGATCTAAAAAAGCGTAACTTTATAAAGAACAAGAAAATTATAAAGCTATGAGTTTAGAAAAGTTTAAATCGTTACACAATCAAAACCAACCGTTACTAATTGCCAATACGTGGGATGCCATTAGCAATAAAGCTGCCGAAAAAGCGGGTTTTCAGGTAATAGGAACATCAAGC
>JAVXSC010000102.1:0-9418 GCA_036643355.1 Myroides sp.
GTTGCGGTCATGGGAATTCTTTTGTCAGTAGCTTTTACGCGGTTCATTATCGAATTGTTAATGTCGCTTGCAACAACCAATCCTAAAGGTACGTTTGTAGAGTCTTTCTGAATTAAATTGTTGATATGATCTGTTACCCTGAACTGGTATTTGTGCATAGATTTGTTCGATTTATTCAATCCACCGCCATAAATTGGTTTGCCGGCTGTTGATGTATCGCTTGTATAATCTGCAATAACCTTGTTGTTTTTAAAATCGTACAAAAATAATTGTCTTGGTGTTGAAATAGTGTCCAAACCTGTTGCGGTATGATCTACATAAAGCGTTAACAATGCCTGATTAACCAACCATTTGTTATCTATCAACGTTTCTAATTCGTCGGCTTTTCCGCTGTTATCGCTGTCATTTCCAAAAAGAGAAATAGTTGCATAACTGCTTTTTCCGCCGCCTTTTAACCAAAGGTTTCCAGTTGAATTATTTTCTAAATCAAAATTACTCTCCAGTAAATTCACTGTTGTTGCAGTTGTAGACGCAGAACTTGTTGAAGTAGATTCCATATAACCAATGTTAAACTCGTACGTTTTGCGCTCGCGTTTTGGTTGGTTGGTTTGGCTGTCTATCGCTCCATCTGCCTTATAAACAAAAACAACTTTTCCTTTGCTTAAATTTAATTGAACCAATGCATTTTGATTGTACGAATCTACTGCTTCAAAATACAATCCGCGGAAATATTCTTTTAAAAGTCCGTTGTTAATTAAAGACTTGTGTTTGTCGCCGGCAAAGAATTTGTTTTGAAAGTAGTTTTTATCTAAATCTAACCAAACGCCCGGTGCTAAACGCTCTTTTACTTTTTGCTTGCCATCTACCATTTGCGGTGTGCCATCGGCATTGTAAGCGTACAATTTTATTTCGTTTTTATTAAAACTAAAATCGGTGTTTTGTGCCGTGTTTGTAGAATTGTTTAAGCGTTGGTTACCGTTTAATCCTTTTTTATACTGATCGAAAACACTTTTTTCATCGGCATAATAAAACTGCGTATCAAAGTTGTTGTTAGGATCGGTTGCACGTAAAAAATATCCGTTTTCGTAAACGTTTAAATTAAATTTTCCGCTACCATATATATTAGAAACATTGTAAGATCTGTTTCCTTCAGAATCTGTTGATGCTACACTGCTTGTAAACGGAATGTAAACGTAAACCGAATCTAACACAGGATTAGCCCCGAATGAAGTTAAATCGGTGTTGTTTTTCATTTCAAGCTGCGTAACAAAATGCGCTGCCGTTTTTCCAAAAGCACTGTGTGTGTAAACCCCAAAGTTATTTATTGGTAAATTACGCGTGTTTGCAACTGCAGATTCACTATTTGTTGTTGAAATATTCTGAACCAAATACTTGTCGAAACCAAACTGGTCACTGTCGATAATTTCAGAACCCATTTCGGTAAATTCCTGCTCACAAGAAATTGCGGTTACAGATAAAATTGAAAGTAATGTAAACTTAACAATCGATTTTTTTTTCATAGATGCTTTAAATTAAACCGTATGAAGATAGAATTCCGGATAAAAATCCTTCATTTTTTCTTTCGCGTCGAAAGGTAAGAAAGGTTTATTTGAACTTTGTATATAATTTGTTAAATCTTCTGCGATGTCTTGTGAAGAAATCACGATTCCGTCTGAATGATTGATCGCATTCTTCATGATATTAACATACGTAGCATCTTTTAAAGAATCGATATCACTTGCGTCAAATTCATCAAAAGCAACTTTTTCAAACATATTGTCTGATAATTTTCCATCGAAACCTGCCGAGAAAATAGAAGTGATGATTTTTGTATCAGCAAAAATACTTTCGTCGTTATAATATTTCTTCATGTAAAGCGGTAACAAAGACGCCATCCAACCCTGAACGTGAATTACATCGGGTACCCAGTTTAACTTTTTAATGGTTTCAACCACGCCTTTTACAAAGAAAATAGCGCGTTCGTCGTTGTCATCATACAAAGTATCGGCTTCATCGCCAAAAGTTCCCTTACGCTTAAAATAGTCGTCGTTGTCAATAAAATAAACTTGGATTCTTTCTTTAGGAATCGAAGCAACTTTAATAATTAAAGGCATATCCATGTCATTGATAACCAAATTCATACCCGATAGTCTTATAACTTCATGCAACTGATGTCTTCTTTCATTGATGCTACCGTATCTTGGCATGAAAATACGGATCTGCCCACCTAAATCATTAATCATTTTTGGAGTGTCAAACGAAGCTTGAGAAACTTCATTTTCAGGTAAATAAGGCACTACTTCAGATGATACATACAATATCCTCTTATCTTTCATTCTTCTTTAATTAAATTAAAAATGCTTTTAAAAGGCAAAATTACGAAAAAATGTGTTACAATGTTAAGTATTGTGCTAATTTTGCATTCATTAAAAAAACAAGAACATGAAGGTATTTCATGCGCAAAGCCAGTTAAAACAGCACTTACAGCCGTTTATACAGGCAAAGCAGACTATTGGCTTTGTACCTACAATGGGTGCTATTCACAAAGGGCATCTTTCGTTGCTAGAGCAGGCTATGAAAGAGAACGATGTGGTGGTAATGAGCATTTTTGTAAATCCTACGCAGTTTAACAACAGTGAAGATTTAGCGAAATATCCGCGTACGTTGGAGAAGGATTTGGGTTTGATAGAAGCATTATCGGACAAAATTATTGTTTACGCACCTACTGTTGACGATATTTATGAAGGAAATACCGTAGCCCAACCTTTTGATTATGATGGTTTGGATAATGAAATGGAAGGAAGCAACCGCCCCGGACATTTTAACGGTGTAGGTACCATTGTAAAAAAACTGTTTGAAATTACACAGCCTACAAAAGCTTATTTTGGAGAGAAAGATTTTCAGCAGTTGCAGATTATCCGCAAAATGGTCGAAAAAAACAATATGAATATTGATGTTGTTGGCTGTCCAATTTTTCGCGAAGCAAACGGTTTGGCAATGAGTTCACGTAACGAACGTTTGTCTGAACAAGCAAAAGATAAAGCTGCCTTGATTTACAAAACGCTTAAAGCTGCAAAAACGGTTTTTAGTGAAAAAGATGTTAAAGATTCAGTAAATTTTGTTGTTGATGCCTTTGAAAATCAAGCCGATTTTAAGTTGGAATATTTTATAATTGCCGATGAAGCCTCATTAAAAACAGCAACTGTAAAAGAAACCGACAAAAACTATCGCGCTTTTATTGTTGTGCACATAGAAGGTGTGAGATTAATTGATAACATTACATTAAATTAAAAATTATAACTTTGCACCATGCAAATAGAAGTTTTAAAATCTAAAATCCACCGCGTTAAAGTAACAGGTGCCGATTTAAATTATATTGGCAGTATTACTATTGATATTGCTTTAATGGAAGCCTCGAATATTATCGAAGGCGAAAAGGTTTCAATCGTAAACATCAATAATGGTGAGCGTTTTGAAACTTACGCAATTCCGGGTCCAAGAAACAGTGGCGAAATTACCTTGAATGGTCCAGCGGCACGCCGTGTTCAGAAAGATGATATTATCATCGTGATCACATACGCTTTAATGGATTTTGAAGAAGCTAAAACGTTTTCACCTTGGATTATTTTTCCAAACGAAGAAAATAACACCTTGACTTAATAGTTGAAGTTTTTAAAAAAAATACTAAATATTTCACTCCCACTTTTGTTGGGAGTTTTTTTGGTTTATTACGCTTACAACCAGTTTACGCCGGCACAGATCACCGAAATGAAAAGCTATTTTGTTTCTGCCGATTATTTTTACATTGGTTTGTCGCTGCTTTTTATGAAGATCAGCCATGCGTCGCGCGCTTATCGTTGGAAATACAGCTTACAGTATTTAGGCTATCAGTCTAATTTTTGGAATAATTTTATGGCGATTTCTGTTGGATACCTTTTAAATCTTACGATTCCGCGATCGGGCGAATTATCTCGTGCAGCCGTACTTCAGAAATACGATAAAATTCCGTTCGATAAAGGTTTCGGAACCATCATTGCCGAACGTATTATTGATCTGCTTTTTCTACTTTTATTTGTAGCCACCGCATTAGTGTTGCAGTACAAACAGTTAATGGGCTTTATTACACAGCAAATTCCGGTTAAACAACTCATGATTATTGGCGGTGTTTTTGTAATATCGGGAATAATAGGATTGTATCTACTTTACACATCGAACTGGAAAATTTTTGTTTTTATCCGACAAAAAATAACCGGATTGGTCGAAGGTATTTTAAGTATCTTTAAAATGCCGCACCGCATTCCATTTCTTATTCACACTTTCATTATCTGGATCGGTTTTGTACTGACCTTTTATTTTGGAACCAAAGCCTTGCCCCAAACCAGCGAAATATCGTTAGGAATCATTATGGTTGCTTTTGTAGTGGGTAGTTTGGCAATAAGTTTTACAAACGGCGGTTTTGGCGCGTTTCCTTTATTAATTGCTAAAATTCTGGCACTTTACGGCATATCTTTAACCGCAGGTACTGCTTTTGGTTGGCTGTTATGGACCACACAAACAGTTTCTGTTGTAGTTTTAGGCGGATTGTCGTTCTTATTATTACCTATTGTTAACAAAGAAAAGTTATCGTAAAGGACTAATAATCAATTCAAATTAAATTGATCTTTTAAAATTTTTTGTAATTTTGAAAGGAAAGATGTTACAAAATGGATATTCAAGCAACAAAATTAGCCTTACTTAAAATTATTTTGGAAAACGATAATTCGGAGTTTCTTCAAAAGCTTTCTGATTTTATTAAAAGAGAAAAAAGCGATTTTTGGGATGATTTAACCGAGGCAGATCAGCAAGAAATTAAAAAAGGAATAGAAGAATTAAACGAAGGAAAGAAAGTTTCGTTCGATTCTTTTTTGAAGAAAATTTCTTAAAATGAACATTTTTTATCGAAATCTGCTGAAGAAAAACTTTTAAAACTTACAGAATATTTGCTTGAAAATTGGGGTTTAAAAGCGAAAAAAGATTTTATCAATAAACTGACAGAAAAAATAAATCAAATTGCTCTTCAACCTCAAAGTTGTCCACAATCTTCGTCTTTTAAAAATCTTTATAAATGTGTGGTAACCAAACAAACTACTTTTTATTACAGAATAGCAACAAGCCCAAAATCAATCGAAATAATTACCATTTTTGATACCCGAAAAAATCCCGATAAATTATCAAACGAGCTTTGATTTTTTACAATCTCTCATTCATGACATTTCCTGTCGTTAATAAAAACAAATAATTTGTAAATTCGTTTCTTCATTAAGTTGTTAGTTTAAGCTATGCTAAAAACTAACGGCTAAAAGCTAAAAGCTAATATGGCAAAAGTAAAAACAGCATTTTTCTGCTCGTCTTGCGGTACACAATATTCTAAATGGATGGGGCAATGCGGTGCTTGTAAACAGTGGAATACCATTGTGGAAGAAGTAATTCAGAAAGAAGAAAAAGTTGCGTGGCAAACCAAATCTTCGGCAGGAATAAAACGTACCGCAAAACCTTTGTTGATCAATGAAATTGACAGTACGCAGGAAGTTCGACTAAACACTTTGGATCAGGAATTAAACCGAGTTTTAGGCGGTGGAATTGTTCCAGGATCTATGATTTTACTTGGTGGCGAACCCGGAATTGGAAAAAGTACGCTGTTGTTGCAATTGTCGTTAAAACTGCCTTACAAAGTGCTGTATGTTTCGGGCGAAGAAAGTCAGAAACAGATAAAAATGCGTGCCGAACGCATCAATCCAAACAACAGTTCGTGTTATATTTTAACCGAAACCAACACCCAGAATATTTTTAAGCAGGTAGAAGAAATCGAACCCGATGTTTTGATTATCGATTCCATTCAAACCTTACACACAGATTATATCGAAGCTTCGGCAGGAAGCATCTCTCAAATAAAAGAAACCACCGCCGAACTGATCAAGTTTGCAAAAGAAACATCGACTCCCGTAATTTTAATCGGACATATTACGAAAGACGGAAATATTGCCGGACCTAAAATTTTAGAGCACATGGTGGATACCGTGCTTCAGTTTGAAGGTGATCGAAATCATGTGTACAGAATTCTGCGTGCATTAAAAAACCGTTTTGGATCAACTGCCGAATTAGGAATTTACGAAATGTTGGGATCGGGTTTGCGTGAAGTTTCCAATCCGTCGGAGATATTATTATCGAACCGGGAAGAAGAATTATCGGGCACCGCCATTGCATCAACTTTAGAAGGAATGCGACCGCTGATGTTAGAAATTCAGGCGTTGGTAAGTACCGCCGTTTATGGAACACCGCAACGCAGTGCCACAGGTTACAACTTAAAGCGCTTAAACATGATTTTGGCGGTTTTGGAAAAACGTGCAGGTTTCCGATTAGGAATGAAAGACGTTTTTTTAAACATTACCGGCGGAATTTCGGTTGATGATCCGGCAATTGATTTGGCGGTTGTTGCTGCAATTCTATCATCAAACGAAGACGATGCGATTTCTAAAGATATTTGTTTTGCTGGCGAAGTAGGTTTGTCTGGTGAGATTAGACCGGTTAACCGAGTAGATCAGCGCATTCAAGAAGCCGAAAAATTAGGTTTTTCAAAAATATTTGTATCAAAATATAATAAAATCACGTATTCATCTAAACAAATTCAGGTGGTATTTGTATCAAAAATAGAAGAGTTGGTATCGGCATTGTTTTAATAGAAAAGAGGTCTTAAAAAAGACCTCTTTTGTTTTTTTAGAATTTAAAGTTTACTCCAAATCTTGTATAAAAATTACTTAATGTATGCTGTTGTGTTTGATTGCTTGGTGTAAAAATTACTTCTTCTTTTTCTTTGCTAAATGCATTTACACCCATCATTACATAAGGTTCAACCTTAAATTTGCTTTTTGGATTAAGGGTGTATTTTAAACCGGTATTTAATCCTACATTAAAATCTGTTGCTTTTCCTTGAACACTATATCCAAATCCGACATCAGATCCTCCACCGCCTCCATATTTACTATGACCACGTTGAAACGAAATATTCGTTCCTACAAAATAGTTTAGGTTTTTAACTAAATATCTGTTGTATTGAATGTCTAAATCGAAATAGTTGTCTAAAGTTCTTCCGCCAGATCTTCCGAAATTGCCATAATGTGTAGAATGTTCCTGAAAGTACAAGTTGTAATTTAATCCCAAAGTTACAGACGATTTTTCATTCAGATTTCGCTCTGCCAAAATACCCATTTTATAACTGTGTGTATTGTCCAGCTGATAATTTAAAGAATTAGAAGGAGCTTTGCCCGTGTAAAACTGATCGCTTCCTAAATGAAAACCAAAATTCCATTTCTTTTGTTCTGGTTTTTCTTCTTGTGCCGAAGCCGAAATTGCCGTTAATGTAATTGCCGCTGTAAGCATCTTTAATTTTAAGTTTTTCATAAATGAAGGTTTTAAATGTTCGATGCGAAGCTAATTAATCAAATACTACATTTTTGTTAAAAACGGCATTGTAATTGTTAGCAATCTCATAAATTTAATGTGTAGCAAAGCTTCAAAATAGTGTAGGTGTTTTTATAATAAAACTAAAGTAATCAGAAGAATGAACTTTTTTTTAAAATATTTGCTACCTTATCCCAACCTTTAGGTTGTTTTGATACTCTTTATATTAATAGGAACATTCCTTTAGAAAAATTATTCAAATTAATTAAATGTTGTTTATGAAAAATATCTTATTTCCTGCCGCTATTGTTTTCAGCATAACGGCAAATGCGCAAAAGCCTGTTTTTACACAGGCGCAAATTCAATCGGCTCGTGTTTATAACAATGCTGCCGAGTTAAAACACAAAGCTTCGGTTCAAATTCCGTCGGGCACATCAGAAATCGTTATTACCAATGTTGCTAATTATCTAAACGAAAGCACGGTGCAAATCGGCGTTCCAAAAAATGTAACGGTAATGTCGGTTCAATTTACCAATGCGTATGTAGAAGAGTACGATAATAATCAGGATTCGCCTTTGGTAAAACCGGTGAAGGAAGAAATCGCCAAGAAAGAAATCGAATTGAAAGCTTTGCAAAATCAGTTAACTGCCGAACGAAAAGGAATTGAGTTGTTGGATAAAAATCAGTCAATGAGCAATGCGCAAAACTTTTCGGTAGCCGAATTAACAAAGCTGTTAGATTTCTACAAAACCAAACGTACCGAACTGGCAAATTCTATCAACAAGTTAGAAAATCAGGAAAAAACATTGTTTGAAGAGCTGAATACTTTAAAAGGAAAATTGACGTTTAACGAAACTACTACCGAAAAAACCAGTCAGGGCAAGTTGGTTGTAAATGTAATGAGCAGTACTGCAGGAACTATTCCTTTAGAAGTATCGTATTTAACAAATCAGGCAACGTGGCAGCCAAGTTACGAAATGCGTATCGATAAAATTAACGAACCTATACAAATGCTGTACAAAGCACAGGTTCAGCAAAACACGGGTATCGATTGGAAAAACGTAAAACTGTCGTTAACCAGCGGACCAGCAAATCAAAATACTTTTGCGCCAGAACTGCAACCTTGGTTTTTAGATTATTATTATCCGAATGCGTATCAAAATGACAAGGTAATGGAAGAAGTGTCTGTTGCTTCATACAATAATGTAAGAAAGAAAGAAATTGAAGGAAGACCAAATGCTAGTTTTCTTCAAACTTTGCAGGGACAAATTCCAAGCTTGAACATTCAGACAGGAACAGGACAACCGGGAGTGGGAGTTTCAACAATGGATGATTATACTCAAATTAGCGAATCGCAATTAAACATTACGTTTGATATTGATATTCCGTACACCATTTTAAGCAACGGGAAACAGCACAGTGTTGCTTTGAAAGATACACAACTGCCGGCAACTTACAGTTATATTACCACGCCAAAATTAGATACCAATGCCTATTTAATTGCAAAAGTAAAAAACTATGGCGACTACAACATTTTACCCGGTGAAGCCAATGTGATTTTTGAAGGGATGTACGTTGGTAAAACCTATGTAAACGCCAATGCAAACGATGATGAACTGCGCTTAAGTTTAGGTAAAGATCAAAACATATCGGTTACCAGAACCATGATTAACGATAAATCGGGAACAAAAACATTATCGTCACGTAAAGTACAGGATTTTGTTTACGAAATTTCGGTTCGAAACAACAAAAAAGAAAGCATCAGTATTATTGTAGAAGATCAGATGCCGATAAGCAGTAATACAGATATCGAAATTACTTTGGCGGATAAAGGCGGTGCTGCAACAGATACAGAAAAAGGCAAACTTACGTGGGATATAAATTTAAAACCAAACGAAACCAAAAAAATACGCTTTGGTTATCAGGTAAAATCGGCAAAGGATAAAAGTTTGAATTTTTAATAGCTTTCTAATTATTAAAG
>JAVXSC010000103.1:0-9415 GCA_036643355.1 Myroides sp.
TATGGCTTGTGGGCGATAAAAAGAAAATCACCGCTTTATTTTCAAAATAAATTATGACGATAGAAATTGCAAAACCCGAACATTTAAACAGCATTATGCAGGTTATTGATGATGCACGCAACATTATGCGCGCCAACGGTAACCTTACCCAATGGATTAACGGATATCCGTCGGCAGAAGTTATTCTGAACGATATCAATCAAAACATAGGATACATTTGTTGGAACGATACCGAAATTGTAGGTTATTTTTCGTTTTTAAAAGGCTATAATCCGGAACCGACCTACAACGTCATCGACAATGGAAAATGGCTTAATACTGAACCTTATGGCGTAATTCACAGACTGGCATCAAATGGAAAGGCTAAAGGAGTTGCAAAAGCCTGTTTTGATTATTGTTTTACACAGATTAAAAACATTCGGGTTGATACCAACAACAATAACCTGCCTATGCAGAATTTCTTTAAAAAGTACGGTTTTACGTATTGCGGTGTTATTTATGTTTCAGATGGAAGTCCTAGAGATGCTTTTCAGATGGTTTTAAAATAAAACAAAATGTATAAATATATTCTTTTCATACTGTTTGCGTTTAATGCTTATTCTCAAGAAAAAGCAAGCATTCGTTTTTTTCCAAGTGATTGTAGACAAAAAACAGAATTTGGACATTACAAATACGCACCGTGGACAAAAAAAGTAAGCATTAAAAATAATTTAGGTTATAACAAAACATTAGCTCCTAAAGCCGGTGGAGAGAGATTTGAAGTAAAAAATCTTGAAAAAGGAACTTACACAATAATTTTCGAAAATATGTTTTCTCAACTTATTGAAATTACTTTTAAGGTTGAAGAATACAAGAAATATGAAGTTGATTTATGTACAAATATAATCGACTATTCTAAAGAACCATTTAAACCAAGAATAAATAAGTTAAAAAACAACGAATCTTTTAAAATCATTTTTAGTTCTCAAGGATGTTTTCACTCTGATGAAAAAGAACTTATTATTTCGCGAAAACGCAAAAAATATTTTCTTGAATATGAAGGTAAATTAAAACAACTTTCAAAAGAAGAAATAAAAATGATAGCAAATTTTGAAATTGAATTATCTTATGCTCAAGAAGGTGGATGCACAACAAGCGAAAGTTATAATATTCAATTTAAAGATAAAAATGATTTTTATCTTGATGGATCATGTAAATGGAATGGCTTATACAATTTAATGCAGAATTTGGGGATTTATGAAAACATCAATTAAATTACTTTTCAACTTCGTAATAACCAACAACAATAATTTCCATTGGCTCTATTGAAATTACTTTGTTCAATGGCAATTCTGATTTTAAAATAGTTATTTCTTGAAAGTAATCATTTTTAGTATCATTCCCAGTAATAGAAATATGTAAGGTATCTTTCACGAAATATTCTGGTATATTAAGTTTAAACCTACCAAATTCATCATTCCAAACTCCGTAGCCATTAAAATCTAACTTAACAAAACACTTACTTGCAAGCTCTTTAGTTTCATCATTAATGATAATTCCCCGAATCACGTATTTCAATGTATCGCTGAAAAAAGGATCGGTTTGAAATAGCTGTTCATAATCAGCAATAGATTTTTGTGGTAGCTTCTGTACAGAACACGATACTACCAAACCAGCAACCAACAATCCATAAAAAGCATTAGAAATTTGTTTGTAATTAAAGTGATGTGTAGAAACTAACAAAGGTTGGTTTAATTGTGATTGTTTGAACTTCATACATTTTGGTCGATCTTTTTGATTAACCAATTTGTGTAATTCATTATCTGAAAGATTTGTTGCATCAAAAACCTTTTCGCTACAAAGCAAACACAATTGTTCTCTGTTAGAAATAAATTCTGAACTCCATTCTTGTTTTTCACAAGGTTTAGGAATAGTTACTTTTATTGATTTTTTCATAAGTCAGATATTTTAATCTCCAATTCCAAAATACGCATAATGGATAGCGTAAAGAATTAAATATAGCTCAATTTCTTCATCAGTTATAAAATTTAAAAAGGAAAAACTTATTTGATCAAAATACGATTTCCAAAAAGAATTTTTTAAAGAACTTCCGATTAACTCATTATCTCTATAAAATTCAATTTTGTAAGAAAATGAAAAAGGCTGCTTTATATAATATTTATGTCCATTATATATCCAATAAAAACTATTCTTCTTTTGAACAAATTCATACGAAAATGAAAGGTTATTCTCTACAAATAAAATTTCACTAAATCTCAAACCATTTTTAAAGTAGAAAAACAACTGAACTTTACCAAAAGCATCTATTATTTGGTATTTATCTTTAACAAACCATTTTCTTAAAACGCTTGTTTCAAATAAAAAATGATTGTTTAAATAAAACTCCCCGTATTTATAAAGTGCAATTTTTTCCATAAAAAAACCTTTATCAATAAAGATAAAGGTTTTTAAAATATGTTTTAAAAAACGTATTAATTATTCAATGCTTCGGCACCACCAACGATTTCTAAGATTTCGTTTGTAATAGCAGCCTGACGTGCTTTGTTATACGTTAATTTTAACTGATCGCGTAAATCTTTCGCATTATCGGTTGCTTTGTGCATAGCCGTCATACGTGCGCCGTGTTCAGCTGCGTTAGAATCTAAAACTGCTTTGTATAACTGCGTTTTTAAAGACGCCGGAATTAAATTTAAAATGATTTCTTCTTTAGAAGGCTCATAAATATAATCTACCGTTACGTTTGATTCTGTTTCAATTGGTTTTAAAGGCAAAAACTGTTCTGTTTGTACAATTTGTGTAGCCGCATTTTTAAACTGGTTGTATATTACTTCAACCTTATCATAAGATCCTTCAATAAAAGCATCCATAATTTGTTGTGCAACAGCTTCAACATTTACAAACGTTAAGGCATCGAACAAGTCACTGCGGTTTGCAAAAACAGTTTCGGTTTTTCCAACCAAATCAAAACCTTTTTTACCAATTGTTAATACATCAACCTGCTTATCTGCGTAAGTTTTATCAATTAACGTACGCGTTGCTTTAATAACATTTGCATTAAAAGCACCACACAATCCGCGGTTTGATGTAACCACAACTAACAAAACCTTGTTTACTTCGCGTTGTTCAGCGTAAACACCAGCAGCATCGCCTTCTAATGTTGAACTGATATTCTGAATTAATTCGGTTAGTTTCTCTGCATACGGACGCATAGCTGTAATAGCATCTTGCGCCTTTTTTAATTTTGCTGCAGAAACCATCTTCATTGCAGAAGTAATCTGCATGGTTGATGATACCGAGTTTATTCTGTTACGTATTTCTTTTAAGTTTGCCATTTTAATTGAATTAAGACAAAAGTATTAAGTATCAAGACATCTAAAATCTTAATACTTAATACTCAAAACTTTTTATTAGTATTTAGACGATACTTCTTTTGCAACTTTTTCTAATGTAGCTGTAGCATCATCAGACAAGTTACCTGCTTTTAACGCATTTAAAGTATCGCGGTACGATAAGTTTAATACTTGTAAGAATTCTTTTTCAAATTCTTTTACTTTTTCTACAGGAACGTTACGTAATAAGTTTTTAGAACCTGCATAGATAATTGCAACCTGATCTTCTACAGAATACGGATCGTTTACCGCTTGTTTTAAGATTTCAACGTTACGACGACCTTTTTCGATTACATTTAAAGTTACTGCATCTAAATCAGAACCAAATTTCGCGAAAGCTTCTAATTCACGGAATTGTGCTTGGTCTAATTTTAATGTACCTGCAACTTTTTTCATTGATTTAATTTGCGCGTTACCTCCAACACGAGATACCGAAATACCTACGTTAATTGCCGGACGTACACCTGCGTTGAATAAATCAGACTCCAAGAAAATCTGTCCGTCTGTAATCGAAATTACGTTTGTTGGGATATATGCAGAAACGTCACCAGCTTGAGTTTCGATAATTGGTAAAGCAGTTAACGAACCACCACCTTTAACGATTGGCTTTAACGATTCTGGTAAATCGTTCATGTTTTTTGCGATTTCATCGTCACCGATTACTTTTGCAGCACGCTCTAATAAACGAGAGTGAAGATAGAAAACGTCTCCAGGATACGCCTCACGACCTGGTGGACGACGTAAAATTAAAGACATTTCACGGTAAGCAACCGCTTGTTTAGATAAATCATCATAAACAATTAATGCAGGACGACCTGTATCACGGAAATACTCACCAATTGCAGCACCTGCCATTGGAGCATATACCTGCATTGGAGCAGGATCTGATGCGTTTGCAGCAACAATTACAGAATAAGCCATTGCGCCTTTTTCTTCTAATGTTTTTGCAATGTTTGCTACTGTAGAAGCTTTTTGCCCAACAGCAACATATATACAGAATACTGGTTTACCAGCATCGTAAAATTCTTTTTGATTTAAAATGGTATCGATACAAACAGTAGTTTTACCTGTTTGACGGTCACCAATAACCAACTCACGTTGACCACGACCAACCGGGATCATTGCATCGATTGCTTTGATACCTGTCTGCATTGGCTCGGTTACCGGCTGACGGAATACAACACCAGGAGCTTTACGCTCGATTGGCATTTCGTATAAATCGCCTGTGATAGGTCCTTTACCATCAATTGGGTTACCTAAAGTATCAACCACACGTCCTAACATACCTTCACCTACTTTGATAGATGCGATACGACCTGTTCTTTTAACGATAGATCCCTCGCTTACACCTGTAGATGGGCCAAATAAAACAACACCAACGTTATCTTCTTCTAGGTTTTGAACCATTGCCTCTAAACCGCTCTCAAACTGAACCAACTCACCATATTGTGCGTTTGCCAATCCGTGAACACGTGCAATACCATCACCTATTGTTAAAACGGTACCAACTTCTTCTACAGATCCTTCTGCTGTAAAACCAGATAATTGTTTCTTTAATATTGCTGAAATCTCAGCAGGATTAATTGCTGCCATGCGTTTGACTATTTTATCACGTTAACCGTGTGTGATTTTAATTATTAAATTCTCTTTTTAATTGACTTAATTTGTTTGCAATTGATGCATTGTACTGCATATCGCCCAAACGAATGATAAAGCCGCCAATAATGTCTTTATTTACTTCGTTTACAATAGTAACTTCTTTTGTAGAAAGCTCTTTTACTTTTGCCAATACCTGCGCTTCTAATGCCGGTGTTAAAGGTGTAGCAGTAGTTACATAAGCAACTTCAACTCCTTTTAACTCGTCATACAATGTAGCGTATTGTACTGTAATTGCTTCTAAAATATCTAAACGCTTGTTTTGTAATAAAACCGAAAATAAGTTTTTAGTATCTGCGTTAGCCGAAGCAAAAATTTCGTTTAAGGCAGCTAATTTAGATTCTCCTTTAATTACCGGATTTTCTAAAAATAACTTTAACTCACTGCTTTGTGAAATAGCATCAGATATTGTTTTCATATCTGTACCAACCACTTCGGCATTTCCTTTTGCGTTAGACACGTCAAGAATTGCTTTAGCGTATCTTAAGGCTGCTCTTGTTCCCGTCATAACGTACTATTAATTTAATTTAATATCGTTTAATAATGATCCAACCAATTGCTCTTGCGCTTGCTTGTCTGCTAACTGACCTTTTAATAATTTTTCTGCGATATCGATTGATAATGTAGAAACCTGATTTTTAATATCAGCCATTGCAGCATTTTTCTCGCTTTGGATAGATGCTTGTGCTTGTGCAATCATTTGTGCACCTGCAGTCTGAGCTTCTTCTTTAGCTTCAGCAATCATTTTGTCTTTCATTTCGCGTGCTTCTTTTAACATTGCATCGCGCTCTAAACGTGCTTCAGCCAATAATTTTTCGTTATCTGCTTTTAAGTTTGTTAACTCTCTTTTTGCGTTTTCTGCAGCTGCTAAAGCATCTGCAATTCCTTCTTCGCGAGCTTCTAAAGCATTAACGATAGGTTTCCAAGCAAATTTTCCTAATAAGAAAATAATAACTACTAAGATGATTGCTTGCCAAAAGAATAAACCTAAACTAAAATCGTTGATTAACTTTTCCATTATATCTTAAATGTAACTTTTAATTTTTACTGTAATTTTTGTTTAATTAAACAATATCTGCAACCAACCGTTACAGATATTGTTTATTGTAATTAAGCTCCTAAGATTAAAGCACCGAATGCTAAACCTTCTAATAATGCACCAATGATGATCATTGCAGTTTGGATTTTTCCAGCAGCTTCTGGCTGACGAGCGATAGCGTCCATTGCAGAACCACCAATTTTACCTAAACCGATACCTGCTCCGATAACGATTAAACCAGCACCTACTAAATTTGGAATTGTCATGATAAATGATTTATATATAATTAAACAAAATTTTAATACTCTACTTTTTACTTCTATTAATGATGATCGTGTTCTTCAACAGCCGAACCTATAAACAATGATGATAACATTGTAAAGATAAACGCCTGTAAAAATGCTACCAACAATTCTAACACTGTTAAGAATAAGGTTAACAAGAACGATACACCTACTGCACCCGGCGTTGTTAAAGTTTGTTTCATTACAAACGCTACTGCAATTAACCCCATTACTACTGAGTGACCTGCTGTAATATTTGCGAACAAACGAATTAATAACGAGAATGGTTTTGTGAACATACCTAAAACCTCAATCGGTGCTAAAACAATTTTCATTGGCCACGGCACACCCGGCATCCAGAAAATGTGTTTCCAGTAATCTGCGTTTCCGCTAAGGTTTACATATAAGAACGTAAACAATGCCAAACAAACTGTAACCGAAATGTTTCCTGTAACGTTTAACCCAAGTGGTGTTAAACCTAATAAGTTTAATAAGAAGATTAAAAAGAAAACCGATAATAAATACGGCATGTACTTTTTATATTTTTTCTCACCGATATTTGGGCGAGCCATTTCATCACGTACATAAATTACTAATGGTTCTAATGCACGTGCAATTCCTTTAGGTAAATTGTTTGGTGATGCTTTGTAAGTTTTTGCTAATGCAGTAAATCCTAAAAACAATAATACGGTAGCTAACAATAAACCTACAACGTTTTTAGTGATAGAAATATCGAAAGGTTTTTCAACTGTTGGATGGTCGTGTGAATCTAATTTTAAATCACCTGAAGCATCTGTTTTATAAACTTTACCATGGTAATATTTATAATGTTGTCCGCCGTTTTCTACAACTGTTCCTTTGTAAACAAAATCTTCTGTAGACATAAAAACTTTCAGACCGTTATCAACTAAAATAACTGGTAATCCAAAACCATAATGTCTGTGCTCTTCTGCATTTCCAAAAAACGAATAGTAATGATCGTCCATTAAGTGATGCTGTGTGTAAGCCTTCACAAATTCTTTTGAACTTGGATCAACCTCAGCATGCGTATCATGTGAACCATGAGTTTCATGTGACGTTTCTGTAGTAGCAGCGTGCAAAGAATCATGCGCTGAAACAACTGGTGTTTCTGCATTTGAAACCAAAGGCATCAAAGCAAATAAAGCAGCTGTTAGTAAATGAAGTGATTTTTTAATAGTCACCATACCGGGATTAAATTTTTTATGTTTCAAAAATTTTGTGCAAAAATACATAATTTATCGTTTCCGAACAGAAGTATTTTAAACTTTTTTTATTTATTTATTTTCTGATGAATGTGATTGATTTAAAACACGATACGTTACGTACACATCGAAAATCATAAACAAAAAGAAAACGGCTAAAAAATTATATTTAAAAAAATCATCTGCTGTACTGGTTTTCAACGCACTGCTAATAGCAAAATAATTAATTACCAGTTTTAGCGTTAAGAATCCTAAAAACAAAAATCCTAAATTTTGAGGCATGCTTTTCCCAATACCTACCACAGCAAAAATTAATAATGCAGACAGCAGAAACTGCAAGGCATAAATTTGCCAAAGCTGCATATAAGCGGTATCCCACAAAGGCAGGTGTTTGGTGATTGACTGTAACAAAAAGTGCAAACCGAAAGAAACCAGCGCCAAAATTGCCAACTGACCTATAAAAGCTAATGCTTTACCCATTTTTATTTAATTTATTAACCTGACTGATGACTTGATACATTGCCAGAAAAATTCCGAGCAAAGTTACACTTTTTGTTCCCCAATCGTCATATATTAAATACTTTTTATCTAACCAGCCGCCAATCCTGAAAAACACATAGATTGTTGCACCCATTTGAAAGGGAATTGATGTAAATATCAACCACTTACTGGCAACACTTGGTTTTTTGGGCAGCTTGTTATTTTCCGGCATCCTTAATATATTCTTCCCAGTTTTTCTTGATAAGCACCACACCGTAATCATCGGTACTTATTAAAACAGGATTCTGCTTAATGTTGTAATCCGATTCTAACTCCAGATACATTTGTGCAGATTTTGCAATATTACCCGATTTAACACCATGCAGTACAAAGAAAATAGTGTTGTCGTTATACATATCGGCACTAAAAATAAGTCCGGTGTGGCGACGGTCGTTCGCGTATTGTTCCAACTTAACTTTCAAGGCACTGCCCTCTTCTGTTAACGGATACGGAACGGCATAAACCATTTTTATGTTTTTAGATAAATCTCGCTTAAACGACAATCCTTGTAATTTCGGTAAGTCTTTCGCTATGATTCGTTCTGCTTCTTTTCCTTCTTTTGTTGTAGGATACGTTAATGCAACATATTCCAATGCTTCACGGTAATTGGTCAATCCGCGTAACTTACCAATCGTCATAGCTTTTAACAATTCGTATTTACTAATGATTCCATCTCCAATAACTGTTGGTATTTTTGTATCCAATTCCTGCAACGTTTCATAAAAAGCACCATTTGCATACAAGCGGTAAATTTTATTGTAATCGTCAACCGGAGATCCTTCTGAAGAAAGCACCGTATTCGGATTCATTGCCACTTTCGTGTATCGTGAATTTGGATGGTTTGTTTTTAAATCTTCTAACATTGCCTGCGCTTTGTTAGGATCGATCTTTAAGTAAATTTTATATAAATGATATTTTGCAGGTTCAATTAAACCAACTTCCGGATTTATAGAAAGCAAATGTTCTAATTTACCGGCTGCAACTTCATATTCTTCCAATCGATCGCTATATAACAACCCTAACTGATAATACGCATTGTCGCGTTCTGTTTTAAGATTTGTTAATTCAGTTTGATCTGTCGGGATTTGTTTCAGATAGAAATCCACATTATATCTTGCAACAGCAGGATCGTTCGGATCTTCTTCAGTAGGAGTTCCAGCTGCTGTTTGATCTTCGGTTTGCTGAGTATTCGCTGCAACTGTTGCCGCACTGCTTGATGCTACCGATGACCAACGCCAATTGTCGGTTAACTGTCTGTTACCCCACTTTTTGTTAAATTCGTTT
>JAVXSC010000104.1:0-9396 GCA_036643355.1 Myroides sp.
GCGTTTACGGTTTATATTTTTCTGATTTTGAATTACAGTCCGTTTGTTCCGTGTTCTTGTGGTGGGGTGTTAGAGGATTTGGGGTGGTGGGAGCATTTGTGGTTTAATGGGGTTGTTTGTTTAGTAACTGTTTTCATTATTCTTTTATCAAACCACTTTAACTTTTGTCTTGATACAAAAGTTACAAAAAATCAAGACTCTATTTTTTAAACGGTCAAAATGCGCTTCATTTCCTAAAAGAAATAAACTCGCTACGCTCAAACAGCATTTCTTTTTACGGAAATTTCAGCTTTTTCGACGCTCGCTTAAAAAATAATGTCGGGTTTTTAGATTCGGGTTTAATTTAAAATTAGGTTTTGTTTGAACCGGTAAAAAGACAATTGAGAGGGAATTAAAGTAAAGCACATTTACGATAGAACATATAACTAAAAACTTATAACCAATAACTAAGAAATTATGAAGAAAAAAATATTCTATATCGTATTAACCATGGTAGTCAGCAGTCTAGTGGTGGTTGGATTGTTCGTGAGTTCGGAGCATATCATGAAGAGGGAGAATCCGTTTGTACGGAGGTTTATGCCGCATCATATCGATAAAGCGGAGTATCTGGATCTGGAAGTGAATTCGTACTATATCGCGGGGCTTACCAATGATACAATCTATCTGGGAAACTATACGGCTCCGTTACTGATAACGGCTGTGCCTAAAAATCTGGGTAATAAAGTAGAACACCAAATTAAGCTTGATGAAACACAGCGGTCGTTCCGGAGTCTGACGGTCAGGGTGCAGGGACAGGATTTCTTTGTGAGTGACGGTACCATTCCGATTATTTATAAGGGAAATACTGCCAACTGGACTGCGACGAAATATATGGAGGAAAAGGTTTATTTCTCTTTACTGCAACCAATTCAAAACAATATTTTTTTATTTAGGAGTCAGCGGGCAGCAAACGGCGAACATGTATTGGGCAGACTAGATGTGAGCGACAGTACAACCTTTGAACTTTATGATGAAGCTTTGCAAAAACAAATTGACGGGGTCTTTGACACCGACGGTCAGCTGGTTAACGATGCTAAAACAAACCAAGGGGTTTATACGTACTACTACCGCAACCAGTATCTGGTTTATCAGTCACTGGCTAACAGATTTGTAACAGGCAAAACCATAGATACTACTTCCCTAGCGAAGATTGAAGTAACCACTTTAACGAATGGTGAGAAAAAGATGGGTGCACCACCGCAGAAAGTCAATTCGAAGACCTATGCCCATAACGGATTGCTGTATGTAAAATCGGAATTAATGGGTACAAACGAACCAAGAAGCATGTGGAAACAGGCAAGTATTATTGACGTGTACGACTATAACAAGAACGAGTATTTATACAGCTTTTACGCTTATGACCACCAAGGTGACAAGATCAAAGAGTTTGCAGTAAATGATAGTTATTTCTTTGGGCTGGTTGGGAATTCGTTGGTTAGATGGGGAATGGGGAACTAGGGAATTAGGGAAATAGGGAAATAGGGAAATAGGGAAATAGGGAAATAGGGAAATAGGGAAATAGGAAAATAGGAAAATAGGAAAATTTAATATTTAATATTTAATATTTAAAAATTATGATGCATACAGATTTAATAGTTTATCAAAAATCAATGGATTTTATTGTGGAAATATACCGAATTACGTCCTTGTTTCCCCTAGAAGAAAAATACGGCCTTGTGAGCCAACTACGAAGAGCTGCGGTATCAATTCCGACAAATATTTCAGAAGGTGTATCGAGGAACTCCACTAAAGAATATATCCGATTCCTATATATATCGTTAGGATCTGTTTCTGAAACAGAATGTTTACTTGAAATTTCCATACGGCTGCGTTACTGTGAGGCTAAAGAATCACTAAATAGTGAATTGCTTGAAATAAAAAAGATGCTTTTAAAGCTTATCGGAAGTTTGAAGGGGAACGATTAGGGAATTAGGGAACTAGGGAGTGGATTGTTGGGAACAGGAATCGGTTACGGGCAAACCGGATTCCTACTTCCCAACTGATATACCACCTCTATGGATTTAAATATAAATAAAGAATAAAAACAAATTAAGCAGGCGGAGTAGCATATAGTTACGGGTATAGGCAGGGGTGATCTTTCCGGCGCTACTCCCCCGCTTCTTTCACCCTAAAAAATATTAATCATTCATTAACAATATAAATTATGAATACCTACAAATTAGCAAAAAGACTTGCTTCTTATGTAATTTTTTACCACCTGCATACTGGAGATTTTAAAATAAAAGTATTACCAGAATATGAAAAAGCAGCCTTAAAATTAGCTTTTCATTTGAATTGTGCTGATCATGAAGCTACAGAGGAGAGAAAAAAAACGTACTATCAAAAAGCATGGAAAGCAGTCATAAAATTAGAAACCTATTACGACCAAGTTGAATTGCAAGAAATAGATTTTGAAGAGTATATTATAGGCAAATACATTGCAAAAATAAAAAGAATTCTTAAAAAAGAGCTTTCACTAGAATGAAAAAATGTTAATCAAGCTTATAAGTTCATTGAGGATAAAGGAATAAGAAATATTTTCTACTCCCTATTCTTTAAGTAAAAATAAATCTATTGGCCAATAGCAGGGATTAACGGTTGAAAACCTGTAGAAAAGAGTAGACCGAAAAATTATAAATTTTTATATTATGAAAAAAAATTTAAAACAAGCCTTAGTACCATTAGCAGTAATGGTATTTGGCGCAGCAGCAGCATTTGCGACAAATGCAGTAAAGCAGAACGACAAAGCAGCAGCAGATGTCACCCACGGATTCTATTACAATTCTTCACTTCCTTCAGGAAAGAGGTGTGTTGAAGTTGAAGTCGACTGTAATAACATCAGTGGTCCGATCTGTACAGACGCCTCTGCTAATGTTGTGTGGGAGTTTAAAGGTTTATTAAGCTGTTCGGGAGAACTTTATATGAACCAGTAATATTAATTAACCGAGAGGCTGTCTTAAAGACAGCCTTTCTTTAACCATTCAGGCCGCTCGTTATTTTTTAAATGGTAGTCAAACCACGACTTAATTTTATCATGTGCATCTTTCTTATTTGTATCTTTTTGAAGCGTATGTCCTTCATCTTTGTAAAGAATCATGTTCACTTCCTTATCCAACCTCTTCAATCCTAAAAACATTGCAACAGACTGATTATAGTTGACCTGAAAATCCTCCTTTCCGGCAATCAGCAATAGAGGAGTCTGTACATTTTGCAGGTATGTAAGTGGTGAATTCCTATGATAAGCTTCTGCTCCCTGATAAAATCCCTTTCCCATCCTCCACTGTTGCGATTCCAGACGCCACATATCTGGTTTCATGGTTTTCCAATTAACGGTATGATACATACTTATCAGATCAGCCACCCCCGCGCTTGATACCGCCACTTTAAACCGTTTGCTTTGGGTAATTATAAAATTAGACTCATATCCACCGAACGAATGCCCGATGATACCTACGTTTTCCAAATCTATACCATATCTGGATCCCACTACATCCATGGCTTGATCAACACACTCAGCAGCAGACACACCAGGATCACCTTCTTTATAATAAATATCAGGTTCGATGACAAAGTATCCATCAGCAATATAATTTCTATAATTAATTACATTTCCAAAGATTTCAAGATCATTAGTATAGTGGTTGCGTGTTTGAACTTTTTTTTCATAGATACTTACGACAGCAGGATATTTCTGCTCTTTATCGTAAAAAAGCGGATACCTCACGATGGCTCCCCTGTGCTCTCCCTCTTTATTTGTCCAGCTTATATATTCCGAAATAATTTTTTTAGCAGAATCATCATCCTTATTACTCTGATAAACCAATATCTCCTTCCCCGTGTTTTTATCAAGATGAAATAAGGCTGGCGGATTATTAACGTTTTCTTTCACATACGTAAAAATATTCTGCGATCTTTTAACCTGATCTAAACGAGCATTTTCTTCTACCAGAGAAACCATTTGTGAAAATTCATTTATTAATACAAGCCCTTCACTTTTAAAGTCTGCAGTATTCCATTTAACGACAATATCGTTATAATTCTGTATATCTCTTTCCGTTGAGAAACCCCAAGGTTTACTCGCCAATTCATAATTGCAAGACAAGACATGGAATTCTTTCTGAAATCTCCCTCCTTCAGTCTTTTTATTAAAAATATTTTTCAGTGTGTCATAAAACCATACATCCTTACCGTCATTAAAGAGCAGCCATCTGCGCCTAAACACCGAAAAGTTTTGAGATGGGCGCAAATCACCTGTGCTAACTTCAGTACTTAAAATTTTTCTCTTTGTTTTGGGATTGAATGCGATCCACCTATCTCCCTCTTTATAAAATACCGATGCAAAATGTCTTGAACTGAATATCGGATTCTTATTATTTTCAAACTGCGCCAACTTGGTTTTACGAGTCAGATCCTCATCATAATAATACGCTACCAACCCCGGGTACTGTTGTGTGATATCATCAACAGCTTCCATTTCATAAACGGTATCATCATTAAAACTGATCATATGCCGCAGCTTTTTACCGGTATCAATAAAAGGTTTCATTCTTTTTGTCTTAAGATCAATCACGGCCAGATGCAGCTGATCTTCCGCACTACCCGCCATAGCTCCCGGTATACCGCCCGTTTTCCCCATCCAAATTTCCGCAGCTTCATCCTTCCCTTGAGGACCAGCGTAGCTCTTCACACCAAGCGCAACTCTATGCTTCGCCAACAACCTCACATTCAAAAAAGTACTATCTACAGCATAACGATGGTTTTCATTAACGATCTTTTCACTAAAAACCTCAGCTACACCTTTCTTTTCAAGCATTAAAATTTTAAAGTCATCTTTTTTAGTCGTTAACAGAAGAACTGTTTGCTTATCCCATAGCGTATTTTTTATATGCTGTTGTTTAATATCCTTAAAAACATACTCTGTATATTCAGACTTCTCCGCATTAAGAACCGTTACTTTACCTGAGACGTCTGCGACGAGAAGTTTTCTTGAAACAACAGAATAATTGTAGTAGACGACATCTGTAAAGAACCTTTTCGCTTTTGCATTCAAAAAGCGGATCGTCAATGTTCTATGGCTATCGTCGTAGCAGACCAGCATTTGCGCAGCTTCATCGAATTCATAATAGCTTACATTCTGCAGGGTTTCCGTACTACCCGTTTTAAAGTCTGTTACAAAAAGGGATTTGTTTCGGTAATTCCATCCGATGAAGCAGCGGTCGGTTAATACCGTTTTATCCGTTATATCACCGTAGCTGTAAAGGCTGTCCTTAAAAATATCTTTTACGTAGCCTGTCTTTACCTTATTAACAATGGTAAAGTAGGAAACATACCTTCCCGATTCTGTCACCTTACCGTTAACCAGAATTTCGTGATGACTGGTTTGAGCAAAAACTTTAAAATGACACACCAGACAAATCACCAAACAAAAAAAACAAAAGGACCTATTCTTCATATTACCACTATTAGTATCCATTATTTTGCGGGAGCAGGTTCGGGTTAAGCTGCAACTCTGTCTCCGGAAGCGGCAGTTTTTCAAAATGACTGCTCCAAAAGGGTTTTACCTCACGTAAGACGTTTAACTTATCCCTTCTTTTAAGGTCATAAAACCTGTGTCCGAACTCACAGAAAAGCTCCTTTTTCCGTTCCTGAAGCACTGCTTCAACAGCCGTTCCTTCATCGGTTAACTGTACAGGTGTCAATCCGGAACGCTCTCTCAGCAGGTTCAACATCTCACTGCATTTTTCCCAATCACCAACATATGCATCGCATTCAGCCATGATGAGATATACTTCTTCGATTCTTACTACCACAGAGTATTCCAACGAAGTTGTACCAGTAGCGCCTCTCTGTTTGTATTTATATACATGAATATTATCACTGTTTCCCGTTCCAACACTTTTAAACCATAATGATTTACGCAAATCATCCGCATCAAAACTATTATACAGCTCTTCGGACACTACAGACTCTTTAGCAGGAACAGCCGTAAAGCTGTAGGCAGTACCTTCTAATGTATTTTTACCCGGAGTATCCGGTTTTAACTGCCACAAAGCACTTTTACTTTCCTTTAAAAACACTTTATCGATATCTTCCAATTTGTAATTGCCATTATCCAAAACTGCCTGTGCATATTCTTTTGCCGGTAGCCAGTCACCCCTATACAGCAATACCCTGGCAAGCAGCGCCTGTACCGTATTTTTATTAATCCTGATCCGCTCCGCTGATATATAATTCTCCGAGAGCAGGCTTTCCGCAGTTTTAAGATCCTGTACGGCATTATCCAGCACCTTAAGTGAAGACAGCTTCGCAATTTGCCTGTTGGTGTTATAATTCGTCGTGGTTATGTACGGAACATCGCCATAAGTCATGGTCAGGTAAAAATGAAGCAGCCCCCTTATAGCCAAAGCCTCTCCCCTAAGCTGCTGTTCCAGCTCATGCGACAAGGTTGCGGAGGTATCCAATCCTTCCAGAATATTATTCACGGCATAAATCTGCTGGTATGTATAGTTCCATAGATTTTTAACTGCCGCATTTGTACTCAATACCGTTCCGTTATAAAAAAAACGGTAATTTACATCCTGCGTATTCACAACCTTTAATTCGTCAGTATAACATCCCATCAGGTATCCGATACCCTCTTTGTTTCCGCTTAGAAATCCATTATTCCTGAGCATGCTGTAAACATTTACAACTGCAGCAGTTGCGGCCTTTCCATCATGAAAAACCTTATCGTTATCCAACTGATCTTTAGGAACACCTACCTCCAGAAAATCATCACAGGCGCTTACAGACAGCATTATACAAATGCTGCCCATCAGTTTTATCATCTTTTTTTTCATCTGAATCTGAATTTGAATTACTTTATTAAAATTGAATATTAAAACCTAACGCTACCGTGCGCAGGTTCGGCATAAACCCAGCCATACTTTCGGGATCCAACCCCCAATAACGTGTGAACGTAATTAAGTTGTTAGCCTGAACATATATGCTGCATGAAATATCTTTAAACCAATTATCGCCCAATGAATACTGTAACTGTACATTCTTAAGCCTTACGAAGGAACCGTCTGTAATGATACCGGTGCTGTTTTTAAAGTTCTGGTTCGACTGTATCGCGAGAGCATTACTTCCGCTTGTAGGTTTCTGATAAAGTGCATGGGGATTATCCTGCGAGAAGTAGTTGGCCGCACGGGCATGTTTATTTTGAGCCATACCCAGATATCCCGAATAATAATCCGGAGCGTTCACTTTCTGAATTACCACCTGAAAAAGAAAATCAAGTGACCAGTCTTTATAGCTGAAGCTGTTATGCAATCCGCCTAAATACCGTGGTCCTATATCTGCAACCGACTGCCGGTCATTTACATCAATTACCCCGTCCCCGTTAACGTCTTCAAAATCGTACAGGCCGGTTTCCCTGTTTATTCCCGTATAGTTTAAAAGCTTTCGTACATTAACAGATTCCCCTATCACATATTGGTTTTTGTAGGTAGACTCTTCCAAATTAGGGAACGCTATAAGTTTGTTTCTGGGAATAGAGAAATTTAAGGCCGTTGTCCAGCTAAATCTGCCGTTTGATATATTGGAAGAATTAACCGTAAATTCCCAGCCTGAATTTTCTACTGTTGCTTTAAGGTTCGCATGCAGGCTGTTAAAGCCGGTTGTTCCCGGCAACGGAATACCTACCAGCTGATTCGAAGAACGGTTGCGGTACCAAGCCGCTGAAGCAGAGATCCTGTTATTGAAAAATTCCAGTTCTAACGCAGCCTCAAGCTTTTTGTTGTTTTCCCAGCTGAAATCGGGATTGAACAACCTTATGGGCTCAATTCCGGTAATTCCGTCGTACTGATATCTGCTCACTCCCATATTGTTCAGGTACTGATAGTCTCCAATCAAGTCACTGCCGGCTATACCATAGCTTCCACGCAGTTTGCCGAAGGTAAGCCACGTACTTTCATCAAAAATCTTTTCCCTTCCGAAAAGCCACGCCAAACCCGCTGCTCCAAAATTTGCGAAACGGTTGTTAGCGCCAAACCGGCTGGAACCGTCCCGTCTTCCTGTAACATTTACAATATATTTGTCTTTGTAGATATAATTAACCCGTCCGTACATTGCCATGTAGCGGTAACGTGACTCTGTATCCCTTATCACATCAACTATTGCAGCATTTGCCGCATTAAAAATAAAGTCATCGGTAGTAAAACTCCCTGCATCTACCCTGAGGCTCTGTGCCTGACGTTCTTCAAAAGTAGAACCCAGCAGAATATTCCATCTGGAGTCTTTGTTTGCATATTCCCAATGCAGCTGTGGTTCGACAATCCAGCCCGACTTGCCATTATTTCCAAAAGTAAGTACAGACGAATCACTGCCGATTTCAAGTGCCGGATTATATACCTTTGAAGGAGCCGTACGCCACTCATCTACTGTACCATCTGACACACCTGCATTTACTCTGAATGTCAGCGCATCCGACAACTTGTAATCCAAATTCAGCTGACCTATCACATCTTTTGATTTCAACAGGTATACCGCGTACAGTTTTGCCAAAGGGTTATCGAATGTATTGTCTTCCCAATTCAGATTTCCCGATACCGTTTTAAGTCCGGGTGCATTCGGACTGAGAAACATTTCATTCGAAAAATCGGCCGCCATCAGATTATTCCGCTGTTCGCTTCTTAATACATTAACCCTTAAACCAAACCGTTCGTCTTTTGACTTATGGTTTACATTCAATGAAAAGTTCGTTCGCTTATACCCAAAATCTCCCGGAAAGACCGTACCGTCTTTCCTATGTGACGCACTAAACAGGTAGGACGTTTTTCCGGATCCACCGCCTATGGAGAACTGCAGATTCTGAGAAACCGCCTTACCGCCGATAAATTCCCTCTGCCAGTCTGTGTGACGGTCACTATTCCACGTACCGTTTACATCATAAGCCGTTTCCGGATACTCTGCAATACCGTCATTGGCAAAAGCGTCACGACGCATCTGTAAATACTGCTGCGTACTCATCAAATCCATATATTTGGAAACCGTACTGACAGAAGTGGTAGATTGAACGGAGAATGTTGTTTTATCTGCACTGCCCTTTTTTGTGGTAATCAACACTACCCCGTTTGAACCACGGGAACCATAAATAGCGGTAGCATCGGCATCTTTTAATACTTCGATACTTTCAATGTCATTGGGATTGATACTGTTTAACGGGCTTACATTACCTAAAGGCATTACAAAAGAAGATATACCGTTATCTGAAACCGATTGTGAACCGTACGGTACACCGTCAACGATATACAGGGGCGCATTACCCTCGGTTCGTAAACTGTTGCGCCCCCTGATCTGTATATCGAAGCCGCC
>JAVXSC010000105.1:0-9379 GCA_036643355.1 Myroides sp.
CCCGAAAAAACGCTGATTGTTTTTACAACGGCTTACCCACAGTATGCTTTAAAAAGTTATGAATTTGATGCGATTGATTATTTGTTGAAACCAATTGATAGCAACCGATTAGACAAAGCCGTTAAAAAAGCCACTTTATATATAGATTTACTTGCCGAGCAAAAAAACACGATAGAATCTAATACCACCGATTTTTTGTTTATAAAAGCGGACCGTCGTTATCATAAAATTTATTTTAAAGATATTTGGTTTGTAGAAGGTTTAAAGGATTATGTGATTATTCACACTCAAAACCAAAAGCTTATTACAGCAATGAATTTGAAGAGTATCCACCAGAAATTGCCCGAAACGTATTTTCAGCGTGTAAGTAAATCGTATGTTATAAATTTAGATTATATCGATTCGTTTACCAATCACACACTATATATCAACGATGCCGAAATTCCTTTGGGAGATGTTTACAAAAAAGATTTTTTCGATAAATATTCTAACGGATCTTTGAATATTGATTAAGTAAGTAAAGCAGCATTTTTGTTGCTTTTTTTTATATTCGTAAAAAACATTTTTATGAGAGCGTATGCCGAAGAAGGTTTAAGTATCGTTGAGGTTTTACCAGAACCAAAATATAAGTATTATGATATTATAGATAAAGGATGGTTTGTTATTCTTCCCTTAATAGCAATAGCTCTATTTTTTCATAGATATCTTCCTGATTTTGTTACGGTTTTTATCTTTGTCCTAAGTATTGTTTATTATTGGGTTAATTTTTTCTATGTAAGAATAGGCAATCTGTTGAGAAGTGAAAATATAACATACAATTCTTTAGGTAAAATATACTTTAATATGGATTTTGTAGAGATTTTAAACAGACGATATGATTTGTTTGAAATTGAAAACATGGAGTTTACTTGTGTTGATTTTGAGGATAAATACATTGGAGGTGGAAATTTGTATAGTCCAGTCAGTTCTGCAGGGATTTATAACTTTTTGTCTATTCGTTTTGCAGATAAAACAGTTGTAAAATATCAATTTAAATTATTGAATGAAATTCACATGTTTTCCTTCAGAAAAGAATTAATTCATTACTATAAATTGGGATTAATCCGTGAATTAAACCTACATGATATACTCGGCAATCATAGTTTTGAAAGCAAAAGCGATTTTAGAAAGCATAATCCAAAATACAACGCTTAACCTTCATAAACAAAATGCCCTACAATAGTGTATTTAAACAAACAGTCCTCTAAAACTTGTCCGCCGCCAACGTTGTGAACAATCAATCTGCGTTTACCGTCTTTAGAAAGTTTGTTAGTAACAATGCCAATATGCGGTAATTTATCATTAATCATCCAAGTAACAATGGCTCCGGTTTTATAATCATCAGCATTTTGAGTCACCGTTAGTTTTTTACCTTTTCTGGTAAAAAAAGTTTCTAAATTAGGCACACGTCGGTGGTCAATATTGGTATCGGTTTTTGTAGCGCCCCAATTTTTCGGATAGATACTAAAATTCGCACGCATATCTTCATGCACTTTCTTTTGCAAATCGATTCCTAATTTTCGGTACGATCTAATCACAACATCGGTACAAACTCCGGTTTTTGCAGGTACATCGCCATTTGGATAATTAATGCTGACATAATCTGGTGTATATCGAACCGAAGCATCAATAATAGAAAGTGCTTTTTGCGAAAGTTTTTTTCTAAAATCAGAAACATCATCGCTAATTGTATCTTTTTTTATGATTTGATTTTCAATAGCATTTTCAGCAAAATCTTCTCGACCGGTCATCTTTCCTTGGTTAATCCCGTAGATAAATAATCCGACAAATAAAACAATAAAAAACCCGACGAAACCTAGTACAGCAAACAGTTTTTGCCAATTACTTAATTTGGTTTGTGTTGCAATGAAAAGGATAAATATTATCAGTACAATCAGAAAAATAATCGTAATACCCATTTTTTGAAATTTATGAAATGTACAAAATATTTTAATTGATTTTTAGTACATTAGATAAAAAATACTCATGGAAGAAAATAAGCATTTCTCCATAAAAAATTGGAGCGAAGACGATCAGCCGCGCGAAAAATTGCTATATAAAGGCAAAAACGCGTTAAGCGATGCCGAATTGGTTGCGATTTTAATAGGATCGGGCAGCCGAAACGAAAGTGCGGTTGAGTTATGCAAGCGTATTTTACAGCAAAATAACAATCAGTTGCATCAGTTGCAAAGACAAAGCATTCAACAGTTAATGCAGTTTAAAGGCATTGGCGAAGCAAAAGCCATAACCATTGTAGCAGCGTTAGAATTGGCGAAGCGTTTACAGTTATCAGAAACTAAAGAACTCACGAAAATTGGATCTTCAGAAGATGTATTTAAACTAATGCAACCAATAATTGGCGATTTACCCCACGAAGAATTCTGGGTTTTATTATTGAATAACAGCAACAAAGTAATTTACAAATTGCAGTTAAGCAAAGGCGGATTAACTCAAACGGTTGTAGATATCCGAATGCTGTTTAAAACCGCATTAGAACATTTGGCAACTGCACTAATTTTGGTTCATAACCATCCGTCGGGACAATTAGTTGCAAGTGGTGCAGATAAAGACATTACCCAGAAAATTAAATTGGCTGGCAATAGTTTGGATATTAAACTGCTCGATCATTTAATTATTACCCAAACCGGTTATTTTAGCTTTGCCGATGATGATATTTTGTAGAACAATTCTTTAAACTTTAAACCTGAAACAAACCTAAACTGTTATTAAATCCACAGAATATTCACTATCTTGCATACCGTTTAAGAATATACAAAATGATTAAAACGCAAAACGTTACTTTTTCCTATTCGGATACGCAAAAATTCCATTTTCCTGATATCGATTGTCCAAACGGACAAACTTTGTTGGTTACAGGAAATTCGGGCACAGGTAAAACCACTTTACTGCATTTGCTGGGTGGTTTGTTACAGCCAACCGCAGGAAACATCACTATAAACAATCAGGATATTTTACAGTTAAACGCAGCTAAATTAGATGCTTTTCGCGGACAATCAATCGGAATGATTTTACAGAAATCATTTTTTATCGAAGCACTTTCGGTTTTAGATAATGTTGTATTGGCATCTTGGATCGCTAAAAAATCAAAAGCCAAAGAAAAAGCCTTAAGTATTTTGGATAATTTGGGATTGAAAGATCACGTTCATAAATTGCCAAGTCAATTAAGTATCGGGCAGCAGCAGCGTGTAAACATTGCCAGAGCTTTGATAAACAATCCGTCGGTAATTTTGGCAGATGAGCCTACATCGAGTTTAGATGATGAAAATGCTTTAATTGTAGCCCGATTATTGAGCGATTTGGCAAAAGAATATCAATCTTCGTTAATTATTGTAACACACGACCAACGCTTAAAATCATTGTTTAACCACCAAATTACTTTGTCATGATTAGTAAAATAGCATGGAAAAACACGTGGTTTAAGCCGCTAAATACTTTTTTAAGCATCATATTGTTAACAGCGTCGGTTTCAATTATATCGATATTAATCTTACTTCAAAAACAATTCGAAGAAAAATTTTCATCATCGATGGATAATATCGATTTGGTGTTGGGAGCAAAGGGAAGTCCGTTGCAATTGATTCTTTCGTCGGTTTATCAGATCGATGCTCCTCCGGGAAATATTTCGTACACCGAAGCCGAAGAATGGATGAGCAAACCAATGGTGGAGAGTGCGGTTCCGCTGGCTTATGGCGATAATTATTTGGGATATAAGATTGTAGGAACCACCGAAAATTACACCAAACATTTCGATTTGAAAATTCAGCAAGGAAATTTATTTACTAAAGATTTCGAAGTGGTGGTTGGATCAAACATTGCAGCAAATATCGGTTTAAAAATTGGCGATACTTTTTTTGGAACACATGGCGATGCCGAAGAAGGCGAAGTTCACGATCATCATGCGTATAAAGTGGTGGGAATATTGGCTGCGTCTGGTAAAGTTGCCGATAATTTAATTCTATCTAACATTTCATCGGTTTGGCACATGCACGATCATGAACACGAAGGTCATTCAGAAGAAGCACACGATCATTCAGATCATCAGCATGCAGAAAGCGAGCAGCATCATCACGAAGAAGTCAATCCACACGAAGGAAAAGAAATTACAGCGGTTCTTTTAAAATTGCGAAACAATATGGCTAAAATGACCTGGCCAAGAATTATTCCTCAAAATACCGAAATGCAGGCAGCCTCACCGGCTTTAGAAGTGAACCGTTTATTTGCTTTGTTCGGCGTGGGAATTTCGGCATTAACCTATTTGGCGTACGGAATTATGTTTATTTCGGGCATCAGTATTTTTGTTGCATTGTACAATACATTAAAAGAACGCAGATACGAATTTGCGCTGCTTCGTATTACTGGAGCAACTAAATTGCAGCTATTATGGTTGGTTTTGCTAGAAAGTATCTTTTTATGCACCATTGGTTTTATTCTTGGTATTGTTTTTGGGAGAATCGGATTGTATTTCTTATCCGTTTCATCGCAAGAAGAATTTAAAATGGCGTTTGATCCGTTTGAATTTTTATGGAAAGAAGAAGGAATGTTGTTTGTAGCCACATTAACCGTAGGAATTGTAGCCGCAATTATTCCGGCAATTAAAGCGTATTCGTTAAACATATCAAAAACGTTGGCAAATGCTTAAAAAGATAATCATTGCAGTGTATTGCGGATTAGCCATTTTTTTAATGAGCTTTTCAACAAATAAAAAAGCTAAATCTTCTGCAGAAATTAATGTTCAAGATCAGCCGACTGAAGTGACCTGGCAAATGCTGGGCAGAATGGGCGGCAGCTTACAGGTCATGCAAAATTATGGCGATGTTATTAAAGAATCATTACAAGGTAAAAAGATTAAAATAAGCGGTTTTGTAATTCCTTTAGATAGTAAATCGTACGTTTTAAGTAAGAATGTGTATTCGCATTGTTTTTTTTGCAATAAAAATGCAGGTATCGAAACACTAATGGGAATTCAGTTTAAAAACAAAACACCACGTTTAAAAACCGATACTTATATTACGTTAGAAGGAACATTTTTTTATGACGATAAAACTAAAGACGATTTAATTTTTAATATACAAAACGCAGTAATTACCAATAAAAAATAATAAAATAGATCACATGTTAAAAAAAATATTCGTTGCAGCTTATTGCGGATTAGCCGTTTTTTTAATGAGCTTCTCTGTAAAAAATACAACAGAAAAATCATCAGAATTTTACTATCAAAACCCAACCGAAGTCACTTGGAAATTATTAGGTCAGATTGATTTCATTAAAAAGAAAAACCCGCATTACGGCGAAGTGATGTATCCAATGGTTAATGGAACATTAAAAGCTTTGCAGGGTAAAAAAATCAAGGCTTCGGGCTTTATTGTGCCTATCGACAGTAAATCGTACGCATTAAGTAAAAATGTTTTCGCGCAGTGTTTTTTCTGCGGAAATGCCGGTCCTGAAACCATTATGGGAATTAAGTTTAAAGGCAATACGCCGCGATTAAAAACCGATACCTATGTTACTATAGAAGGTACGTTTAGATACAATGCAGACGATATCGACGATTGGATTTACCATATAGAAAATGCCGTTATTACACATCAGAAATAATGATACAAAAAGAACATATTACCGATTTGTTTTTTGATCTGGATCACACGATTTATGATTTCGATAAAAATTCCGCTTTAACTTTTCAAGCTATTTTTACCGAAATGGAATTAAGTGGTGTCGATGATTTTATGACGCATTTTAAACCGATCAATGATTCTTATTGGGAACGATTTTCGAAAGAAGAAATATCGCGTGATTTTCTACGCTATGGCAGATTAAAAGATACTTTTGATGCAATTGATGTAAAGATAAACGATGATCATATCTATTACATTGCAGATGAATTCATCGGTAAACTGCCTAATTATAATCATGTTTTTGATGGTGCTTATGAAACGTTAGATGTATTGAAAAATAATTATCGTTTACATATTATCACCAACGGTCCTGATTCCGTTCAAGAAAAAAAACTTAAAAATGCCAACTTAACAGCGTATTTTCAAACAATAACCAATTCTGAAATAGCAGGAGTTAAAAAACCGCATCCGGGAATTTTTCAACATGCTTTAACAACTGCTAATACCAAAGCTAAAAACAGTTTAATGATTGGCGATAACATAAATGCCGATGTTCACGGTGCATTAAATGTAGGTATGCAGGCTGTCTGGTTTAACGAATTTAAATTAGAAAATACCATTGGTGTGGCAGAAGTACAACAATTAAATCAACTTTTAGAGATCTTATAAAATGAAGAAATTTTTATTTTTAATGCTTTTCGCATGTTTAGGTTTAGGTATGCAGGCACAAGGTTTGAACGCTAAATATGTTCAAATGAAAAAAGTTTATAATTTTCAGGAAGAATTTAACGAATACCGCGTAAATTCTTTTTTAAAACATAAATTAGAAGAAGCCGGTTATACCGTTTTTTACGACGATCAGGAATTACCGCAAGAAGCAAAAGCAGATCCTTGTAAACTTTTAACTTGTAATGTAGAGCGTGGAAAATCAATGACGGCTACTAAATTAACAGTAACTTTAATAAACTGCAAAAACGAACAAATCTTTACAGCAAACGGAGAAAGTCGTGTAAAATTACGTTCAAAATCTCACGTAGATGCTTTGAAAAATGCTTTAGAATATTCGGCTTTAAATAAGAAATAATAAAAAACACTTCGAAAGAAGTGTTTTTTTAATAATTATACTTTCCTTGCCAACGCAGGTGTAAAAAATCTTTGGTTTGTTTTTCACGCGCATTTTCTCCGGGTTCGTAAAAAGGTGTGTTAACTAAATCGTCCGGTAAATATTCCTGATAAGTAAAATTTCCCGGATAATCGTGACTGTATTTATAATCTTCGCCGTAACCCAATTCCTTCATTAATTTAGTCGGAGCGTTTCGTAAATGAATCGGAATAGATAAATCTCCCGTCTGTTTTACTGCTGCTTGTGCCTTGCCAATTGCCATATAACTGGCATTGCTTTTGGGCGATGTTGCCAAGTAAATAGCACACTGACTTAATAATATTCTACTTTCGGGATACCCGATAACCGATACCGCCTGAAAAATATTATTCGCCATAATTATTGCGGTTGGATTTGCCAAACCAATATCTTCTGATGCTGAAATAACCAACCTGCGTGCAATAAATTTTAAATCCTCGCCCCCTTCAATCATTCTGGCTAACCAGTAAACGGCTCCGTTTGGATCACTTCCACGGATCGATTTTATAAAAGCCGAAATAATATCGTAATGCTGTTCGCCAGTTTTGTCATACAAAACCGTATTTTTTTGAACAATCTGTAGTACTTTTTCGTTGGTTATTTCAACTTTTTCATCACCAATCGAATTTACGATCAATTCAAACGTATTCAGTAATTTTCTACCATCGCCACCTGAAACTCTGAACAAAGCTTCGTTTTCTATAATCGAAATATTTTTTTCTTTCAGTTCTTCATCAACAATTAAGGCGCGATTCAGTAAAGCTTCTAAATCTGCTTTTGTAAACGCGTTCAACGTGTAAACCTGACAACGTGAAAGCAATGCGGGAATCACTTCAAAACTCGGATTTTCAGTCGTGGCGCCAATCAATGTAATCCAACCTTTTTCAACAGCAGCTAACAGAGAATCTTGTTGCGATTTACTAAAACGGTGAATTTCATCAATAAATAAAATAGGATTTTTAGGCGTAAACAAACCGTTACTTCCTTTGGCTTTTTCAATAACTTCGCGTACATCTTTTACACCGGCATTTATCGCACTCAATGCATAAAACGGTCGTTTGCTTTCTTGTGCAATAATTTCGGCTAAAGTCGTTTTTCCCGTTCCTGGCGGTCCCCAAAAAATCATCGAGGGTATAATGCCGCGTTTAATGCTTTGCGTTAAAATACCTGTTGCACCAACCAAATGATCCTGACTAATATAGTCTTCTAATGTTTTCGGGCGAATACGTTCTGCTAAAGGTGCTTTCATATCGTAAAATTATGAAATAGATTATGTCGTAGCAAAAAAATATGTATTATTTAAGTTGTTATGAAATATGACGTTTTCTGCCAAAAAGGCAGTCTTTTTTATTTGGGTTTATTTTTGATTTCATTCCTGCATGGAAATAGATCAGTTAAAATACCGTCCACAAGTTTTTTGGATTCCGTTTGTTTCACTTTTGGTGATCTGGCTGGTTTATTATTTAGACTGGCGTTATTTTTTCGAACTTAATAATTTCGGGATCGTTCCAAGAACATTTAAAGGTTTAAGAGGTGTACTGTTTTCGCCATTTCTGCATGGATCCATTCAACATTTATGGAACAACACCTTGGCGCTTTTGGTGCTACTTCCGCTAATCTGTTATTACTATTATAAAAACTGGCAAACGCTTATTTTCGGCGGAATCTTACTATCCGGATTAGGTACGTGGCTTATTGCAAAAACAGGAACGCACATTGGAGCCAGCGGATTAATTTACGTTTTAACAGCTTACATGTTTTTTACGGGAATCCGCAGCAAACAATACCGTTTAATGGCAATTTCGTTTTTAATGATTATTTTGTACGGCGGGTCGGTTTGGTATATGTTGCCCGATATTGAAGAAGGTATTTCGTGGCAAGGTCATTTGGCGGGCTTCATTTCAGGATTTCTTCTTTCGTATATTCTGAAAAGACCACAGTTCGAACCCGAATATAAATACGATTGGCAACATCCCGATTATGATGAAACAAAAGACGATTTCATAAGACAGTTTGATGCAAAAGGAAATTTCAATCCGCAGCCTTTGTTAAGAAAAGATTCCGAAGGATATCTTTACAACGACACCTTTCATCGTAAGAACAATTCAAATCATCAATCCTTCATTATAAAAGAAAATACGTTGCAGAAATAGTATCATGCAGTTAAAAAATCTATAGTTTAATAGATTTTTAATATCAACACAAATGGTAATTGCCTGTTTTATTAGTAATTTTATGAAAGAACTATAAAACAACTATAAGCAATGGAAAACGCAGGAAACGATATCAGTAAATGTCCGTTTCATAACGGAACTACAAGTAATCCGGTTGCCGGCAAAGGAACAACAAACAACGACTGGTGGCCTAACCGATTAAGAGTTGATATTTTACGTCAGCATTCTTCTAAGTCCGATCCTATGGGCGATGATTTTAATTATACCGAAGAATTTAAGAAACTAGATTTGGAAGCCGTTAAAAGCGACCTTAAAAATCTAATGACCGATTCACAAGATTGGTGGCCTGCAGATTTTGGTCATTACGGACCATTGTTCATTCGTATGGC
>JAVXSC010000106.1:0-9044 GCA_036643355.1 Myroides sp.
GATTTTAAGGTATAACTATCGCCTACACACAAACCATCTCCATTTCCTATTAATTGTGGCGCTCCTAAATCTAAATCGCCAATATCAAAACTTCCCGCTTTGAAAAATACGGCGCTGGTATGGGAGTTTGTAGGGCAAAAGTCAATTACAGCTAATTTAATTTTGTACCTTCTACCTACTACAACATTTGCAGATAATGACTGCATAGGTACAGTATGACCTGATAGATTTACAGCAGCTGTTAATGGAGGAACTTGATTTGCACCGAAACCATAAGAATTTCCAAAAAATTGTGGATTAATTGTTGTTGGCCCTCCGTTACAATTGGATGGATTTGATTTATTTCCATCTCTTATAGTTGCAATAGAAATTGGATCATTCGTATTAGGTACCTTCGCTAAATTTTCTCCAACTCCCGTAGTCAAATCAATCAACCATGCACCAAACAAAGCGCCGTTTCCACAATCAAAATTACATCCACTATTATAGCTGTGACTACCAAATAAATACTCAAAACTTACTGTATTTTGCATAGGTACAAATTCAAAATCAATAATTGCTGATCTCATGTCTGTAGGTGTAAAAGGAAAAGTTGGGTAACCACCTGCATCATTTACCAAATCATTCAAATCTTGATCACCTAACCAACGAAATTGATTAGGACTTGATGGACCTCCACCTGGTGTACAAGGACCTTCTGCAGAAACTGCCATATCAGTTGCTAATACAATTCCATTTTCGAATGGAAAGTTACTACCATTTCTAGTAAAATAACCAGCTGCTTTTATAGCGTTAGAAGCAGGTATACCACTTCCATATTGATATCTTACATTTGTTACCAAATCACATTTAGAACCTACCAATATCTCTTTTATAAGCTCATCTACGGTATATGTATCGTCAATGTCCACATAGTTAGGTTGCTGGCTAAAGCCAAGAGAACTTATGAATAAAAGGAACATTGTAATCAAATGAACCTTTTTTAAATGTAATTTAGTTATCATACCAAAAATAAATTTCATATAATTGTTTTAAAAAAAAATCATTGCAATATACACTATAACATTTAAACTTTAATATAATTTTATGATAATATTTTGGTTGATGTTTTATGTTTAACAATTAAAGCTTTAGTATGCGTAATATAAGTATTTACAAAAATACCATTAAGACACTTAGATTTAAAATAAAATAGACTGTTGGTAGGCTTTATTTAAAACTACATAAATTTTTGCTTTTTCTGTATATTTATACTAGTTTTTTTAACTAACTATTCACTGAGAGGTAATTAAGAAAGTATCAGTAGGAATTATTGAAAGAACTGTAATTCCTAGTCAATTCAGTATTAAGTACAGAAATTGTAATAGAATAAAAGGGTATTCTATATAAATGAATTTAGAAAATTAGTTGTTATTAAAAGAATAGGTATGAGAAATTTTAAAGTAAAAAAGTAGACCTATAAGCCGGGTTCTGTACATCGCCAAAGGCGTGTCCTTATCATTTATCTATGTGCAAGGTTACCCGTACACTTTATCTGCCTACCCTCCAACTTGCGCGAGCAGCACTTGGCGTTGGTTTACATGGCATTTCACCGAATAGAGTTTACCTGGTTTCACTACAGCCGAACTGTACATACTTTCTGTTGCACTTGTCCTCACCTCACGGCGGACGGGCGTTACCCGCTATTCTGCTCTATGGTGCCCAGACTTTCCTCTGACAAAAAGCCAGCGATAAGGCGGTCTACTTGCTGCAAAAGTACTACGAATATTTGTTTTATCCTTATAAATACCAACGCTTATTAAATTTTCTGTAAATTTGTTTAAAATACAAATTATGTCTTTTGATAAAATCACAGAATCTGAATCTAAATACAACCATTTAGAACAGATGAGTGTTACAGATTTACTTACAAGTATCAATCAAGAAGATCAAACGGTGCCTTTTGCTGTTCAAAAAGCCATTCCGCAAATCGAAGCCGCTGTTACCAAAATTGTATCGCAACTAAAAAATGGCGGACGATTGTTCTATATTGGTGCAGGAACATCGGGCAGATTGGGAATTGTAGATGCTTCGGAATGTCCGCCAACTTTTGGAGTTTCGTATGATAAAGTCATCGGATTAATTGCCGGCGGAGATACAGCAATTAGAAAAGCGGTTGAAAATGCAGAAGACAATACTAATCAAGCAGAAATTGATTTAAACGAATATCAGATCAATTCGAACGATTTTGTTATTGGAATCGCTGCATCAGGAACAACTCCGTACGTTTTAGGCGGATTAGATTTCTGTAAGAAAAATAACATTCCTACAGGTGGAATTACCTGTAATGCCGAAAGTCCGTTGGCGTTGGCAGCAGATTTTCCAATGGTGGTCGTTGTTGGATCAGAATTTGTAACTGGAAGTTCGCGCATGAAAGCCGGTACAGCACAAAAACTGGTTTTAAACATGATTTCTACTGCAACAATGATTCAGTTGGGGCACGTAAAAGGCAATAAAATGGTCGATATGAAACTATCGAACCATAAATTAGTGAACAGAGCCATACAAATGGTCATGAACGAACTAAATGTATCCGAAGAAAAAGCGACTGAACTGATAAATAAATACGGTAACGTACGTAATGCTATAAATAATTACACTGAATAATGACAACACCAAAAGCAGATAAAACCAAAATTTACAAAGGCTTACAAAAAGTTTTCATTGCCATACCATTGATGTTTGTTGGGCCGATTATTATTTATTCGTCTTTTAAAAATCAGGAACATTTTTTATACTATCCCGTTTTAATTTTAGGCTGTTTAATCTGTCTGTTTTCCATGTATTTATTTTTTAAGGGATTACGAACTTTAGTCAGCGGTTTATTTAACGATTAATTTATGAAGAAACTAATTTTATTGGCAATTCCGTTTTGTTTGATGGGTTGCTATAATCAAGAAAGAAATTGTGCAGATTTTAAAACAGGAAATTTTTTGTTTGAACAAGAAATAAACGGACAAAAACACACTTCTACTTTTGTTCGAACCGATAAATACGAGATCGAAACATACAACGGTAAAACCGATACAGCAAGCATTCGTTGGGTAAACGATTGTGAGTACATTCTGCAAAAATTACATCCGAAAAATATGGCGGAGAAAAAAGCGGTACAAATGAAAATTCTATCAACAAACGAAAACGGATATACCTTTGAATACAGTATTGTGGGCGATTCTAACAAACAAAAAGGAGAAATTAAGAAGATAAAATAATTTTTTCTAATTGATTTTATCATAATTGCATAACATAATACATGTGTTTTTTTAATGATTTTTTTATATCTTTAATAAAAAGAATTGAATCATGAAAAAATTTGTAGTAATAGCACTTTTATTGACAGCAATTCCTGCTGTTCGTGCCCAAGAAGTTAAAACTGATATTGAGATTGTTGATAAGGTTAAAACGGTTTTTATGACGGTTAACGCAGACCGCTTTCAAGATTTAAAAGGTTTTGATTGGCGAACACATTTAACCAATGTCTTTAAAGATATTCCTGAAGATGCAACTGTTGGAATCAGGGTAAATATCATGGCAAAACAGCTTACGAGCGACAGCACCACATTACCAAACAAAATGTCGTTACAGGAGATTGGAACAGCAAACAAACGCGAAGAAATTCTGCGCAGTATTGTGAGTAAAGTCCAATTATTTATAGAAGACGAACAACAAGGGAATAATATAGATTAAAGAAACTATTTAAGCTTTGTAGAATCTATAAATATGATACTCTTAAAAAGAAGAACGTTTCTTCAAAGTTAGAAGAATAAAAAAGGAATCTTAAACGATTCCTTTTTCTTTTTCTAAAGCTGTTTTGTAGTAAATACTGTCATTAAACAACAGCTTTATATTTTGGTACGAATTTTTAAGCAGTTCCGGAATATCCTTTTTATCAACCCAGACAACTTTTTCTATGCCTTCTTCAATTTGTCCGTGTAAACCACCAGTGTAATTGGTATTCATTAAAAACCAATAAGTAATTTTTAAACGATATTCGCCGTTGCGCTTAAAAATATGAAAGGTTTTTTCCAGTCGTTTGTTAATTTTTAAATCTCGACAGCCGGTTTCTTCTTCCACCTCACGAATCGATGTTTCCTCAATAGTTTCATTTTTTTCAATACCGCCTTTTGGTAAATCCCATTTTCCGTTTCGGTAAATAAACAAAACCTGCCCTTTATCGTTTTCAACCAAACCACCACCCGCTTTATTTATGGTAATTTTATCCTTAAATAATTTAAGCAATAGTTCTTCATCAGGGTGATATAAGTACGCATTTGTAAGCTGATCTGCGAAATATTGCGCAATTAGTTTCTGCATATCAACCGTATCCAGCAAAAAATATTTAAAATCGCGTTCTTTTTCTAGCGTACTTGTTAAAAAAAGTGGCTTATCATTAATAAAAACTTTATACATTTGTAGTATGAATTTTAATGAGAAAACAGCACAGAAAACGGCCGAATTGCTTTTACAAATAAACGCAATTAAATTAAATCCTAAAAATCCTTTTACATGGGCTTCGGGATGGAAATCGCCAATTTATTGCGACAATCGCATAACTCTTTCATTTCCAGAAATTAGAAAATTTTTAAAGAACGAATTTGCTGCAAATATTGTAGAGGAATTTGGCAAGCCAGATTATATCGCAGGCGTTGCAACCGGTGCCATTGGTATTGGTTTGTTGGTTGCCGAAGCGTTAGATTTGCCTTTTATTTATGTTCGCCCGGAAGCTAAAAAACATGGTCGCCAAAACCAGATCGAAGGTCAGTTTGAAGCAGGTAAAAGCGTAGTTGTGGTAGAAGATTTAATCAGCACCGGAAAAAGTAGTTTGCAGGCAGTAGATGCTTTGCGCGCTGCCGATGCCAATATTTTAGGAATGGCTGCTATTTTTACGTATGGATTTGATGTTGCTGCAGAAAATTTTAAAAATGCAGACATACAATTGGTAACATTAAGTAATTATCCTACGTTATTAAAAGCGGCGGTAGAAAAAAATTATATCTCGCAAGAAGAAGTTGCTACTTTGAGTGATTGGAGTAAAGATCCTTCTATTTGGGGAGTTTAAAAAGATATAAATTATGAATTTAGAAAGTCCGATAGTAACTGTTCAAAAATCATCAGCGTATTTGTTTGATGCTTTAGGCGATATTAAAAATTTCGAAAAGTTAATGCCCGAAAACATTGCAAAGTTTGAAGTGATTGATGAAAATTGCTTTGAATTTGCTTTAAAGGGAATGCCCGAAATTAAGCTGGTTAAAAAAAGTGCTACACCAAATACCGAAGTTATTTTAGGTGCTGCAAGCAGTAAATTACCATTTACCTTAATTGCCAAGTTAGACGAAAAAGTTGCAGAGGAAACCAACGTTCAGTTGTTTTTCGAAGGCGATTTTAACCCAATGATGGCTATGATGATTAAAGGACCAATCAGTAAGTTCATTGAAACGTTAGCTCAAAATATGGTAAAACTTTAATAAAGCAGTTTTGTTTACAGTCTGTTTTTTAAAACCATTTAAAATAATAAATCGTACTTTTGTACAACTTTAATTTTACACTAAAAAATATAAAATATGAATTCTTTTGACGTAGTTGTAATAGGTTCTGGTCCGGGCGGATATGTTTCGGCAATTCGTTGCGCACAATTGGGAATGAAAACTGCAATCATTGAAAAATACTCAACTTTAGGAGGTACTTGTTTAAATGTTGGATGTATTCCTTCTAAAGCTTTATTAGCATCATCGCACCATGTTGATGAAATTAAACATTTTGCAGATCATGGAATTGAATTACCGGGAGATGTAAAAATCGATCTTGAAAAAATGATTGCTCGTAAACAAGCAATTGTAGATCAAACGAGTGGTGGTGTTAAGTTTTTAATGGATAAAAACAAAATCACTGTTTTTGAAGGTGTTGGATCTTTTGAAAATGCGACTACAATTAATATTACAAAAAACGATGGTTCTGTTGAGCAGATTTCGGCTAAAAATACCATCATTGCAACAGGATCTAAACCATCTTCTTTACCTTTTATTTCTATCGATAAAGAACGTGTTATTACTTCTACCGAAGCATTAAAGCTAAAAGAAGTTCCTAAACACTTAATCATTATTGGTGGTGGTGTTATTGGTTTAGAATTAGGTCAGGTTTATTTACGTTTAGGTGCACAGGTTTCTGTTGTTGAATATGCAGACCGCGTGTTACCTACTATGGACGGAGCTGTTTCTAAAGAATTAACTAAGGTTCTTAAGAAAGCTGGAATGAAATTTTACACTTCGCATAAAGTTCAAAAAGTAGAAAGAAACGGCGATGCTGTTTTGGTTGAAGCTTTAAATGCTAAAAACGAAGTAATTTCTTTAGATGGAGATTACGCGTTGGTTTGCGTTGGTCGTCGTCCGTACACTGATGGATTGAATGCTGATAAAGCCGGAGTTAAAATTACAGATAGAGGTCAGGTTGAAGTAAACGATCATTTACAAACATCAGCTTCAAATATTTATGCAATTGGCGATGTTGTTCGTGGAGCAATGTTGGCGCACAAGGCAGAAGAAGAAGGTGTTTTGGTTGCTGAACAATTGGCTGGTCAAAAACCACATATCGATTATAATTTGATTCCTGGTGTTGTTTACACTTGGCCAGAAGTTGCTACTGTTGGTAAAACAGAAGAGCAGTTAAAAGCCGAAAATAAAGAATACAAAGTAGGTCAGTTCCCATTTAAAGCTTTAGGACGTGCACGTGCTTCTTCTGATTTAGATGGATTTGTAAAGATCTTGGCAGATAAAACTACCGACGAAATTTTAGGTTTCCACATCGTTGGTGCTCGTGCTGCAGATTTAATTGCAGAAGCAGTTGTAGCCATGGAATACCGTGCGTCGGCAGAAGATATTTCTCGTATGTCACATGCACACCCAACATTTGCAGAAGCTATTAAAGAAGCTGCTTTGGCTGCTACAGAAAACAGAGCGTTACACGTATAGTTTATAAAATATCACAATAAAAAAAATCGAACATTTATGTTCGATTTTTTTTATTCAATAAATTCAGAATTTGATTTTACACTTTTAATAATAATCGTCTAGTTTGTCAAGCTGAACTTGTTTCAGCTTCTCATTAGTTTAGCACAAGAAAAAAATTAGAAAGTATAATCTAATATTTAATATTCAGAATCATCTTCATCATTAAAATCAGTCAGAACGTTTTTAGGCGAAATCCCATATTTCAACAAATGATTTGTTTGCGACAGAATGTTTCCTCTACCATCTTTCAACTGATTTTGTGCTTTTAAGTACGAATCTTGTGCTTGCTGGATCTGCTTGCCAACCTGTTCAAAACTTTTGGTAAAAAGAACTGTTTTTTCATAAATTTTTTCGGCTTGTTTTACAATTTTCTGTGCCGATTTATCTTGTTTGTCTTTGTTCCATAAGTCAGAAATCAATTTTAAACACGCAATTAAATTTGTCGGACTAATCAATAAAATTCGTTTTTTGTATGCATCGTTCCATAAATTAGTATCGCTTTGCAATGCCAGTAAATAGGCAGGTTCAATAGGAATGAATAACATAGTGAAATCCAATCCGTCAATTAAATCGTTGTAATTTTTCGCGCTTAATTCATCAATATGTAATCGCAAAGCCTTTAAATGATTGTTCAAATAAATAGTTTGCTCTTGAGTACTTTCGGTATTACAATAAGAATCATAGGCATTCAGCGAAACCTTTGAATCTACAATGATAGAGCGGTTATTTGGTAAATCGATAATAATATCCGGGCGTACATTTTTTCCTTCGTTTGTAACCAAATTACTCTGTGTACGGTATTCACGATTTTTAACCAAGCCCGATTTTTGCAGTATATTCTCTAAAATCATTTCGCCCCAATCGCCTTGTTTTTTATGATTAGTTTTTAGTGCATTTGCCAAATTATTAGCTTCGGTACTAATTTTATTGGTTTGCAGCATTAATTCTTTAATGCGTTCGTCTAAAGAAAATCTAATTTTTGATTCTTTGTCATACGTTTCTTCCACCTGTTTTTTAAAACGCTCGATATTTTCACTCAAAGGCTGTAAAATGGCATCAATATTCTGTTTGTTGGCTGCGGTAAATCGTTCCGATTTTTCTTCTAACAATCTTTGGGCGATATTTTCAAACTGTAAGGTTGTCTGTTTATGTAAATGTTCAATCTCTGTTTTCTGAAACAATAACTTTTCTTTTAATACACTGTTTTCTGCTACAATATTTTGTTTTTCAGCGGTCAGTACTTTTAAATCATTAGTTATTGTCTGCTGATTTTGTTTGAAAGAAATAAGGTCATTAGATAAAATTTCATTCCGAATTTTTAAATCCTGACTTATACTTTTTTCATGTAATAACTGTTCATTTGTCTGAATTATAACGTTTTCAGAAGAAGTTAACGATCTTTTTAATTTAGAAATTTTGTAAAAAAAGTAGAAAGAAACTACACATAAAAAGACAATTGTGGATATTAAAAAGCCGGTCATATTATATTTTATTACAAAAATAAGTCTGAAAGGCGACATAGTATGACGAATTTTTATTAATTTTAAAATATAAATTGCACGTTTAGTTCAATATGCTAGTTGGGCTAAACAATAAAAAGAAATTTTATGAGAAAGATTTTATTAGTGGCATCTTTAATGATTGCCGGAGGTGCTTCTGCACAAGACTACAAAAATTCAATTGGTATCCGTTTAGGTTCGGGATATTACGACGCCGTTGGAGCTTCATTTAAAACGTTTATCACACAGCCTGGAGCTTTAGAGTTTAACTTAGGTATCAGACCTTATTCGGATTCTTATTGGAATGGGAAACACAAGTGGACAAATGTTTCACTTTCTGGTGCGTATCAGCATCATTTTCCTATCGGAGATATCGATGGATTTAAATGGTACGTTGGTGGTGGTTTAGTATTTGCCAACTCTTTTTCTGATCATAATGATTATTCAGGATTAAGTGTAGGAATTTTCCCAACGGGTGGTGTAGATTATAAATTAAAAAGTG
>JAVXSC010000107.1:0-9025 GCA_036643355.1 Myroides sp.
AGTTGTTTGACCGCTGGAAAAAGATCGATCAAACATTATTAGTAGTGTTTTTATCTATTTTCGGATTGTGGTATTGGTATAAAAAATACAGCAAAATTTATCTGGATCACGAAAACACAAAAGAGTATTAGTTGATACTAAAAACAATAAAATCCCGAACATTGTTCGGGATTTCTTATTTATAAAAATCAAATCTTATTTAAAAGCGGGGAATCCGGTCACATCCATACCTGTAATTAACAAGTGAATGTCGTGCGTACCTTCATAAGTAACAACCGATTCTAAATTCATCATGTGACGCATAATAGAATATTCGCCGGTAATACCCATTCCGCCTAACATTTGGCGTGCATCACGCGCAATAGTTAATGCCATATCCACGTTGTTACGTTTCGCCATAGATATTTGTGCCGATGTTGCTTTGCCTTCGTTACGTAAAACACCCAAACGCCAAGTTAATAACTGTGCTTTGGTTATTTCGGTAATCATTTCGGCTAATTTTTTTTGTTGTAATTGAAAAGCTCCGATTGGTTTATCAAACTGAATGCGTTCTTTAGAATATCTTAAAGCCGTATCGTAGCAATCCATCGCAGCGCCAATCGCTCCCCAAGCAATACCGTAACGAGCCGAATCTAAACAACCAAGTGGTGCGCCTAAGCCCGATTTGTTTGGTAATAAGTTTTCTTTAGGAACTTTAACGTTATCGAAAATTAATTCGCCGGTTGCCGATGCACGTAACGACCATTTGTTGTGTGTTTCCGGAGTTGTAAAACCTTCCATACCGCGTTCAACGATCAATCCGTGAATGCGTCCGCTTTCGTCTTTCGCCCAAACAACGGCAATATCTGCAAACGGAGCGTTCGAAATCCACATTTTTGCACCATTCAATAAATAATGATCGCCTTTGTCTTTAAAGTTGGTAACCATTCCGCCTGGGTTTGATCCAAAATCAGGTTCTGTTAAACCAAAACATCCGATCATTTCGCCTGTTGCTAATTTTGGAAGGTATTTCATGCGTTGCTCTTCGTTTCCGTATTTCCAAATTGGATACATTACCAACGATGATTGAACCGATGAGGTTGAACGTACACCTGAATCGCCACGTTCGATTTCCTGCATAATTAATCCGTACGAAATTTGATCTAATCCTGCACCGCCGTATTCCACAGGAATATATGGTCCAAAACCGCCAATTTCACCTAAACCTTTTACAATTTGATGAGGGAATTCTGCACGTTGCGCGTATTCTTCAATAATTGGTGATACTTCTTTTTTAACCCATGCCCGTGCCGAGTCGCGCACTAATTTATGTTCGTCTGTAAGTAAATCGTCTAATAAATAATAATCTGGTGCCTGAAATAAATCCGGTTTCATATCTACAATTGTTTAGTTGTCACAAAAATACTTATTTTTTAAGAAGAAAGACAAAATATTTTATGATTGAATTTTTAGAATAAAAAGTAGTAACTTGCTGTTAGTTATTGAGAAATGATGATAAAGCAATTGTGATATGGCAAATAATGACGTGAATAATAAGAAGAAATTGAATAATGCATTTAATGTTTGCAGATATATTACTGTTGTTTTTGGGGTAGTTGTACTTTCTACTTGGACTGTAAAATCCGCACCTCTAGTAAATTCGACTACACAAGTGTTACGGCAAAATATTTATAAAGAAATAACTGGTGTTGTTAGAACCCAAGATGGGGAACCGATTCTGGGTGTTGTTGTAAAGTTGGCAGGAACTAACGTTGAAACAGTAACTGATGCTGAAGGGAGATACAAGTTTAAAGTGAAAAAAGGCGATAAAATTCAGTTTATTTATAGAGGATATAAAACAAGTATGGCAATTGTTCGCAAGAGTAATGTTTTGAATATTAAGATGGAACAAGACGATACAGACTTACCTGATGTTACAATTTCTTTAATTTGCCGTTCAGCAACAGGATATACAGGTGTTAGTGAAGTTAGTGTTAGAAAATATGAAGGAGAGCCAAGAGCAAAATCTGTATCTAAAAATGTTGTCGATAAAGGACATCAAGCACCTTCTTTTGTGCATTTATTGCAAGGGCAAATGATTTCGTTGGATTTTTCAAAACGTTATAATCAATCAGAGAGAAATCCAGAAACCATTTTAAAAGAAGTAGAAGACTTAACATGTAACGGTAAGTACACATATATAGTAGATGGAGTACGTGTTAGCGAAGAAACGTTTCGTTCGTTAAATCAAAACGATGTTGAAAGTGTGGATATTTACAAACACACCGATGTTTACAATGCTCGTTTTGGTAACAAAGAAAATCAAAGCAAAATATCATTAAATGCCCCATAAATCTTTACTTACTATTAGCGTCACTTCGAGTAGTGTAATGTAATGAAGCGTATCGAGAAGTTCTCGACTTCGCTCGAACTGACGGTGCTTTTGACCTTAAGACTTTAAACTTTTTGCTTACTTATTTAAAACAAACTCAACTGTTCGCCTTTGGTTCCATCAAACAAATCGGTTGATAACGCAGGAAATTTAGATTGACTGAAAAATTTCTTTCTTCCGATTTCAAAAGTTTTGTGAATCATATCAGCAAAATTTCCGTTTCCGGAATTTCTTTTGGCAATATTATTTTCTGCCAAATTTCCTTTATGCAACGATGCTATTTGATTTAAAACTTTTTCTTTTCGGTCTGGATAATGTGTTTCCAGCCAATCTTTAAAAACAGGTTCTACTTCGTCGTTCAAACCAACCAAAGTATATCCGAAAGAATTTGCTCCGTTTTCTGCAATTGTTTTTAATATTGGAAGAATTTCCATGCTGTTTAATCCGGGAATTATCGGCGCAACCATAACGTGTGTAGGAATGTTGTTTTCGGATAAAGTTTGAAGTGCTTTCAGTTTTGTTTTTACCGATGAAGTTCTGGGTTCTAAAACCCTGCGCAAGTCTTCGTTAATGGTTGGAATACTTAAGGATACATTTACCAGATTTTTAACAGCCAGTTGTTTTAAGATATCTAAATCGCGAAGTATTAATGCGTTTTTAGTAATGATACTCACCGGATGGCGGTAATCTAAACACAACTGCAATATTTTTCTAGTAATTTCTAATTTGCGTTCAATAGGTTGATAACAGTCCGTGTTGCCTGAAAGTTGAATGGTTGATGCTTTGTAACCACGCTTTAAAAAGAATTGTTCTAAAAGTTCCGGAGCGTTTTTCTTTATCAGAATAACGCGTTCAAAATCTACACCGGCGCTAAATCCCCAATATTGATGTGTCGGGCGAGCGTAACAATAGGCGCAACCGTGTTCGCACCCCTGATACGGATTTACAGAATACAAAAAAGGCAAACTATTGCCTTTTACTTTATTGACGATTGTTTTAGGAAAGACCTCTAATATCTGCGTTTTTGCAATATCATCTTCGTAATCATCTTGATAGATCGATATTTCATATCTATTCTTAAAAAACCGATTGTGAATGTTCTCTACAGCTCCTTGTCCCTTTATAAATTCCTTTTTCATAATAACGATTATTGCATACCATAAAATTAATAGGCTGATATGGCATTAAACGTCGTTTGTAAAATGAAATTTATAACTTCAAATAAAAGTCTTTTGTAAGTTCTGTATATTCTGGGGTGTATTTATGGCGATCTGTTTCAATGGTTAATTCATCAACAAATGGTTCTTGTTCTAATCGGGAAAAAGCCAGTAAACTACGTTTAATTTCGGATGTTTCGTTTCCTTTAACTCGAGTTATCTTCAATGGAAATAAACCTACAGATTGAGCCAATTCTATAAAATTCGCTTCTTCTTTATAGGGAATAATGACTGAGAAAATTCCATTTTCTGAAAGTAATGCTTGTGCCGATTCTATTAATTCATCAAAAGGTAAAGCTTCCTGAAAGCGTGCTTGATCGCGTTTGTCGTTTCCTGATGAATAATTTTCGGAATAAAAAGGTGGGTTTGATACAATTAAATCGTATTCTTCTTCCTCTTCAAAAAGTTCCTCTGTAAATTCATCAATCGATGCATGATAGCAAAACAGACGATCGTTCCATTTGCTTTGTTCAAAATTTTCAACACATTGTTCGTAAGCTTCTTCGTCAATTTCTACAGCATCAATTTCTTGTGCATCGCTTCTTTGAGCTAACATTAAAGCAATTAAACCAGTGCCTGCGCCAATATCCAATATGTTGAACGGTTTGTGAAAAAGGGGAGTCCAAGCGCCTAACAAAACGCCGTCTGTACCAACTTTCATGGCACAACGATCTTGTTCTATAGTGAATTGTTTAAATGAGAACATTGAAGTAGATTTTACCTCAAAATTACTGTTTTAAATGAAAATAAGTGGTAATTAAATATACAAATCGATCAATCCTTCCGGAGTGTTGAAAAGAATAGATCTGTTTTCGCGATTTACTTCAATAATGAATTCATCAATTAAAGGAATCAAAATAACGGCATCATTTTTTTGAACTTCAAACAAAGCTTGTACGCCGTTGTCGCTTATTCTTAAAATAGTTCCAAAATTGCCTAATCGCTGGTCAATGGCATCAAAACCAACAACCTCGTGGTAGTAAAATTTGTTTCCTTCTAATTTTGGAAGCATGGTAAGCGGTAAATAAACATCTTTGCCCACAATGGTGTCTGCAATTTCTTCAGAATCCATATCTTCAAACTGGGTACGAAGAAATTTTTCTCTGTGGAGTGATGATCTTTCAATAAAAAAAGGAACCAAATGTCCGTTTATTTCAACGAACATTGATTCCAATTCTGTGTACAATTCTGGCTCGTCTGTGTCTAAATAAACCAAGACTTCGCCTTTGAAACTATATTTCTTAGCGACTTTTCCTAAATAAAAACAATCTTTTTTACGCATTAAAAATCGCTTACAAATTATGCTTCAGTTTCTTCTGTATTTTCTTCTACTTCTGGAGTAGCTTCTTCTGCAGTTGCAGCTTCAGCAGCAGCTTTAGCTTCTTGTGCAGCAGCAACACGTTTTGCGTTTACTTCTTTTTCAGCATTTAATGCAGCTGTTCTAGCAGCAGCTTTGTTATCAGCCAATCCAGTAACTTTTGTGTTTACTTTGTTTGCTTTTTCATCTAACCAAGCAGCGAATTTTGCTTCAGCTTGCTCTTCAGTTATAGCACCTTTGCGTACACCACCATTTAAGTGATGTTTTAATAAAGCACCTTTGTAAGATAAAATTGCACGAGCAGTATCTGTTGGTTGTGCACCGTTAAATAACCATTTTGCAGCAGCATCAACGTTTAAGTCAATTGTTGCAGGGTTAGTGTTTGGATTGTAAGTTCCGATTTTCTCTAAGAATTTACCATCTCTTTTAGCACGTGCATCAGCAGCTACTACCCAGTAAAAAGGTTTTCCTTTTTTACCGTGTCTTTGTAATCTAATTTTTACAGACATAATCTTTAAATGATTTAATTGAGGTTCCCGACCTCTTAATTATTAAAATTGAAGTGCAAAAGTAATTATTTTTTCGTAATGATTGATTATTAACCCGTAAAAATTAACCTTAAGTTGTTAAATTTTAAAAAAGTTAAATAATTATTAAAAAAAAACATTTGGTGTTAAAGAAAAAATTCTATTTTTGTTTGGTAACATTGAATTCAGAATCTAAATAGAATATGAAAAAATACTTTTTATTTGCATTAATGGCAGTTTCGCTAGTGTCTTGCGAAGAAGAACTAACTGTAAACACACCAACCTTTGAAGCCATGAAAAGTTATGACTTTTGGCGTGCTACAAAATTAACGGCAAATGTTGATAACAGCGGTAATTTGGTAATTGTTGGCGCAACCGATTCAGAAAACGTTACTTTGTTTATTCATAATTACGAATCAGGAAAAGAATATGAATTAGGAACAACCAATCACCATGTTGCTACATATTCTAAAATTGAAAAAGATACAGTTTACTTATATAGTACTTCATCATCAACAGGAAAAGGTTATATTAAGTTAGATCCGGTGGAAAAACAAGTTCCAGGTACAATTTCAGGAACGTTTATGGCAGAAATGGTACCGGTTGATCCTACATTGGTTTTACCAGAAACACCGTTAGTGAATTTAAATAAAGGCGTGTTCTTTAGAATTCCTTTAGTTACTCCACCAGTAGCAGAAACACCAAATCCGTAATAAATTTTAAAAATTTGTTTAACACATACTTAAGTCGTTCTTTTTTAAGAGCGACTTTTTTTATTGTAACTTTGTATAAAATCAACCTGAATTTTACCCATGTATATAATTTTTGATACCGAAACAACTGGTTTACCTAAAGATTGGAATGCACCTATTACCGATGTTGATAACTGGCCGCGCTGTATACAGATAGCCTGGCAGTTGCACGATGAAATGGGAAATTTGGTTGAACACGAAGATTATTTGATTAAGCCCGAAGGTTTTGATATTCCTTATGATTCTGAACGAATTCACGGAATTTCTACGTTGTTGGCAACCGAAAAGGGTATTGATATAAATACGGTTCTTGCCAAGTTTAATACTGCGTTGGGTAAAGCTAAATTTGTTGTAGGACAAAATGTTGGGTTTGATTTGAATATTATGGGTGCCGAATTTCATCGTTCGTCTAAAGCAACGCCTTTAAATTCTATGGCGGTTTTAGATACGTGTACCGAAGTTACGGCGAGTTTATTGAAACTTCCTGGTGGTCGTGGTGGTCGTTTTAAACTACCTACCTTGACCGAACTGCATGAATATTTATTTGATGTACCTTTTGGCGAAGCGCACAATGCAACTGCCGATGTGGAAGCTACCACAAGATGTTTTTTCGAGTTAATTCGTAGAAATGTTTTTAACGAAAACGAATTGCAGCAACCAACCGGATATTTACAGCATTTTAAAGAAGTAAATCCGCAACCTTTTCAGTTGATTGGTTTAAAGCATATCAACCTAAAAAAAGCATCTGAAGAAATTCGTAAGCAGTTAGAAGCTGCTGGCGTTATTAAAGGCGAAGCTGAAAAAACTACGATTTCTGCCGATGTCAAAAAAGCATACAATGAAGCAGTTTTTGCTCATTTACATAATCATACACAGTTTTCGGTTTTGCAATCGACTATCGATATTGGTGCAATGATCAAAAAATCGGCAAAAGAAAAAATGTCGGCTTTGTCAATGACCGATCACGGGAACATGATGGGCGCTTTCAAGTTTGTAAGTGCGGTTTTAGATCATAATAAAAACGCAAAGAAAGCCAACGAAGCTGCGATTGAAAATGGAGAAGATCCTACAGAAACAGAGCTAAAACCAATTGTTGGTTGCGAGTTTTTTGTATGCGAAAATCATACCGATAAATCGAAAAAAGACAATGGATACCAAGTTGTTCTTCTAGCAAAAAATAAAAAGGGATATCACAACCTTGCAAAATTATCGTCAATAGCGTCGATCAACGGTTTTTACTACGTTCCGCGTATCGATAAACAGGTTCTTTTGCAATATAAAGAAGATATTATTGTGCTTTCCGGGAATTTGTATGGCGAAGTGCCAAGTAAGATTTTGAATATTGGTGAAAAGCAGGCAGAAGATGCACTTTTGTGGTGGAAAGAACATTTTAAAGATGATTTTTATCTGGAAATCATGCGCCATAATCAGGAAGATGAAGATCGTGTAAATAAAACATTGATTGCGTTTTCTAAAAAGCACAATGTAAAATTAATCGCGACAAACAATACCTATTATTTAGAAAAATCCGATGCCAATGCGCACGATATTTTACTGTGCGTAAAAGATGGCGAGAAACAGGCAACGCCGATTGGTCGTGGTCGCGGATATCGCTACGGCTTGCCAAATCAAGAATATTATTATAAAACGCAAGAGGAAATGAAAGCGCTTTTTGCTGATTTGCCTGAAGCAATTATTAATATTCAAGAAATTGTTGATAAAATAGAAGTGTATTCGCTTTACAGAGATATTTTACTTCCAAAGTTTGATATTCCTGCAGAGTTTATCGATCCAGAAGACGATGTAGATGGCGGAAAACGTGGTGAAAATGCTTATTTACGTTATTTAACATATGAAGGTGCGAAGCGACGATACAAAGAAATCGATGATGTTGTTACCGAACGATTAGATTTTGAGCTTAAAACCATAGAAAATTCTGGTTATCCGGGATATTTCTTAATTGTACAGGATTTCATTGCCGAAGCTCGTAAAATGAACGTATCGGTTGGTCCGGGGCGTGGATCTGCTGCAGGTTCTGCGGTTGCGTACTGTTTGGGAATTACTAATTTAGATCCTATAAAATACGATTTGCTTTTTGAGCGTTTCCTGAATCCCGATCGTGTGTCGATGCCCGATATTGATATCGATTTTGATGATGAAGGTCGTGGTCGCGTTATGGATTATGTAATTAATAAATACGGATCTAATCAGGTGGCGCAAATCATCACGTACGGTAAAATGGCAACCAAATCGGCAATTAAAGATGCAGCGCGTGTATTGGATCTACCTTTATATGAATCGGAACGAATTGCCAAAATGATCCCAACGATGATGCCTAGTAAGTGGAATTTACGTCGATTTTTGTCTGAACCCGAAGATGTTATAAAAAAAGCATTACGATCTGATGAGTTTGACGCCGTTAAAGAATTGATAAGTATTGCCAATCAGAACGACTTGCTTTCAGAAACCATTCAACAGGCAAAAATTATCGAAGGATCAATGCGTAATACGGGAATTCATGCCTGTGGAGTAATCATTACGCCCGATGATATTACCAATTTCGTTCCTGTACAAACCGCCAAAGATTCCGCTTTATATGTAACCCAGTTCGATAACTCGGTTGCCGAAAGTGCCGGTTTGCTAAAAATGGATTTCTTGGGCTTAAAAACCCTGACATTAATAAAAGATACTGTTGCAATTATAAAACAACGTATTGGCTTAGAGATCGATCCGGAAGAAATTCCGATTGATGATGTTAAAACGTACGAATTGTTCCAACGCGGAGAAACGGTGGGTGTGTTCCAGTACGAATCGCCCGGAATGCAGAAATACATGCGTGA
>JAVXSC010000108.1:0-8922 GCA_036643355.1 Myroides sp.
ACACATCCAGTACTTTTTGTATGTTCAAGTTTAGCAGGAATCTTTGTATTCTCGAGCATTCAAATGTTTTTCTACGCAAAAAAATACAATATTGCCGAAGCTTTTCTTGCATATACTTACAGCGTATTCTATCTGTTTACCTTGTTTTGGATTACACCTTACGCAATAATAACCGCAGGTCGTAGTGGTTGGTTAACCCGCGATTTACCTGCAACAGCATAAATAGAATTAAACTAACTATATTTTTAAAATCGGTATGTTTCAATAGCATATCGATTTTTTTATATCGAAAAGTAAAGTTTTCTTTACAAATTGAAAAGTTTGTTTATATTTGTAGCAAATAAACTTAACTATATGAGTGTAAAGAGTCGATTAATTCCGAAAAAAAAGATGTGGATCAGTTTAACAGTCATCTTACTTCCTGTTTTAGCATTAATTCTTTTAAAAGTAACAGGTTTTAATGAATATTCAGATTTTAGAAAACTTTCAAAGGTTGTAGCAAGTATATCATTGGTAGGAATGTTCTTACTTTTTATGACCAAATGGACAAAAGATGATGGAGATGAAATGTATTTACAATTTAGATTAATAGCTTGTTTGAAAGGATTGATATACGCAATTTTCTTTCTTTTAGCAATGTCTTTATTTTCCCTCTTTGATGAGAAAATACCTTTTTTTGAAGCTACTGATTTTTCAGCGCATTCAATCTTTTTTATGATATTATTATGGATGCTTTTTAACTTAGGTAGTAATATTTACAAAGCAAAAAAAGAACTAACTAAAAACCAATAACTATGAACACAAACTTTCTATTTCCTGCAAAATTTAAAACATTTGGTATTTGTTTAATTGCTGTACCAATCTTGGTTGCTGTGCTTTTAAAGTTATTAAATGCTGATTTTACTGTTGATATTAAAACGCTTGTAAAAACGTTATCGCAAGCGTTAATATGTTTAGGAATGTTTTTTATGATCTATTCAAAATACAAAGACGATGACGAAATGCTTTACATGATTCGTTTGCAAATAACAGTTCAAAGTTTATTTATGGCGATCATCTATTTAGTAATAAATCCGTTGATGGATTTCTTTATTTTTAAAGATGAAATAAATCCGCAATCGGCTATTCAGATTATAATGTTTGTTTTAATTTACCAAAATATTTTATTTCATTACAAAAGGTTTCAATTGAAAAAAGAACTAACTAAAAATGATTAATTATGAAAACGTATTTGCTATTTCCTGCAGGCTTTAAATACATAAGTATATTATTTTTAGCTACACCTGTCTTTTTTTATTTTTTCGATATTATGTTATTTAACAATAATCGATTTATGGAAAAAACGCTATTTGAATTTCTTGTGTCGTGTGCTTTTTTTCTGATTGTATTTTCAAAGTATAAAGATGATGATGAAATGTTGTACAGTATTCGTTTAAAAACAACAGTGTATAGTTTGCTAATTGGTGTATTTTTGTTGATTGGTAGACCATTATTAAATTTTATTTTGTGGAATCAAGCAGAAACTTATGAATCTGCAGGAGGTATTATTTCTACGGTTTTATTTTTTAATGTGCTGTTTTTCTTGAGAGAAAGAAATAAATTAAAAGAAGCATTATCAGATGAAGAATTACATTAAAATAGAACGTGCCCGACACAATTTAACCCAAGGAGATTTGGCGGAAAAAGTCGGAGTTTCACGTCAGACAATTAATTCTATCGAAACAAAAAAATACATTCCGTCGGCGGTTTTGGCTTTAAAAATTGCCAAGATTTTTAATATGCCTTTAGACAGTCTTTTTGAATTGGAAGAACACGATTAAAAACAAAAACCGGAAGCTGAACTTCCGGTTTTTCTAATATTAGTTTATTTTTTTGTAGTTGTAATGCTCTTTTAAAGGACCATCAATTTCTTTACCTTCGGTATCCAAACCAACCAATCCGTTTTCAACAACTTTTACTTTGATATCAATATCTTTTCCTTTTAAATGTGCAACTGATCCGTTATCATGCCACATAATATCACCTGCATCGTTTACCTTTAATTTCTTGTCTAAATATTCGGCAGCATATTTAAAAGTTCCGCTTTTATCTAACGTAATCGTCGTTTTAATTCCCGCACAGTCGGCACAAGGCAACGTTGCTTCGTACGTTCCGTTCCAATCTAACGAGTTTTGTGTAGTATGACCATCGTGTACATTTGTAAGTGTATCATTTGCGATAATCTCCGTGCTGTCTGTACTTATCGTTGTTTCGGTAGTTGTTTCAGTTTCTTTCTTATTACAAGAAATCACGGTTAATCCTAAAACAAAAAATGTGAAGATACTTTTTTTCATAACATATAAATTTATAATTGTATAATACATCATTCAATAAAAATGCCAAAGACTCAATTCGCTTAAATAAAGGGATTTTAATGAATAACGATTGAATAAATCAGTACATTTTGAGTATGATATACACAAAATACGACTAATTGCTGTTGTTTTTAGTCAGATCAATAAGTTTATGAATGGTATTTAAATTTCTTCCAGTTGCTGTTACTTTTAATTTTTTCTCGAAGAAATTGTTGTTCAGTTTAGAATTACTCATTCCTTTAGGCAGATAAAAATACAGGACTTTATCAATTACCTTAAACTGATCGTTTGCAAAATCGATTTTTTCTAAATCAGCAAGTAAATCGGCAGCAGGCTCTTTATTCAAAAAAGTAAAAAACAATTTATTTGGTTCGATGTTCTCTGTAAACGGATTGTTCTTTAAAGCGACTTCCATTTCCTGAAGATCCAAACAAAAAATAGCAATCTGTAACTGAAAGTGATCGTAAATAAGCTGTTGAATTTTCGTTATAACTACATCTTTTCCTATATCAGAACTTAAAATAATGTTTCCGCTTTGTATATACGTTGTAATATTTTTAAAGCCATTATCTATCAAAACAGTCTTAAGAACCGCCATTTTAATAATGTTTTTGCCCGAAACATTTACACCACGTAAAAGCACAACATACGTTTTCATTGCTTATATTTTTTTGGCTGCGTAATCGCTTTCGTTACCTAAACGGTCAATTGCCTTTAAAGCTACCGTGTTACAATTCTTTCCGTTTTTAGAACGCGCAACGCTTTTATTCAGCTGATTTTTCGGAAGGATCTCAACCTGCCATTCGTTATCGTAACGTGTGTACAAAACCCACTGAAAAGCATCGGCAGATTTACTGTTTGACCAATTTATGTTTATAGAAGAATTGTCGTTGCTTACGGTTAAGGACGGAGTTGAAATTTTATTGATTTTCATCCACGGACTCAACGGAATTAATGCTTTTTCTTTATACGGACCATTTTTTAGTGCCGGAATCATTTCGCTGTTGTCTGTTAATCCTGCAATACTGTAATGAATAACGCCAACACTGTTTTTATTTAAAACATCAGCAGTGATTTTTATCTGGTTAACAATTTCGGTCGATCTGTTGGTTGCTTTCACTTCAACCGTATTTAAACCAGGCCATAAATGTCTGTTCATAGTGTTTTCATCCTGCCACCATTCCAATAAATCCTGAAAATTCTGACGTTGCGAATTAATCGGCCAATATAATTGAGGAGAAAAATAATCAACCCAGCCTTTATTCAACCATAATTTGGCATCGGCATACAGTTCATCATATTGTGAAGATCCTACAACACCCGATGGATAACCCGATTTCCATATTCCAAACGGACTGATACCAAATTTAACGTATGATTTTTCTTGTTTGATTTCTTTGTTAATGCGTTCAATGAATTTATTTACGTGATCTCTTCGCCAGTCGGCTTTAGATAAACTTCCATCTGCATTTTTGTAAGTATTCCATGAAGCAGAATCAGGAAAATCGGCACCACCGTTGTATGATGCATACGGATAAAAATAATCATCGAAATGAACCGCATCAATATCGTAGCGAGATACAATATCTTTTACGACATTAGAAACGTGATCTTGTGTTTTTACACTTGCCGGATCAAACCAATACATACCGTTTTTAAGTTTCACGATATTACTTGGCGATTTTTTAACCATTGATTCACTACTTACCGATCCACCGCTTAAATGATGTGCCCGATAAGGATTCAGCCAAACATGTAGTTCCATTCCGCGTTTGTGAGCTTCTTCGATCCAAAATTCCAACGGATCGTAATAAGGTGAAGGACTTTTGCCTGTTTCGCCGGTTAAATAGTACGACCAAGGTTCGTAATTACTTTTGTACAAAGCATCTGCAGCCGGACGTACCTGAAAAATTACTGCATTAAAATTGGCATCTCCAAGTAAATCAAGTAATTGTATTGCTTCTCTTTTTTGTTCTTCTGTAGATAGATTTTTTCGACTTGGCCAGTTGATATTGGCAACGCTAGCAATCCAAGCCGCACGGAATTCGCGTTTAACTTCGGGTAAATTAATCTTTAAATCATTAACTGTGGCAGGTTGTGCAACAGGTTGGGGAGTTTTTGTAATCGGTTCGGTTTCAGATTTTTTTACAACGGTAACTTTTGTAGGTTTTTGCTGCTGCTGTACCGCACACGATATTAAAGATAAAGAGGCTAGTGATATAAAAGCCAGGTATTTATTTACTTTCAGTTTCATACAAATATAATAATGCACAAAAATAATAAGATAAATGAGTACCTGGCTAATTTTTAAGATATTCTGCAGTTAATTTAAACAGATATTTAGGTTACTGCTTTTCTAAAACGGCTTTTAAATTTGCGGTTCCTTGTTCAAAGTCTTTGTTCATATCGTAAACAAGACTCATTAGGTTAAACGGATAAGGCATTTTGCCATCAACCACCCAACGGACTTTGGTTTCGTTTGCACTAACTTCTTCTGTGGTAAAAAACGATTTCGCCGGTTCGGTACTGTCCATTAAAAACAAATCAATATCAACGCGTTTGTTTTCTGCAATGTTTGTGATTACCTGCGATCCGTTACCAACTTCTTCACTTTTCCAGTTGTATTTAAAACCAACAGTTCCATCGGTTCCTTCAGAAGTTTTTATGATGTTCGGATCTTGTTCAAACCAAACGCCAAAATTCTCCTGATTTTTAATGTGTTTTACATAGTTGAAAACTTCTGCATTGGGTTTGTTAATAACCGCTGAACCTTCTGCATGAAATGTTTTAGGTAGAACAGCAGCAGCAATAAGTGCTAATACGATCAATCCTAAAACAGTAAAAAGTGCGTATTTTAAAAATTTCATAGTTTAAATAGTATTAAGATTACCCCATTCTTTTGTTTCCTTCAAAATGAATCATCCACCAGATACCGAATTGATCTTGGAATGATGCATATAATTCTGCCCAAAACTGCTCGCCCAATTCCATTTCAATTTTCATGGCGTTTTCAGATAAAGTAGTATAAAGCTCTTTAGCTTCTTCAGCCGTATCGGTATCTAACATCACATAAGTGCTGTTACCTAACGTTAGTTTATGTCCGAAGTTTTCCAAACAGTCCGATCCCATAACCATCGTGTTTTCGTTAATCATAACAGCAGTGTGCATAATTTTCTGCTTGTCTTCGTCGCTCATTGGAAAGTTAGGATCTGCTGGCATATCGCCAAAACGGTGCATGCCTACATTTGGCGATTTAAATACTTTTTCATAGAAATTAAACGCTTGTTCGCAGTTTCCGTTAAAGTTTAAGTACGCGTGAATTTTTGCCATAGTTTTATTTTTTTAGAGTTTAGTTTTATCTAAAATAAAAAACATTTTAGATATAATTATTTTCGAAAACAGATATTTCAGAATAAAATAATTTATTAATAATAGTTTCACATAAATTTTAGATGAAACACTTTTGATTTTTATAATTTCAGTAAAAAGAATTGATTTGGAAAATCTACAAAACCTACATACTTATTTTTATTCGGGCAAAACATTAAGTTTTAAGCATAGAATGGATTGTTTGCAGCAATTTCAAAAGCTTTTGAACAATCATAAAAACGAAATGATTGCTGCTTTACAAGCCGATTTTAACAAACCTGCCTTTGAAACGCTGGCTACCGAAATAACCATGCTGCAAAAGGAATTGACATATTTTAAGAATCAGTTAAAAAGCTGGATGCAGCCAAAAAGAGTGTTTCCTAGTATTTTGAATTTTCCTTCGAAAGAAACTTTGGCGTATCAGCCTTACGGTGTGGTGTTGATTATTTCGCCTTGGAACTATCCGTTGCTGTTGGCATTGCAACCTTTAATTGCAGCTTTGGCGACAGGTAATTGTGCTGTTTTAAAACCGTCTGAATTAGCGCCAAATACTTCTGCCTTGCTTGGGAATTTAATCGGAAAATATTTTAGTCATGAATATATTCGAGTGATTGAAGGTGGTGTGGAAGAAACAACCGAACTTTTAAATCATAAATTCGATAAAATCTTTTTTACGGGAAGTACTTCGGTAGGAAAAATTGTGCATCAGGCAGCAGCTAAAAATCTAACGCCCGTTGTTCTGGAATTGGGCGGAAAATCGCCTTGTATCGTAACACCAAGTACCAATATTCCGTTGGCTGCAAAGCGCATTGCTTTTGGAAAATTTGTAAATGCCGGACAAACCTGTATTGCACCCGATTTTATTTTCATCCATCCAAAAGTAGAAAAACAGTTTATTGCCGAAATAAAGAAAGTACTGGAAACTTTTTACGGAGACGAACCCGAAGCATCACCTTATTTTGCTCGGATTATCAACGAACAACATTACCACCGCATTAAACAATATGTGTTGAAGGGCGATGTGTTGATTGGCGGACAAACCAATTCTAAAAAACGATACATTGCGCCAACGCTTATAAAGATAGATGATTTAAACGATGAGGTAATGCAACACGAAATTTTTGGACCTGTGTTGCCAATTGTCAATTACAACAACATTAACGAAATTGTTGCGTACAATCATGAAAACGACAAACCTTTGGCTTTTTATGTTTTTGGAGATGATTCTGCCGAAATCGAAACGCTTTTAAATCAGTGTAAATACGGCGGTGCCTGTGTTAACGATTGCTTATCACACATTATAAACAACAAACTGCCTTTTGGTGGAATCGGTGCCAGTGGTTTCGGGAATTATCATGGAAAATTCAGCTTCGAAGCTTTTTCGCAGACCAAAGCCGTGGTTTACCGTAAAACGTGGTACGACAATAAATTAAAGTATCCGCCTTATACAAAAAATAAGTTAAATTTGTTAAAAAGGTTATTTAAGTTCTTGTAAACGGATAATAAAAGCTCTTAAAATTGTAAATTTGTAAAAACCGCTTATTTTATGGAATTATACTACACGTTTTCAGTTTTAATTGTACTTGCCTCGTTTTTCGCTTATTTAAATGTTCGTTTTTTAAAATTACCCGGTACCATTGGTATCATGATTATTGCCATGTTAGTATCGGTAGCCATACGTTTGTTGGGTGATAAATATTTCCCCGAAACAACAAAAGAGTTTTTTATGCTGATCCAGGAATTCGATTTTACCGAAATTCTAATGGGTGCCATGCTGAACTTTTTACTCTTTGCAGGTGCCTTGCACATCAACGTTTCTGATCTGCGCGAACACAAATGGCCCATATTAACTTATGCGTCGGTAAGTGTGGTGCTGTCTGCCTTAATCATTGCCGGATTGTTTTATATGATAGCCCCAATGTTGGGAATGGAAATTCCGTTTATATATTGTTTGTTGTTTGGAACATTGATTTCGCCTACCGATCCTATCGTTGTTTTAGGAATTTTGAAGGAAGCGAAAGTTCCAAAAATGATCGAAACAAAAATTACAGGCGAATCGCTTTTTAACGATGGTGTTGCCGTTGTAATGTTTGCCGTTGTGCTGAAAATGGCGACCGATGTTGATTTTGATGCATCGTTAGGATCAGTTTCAAAATTGTTTCTGTTAGAAGCCGGTGGCGGAGTTTTATTAGGAGCTCTTTTAGGATTTACCGCTAGCAACGTTATGAAAAAGATCGATGATTATAAAGTATCGGTTCTTATTACGTTATCAATTGTAATGGGTGGATTTTTAATTGCGAAGGAACTGCATTTTTCATCGCCGCTTGCCATGGTTATTGCCGGATTGATCATTGGTAATTTTGGAAAGACAGCTGCAATGAGCGAAACTACACGCGATTATTTAAGCAAATTCTGGGAATTGATCGATGAAATTTTAAACGCCATTTTATTCCTATTTATTGGATTTGAATTATTGATGTTACCCGATTTACAGGAACAATTGTTATTAGGAGTTATTGCGATATTCATTTGTTTATTGGCAAGAACGTTGGCGATTTTTATACCTGCACGTACCATTTTGCGTAAAAACACCTACTCAAAAGGATCATTAACAACCATGGTGTGGGGCGGAATTCGTGGCGGGGTTTCCATTGCGTTGGTTATGAGCATACCTAATTCGGTTGGCGATATAAAAGATGTTTTGTTAGAAGTAACTTATATCGTAGTTCTGTTCTCTATTGTTGTACAAGGATTAACCGTTGGTAAAGTAGCCAAAAAGGTTTTAAAGGACGATGAGCCTGCTGATATAAATGAAGCAGCGTAAACTAAAAACAGCAACCTAAATAAGGTTGCTGTTTTAGTTATATCAAACCGGCACGTTTAAGCAGTGCATTCGGAGATGGCTCTTGTCCACGGAATTTTTTATAAAGCGTCATTGGATGATCTGTTCCACCTTGCGATAAAATGAAATCCTTAAATTTTGTAGCGATTTCTTTATTGAAGATTCCGTTTTGTTCAAAATAATCAAAAGCATCGGCATCTAAAACTTCAGCCCATTTGTACGAGTAATATCCTGCGGCGTATCCGCCTGCAAAAATGTGCGAAAAAGCAGTACTCATCACATTTTCGGCAACATCAGGATACAATTTGGTGTTTTCGAATTCCTGATTTTCAAATTCTTTTAAACTATTGATGTTCT
>JAVXSC010000109.1:0-8890 GCA_036643355.1 Myroides sp.
TCCAGGATCGCGCGAAGTTCGTTTAACTTCGGAAGATGGAAACCCTGAAGTTGTTGTAAAATTAGATCGTGATAAAATGAATGCTTTAGGTTTAAATGTTGCAACTGTGGGTATGACCATGCAGACAGCATTTGCCGGAAATACCGACATGAAATACCGTGCGGAAGATACAGAATACGATATTAATTTACGTTATGATGAAATTGGTCGTGGTACTATTGACGATGTTAAAACATTGAAATTTATCAACAACAGCGGGCAGTCAATCATGTTAGAGCAGTTTGCCGATATCACTTACGGTTCTGGTCCATCATTATTAGAACGTCGTGATAAATCGCCAGCAGTTTCTATTCAAGCGCAGGTTGTAGGTAAATCAGAAGGAACAATTGCAACAGAATGGGAAGCAGAATTTACTAAACTAAAATTAAAACCAGGTGTAACCTTTAAATGGGGTGGTAACAAAGAAAACCAGGACGAAGGTTTTGGTACATTGGGAATCGCTTTATTAGCATCAATTTTGTTAGTGTATGCAGTAATGGTTGTGTTGTACGACAGTTTCTCTAAACCGTTCATTATCTTATTCTCTATTCCGTTATCGTTCATCGGTGCATTATTATTCATGGCATTAACCAACCAAACATTAAACATTTTTACCATTTTGGGTATCATTATGTTAATTGGTCTGGTAGCCAAGAATGCCATCATGTTGGTAGATTTTGCCAACCATAAAAAAGAATTGGGTTACAGTACTTACGATGCCTTGGTAGCAGCCAACCACGCACGTTTCCGTCCTATCTTAATGACAACAATTGCAATGGTTATTGGTATGTTACCTATTGCAATGGCACAAGGAGACGGATCTGATTTTAACCGCGGTTTGGCAATTGTAATTATTGGTGGTTTGATATCATCATTATTCTTAACCTTAATTATTGTACCGGTTGTTTATGCTATTTTCGATGGAATTGGTCGCAGATTCAGAAAAGGTAAAAAAGCCGATTATTCAGAATTAATGGTTGCCGATTACGAAGAAAACGAGAATTTCGTTGACGAATTCGGTGAAAAACAAAACTAATTTTTTCATTATATTTTAAGAAACGACCTTCGGGTCGTTTTTTATTTACCATATATTTAACAGCCCGTTTAAATTACATTTTCTAACTTTAGTATTATTAATTTAAATCATATTGCTATGAACAGATTAGAATTAGAAGGAAAATGGAACAAAATCAAAGGATCCGTTAAACAGAAATACGGAGAATGGTTTGATGATGATCAGGCGTTTGCCGAAGGTAAATTTGATGAATACATTGGTAAGATTCAAGAAAAAACCGGCAGAACAAAAGAAGACATTGAACAGGAAATTAGAGATTGGCAAGACGAAGACAACCATCTTTAATCGTTCATTAAATACTTAAGTTTAAAAGAGATAACAAATTGTTATCTCTTTTTGTTTTTCAAATGATTTTTTTATTATTTTTAATACACAATCAATTAATAAAAAAAGACTATGAGCGAGTATACACTGGCTGCTTTTGTTGAAAAAACACGACAAAACGAAAGAGAACACGATTATTTTGAGTTAGAAAAACCTCAAATGTTAGAGATCAATTTGAACAATAAATTCGTTTGGACGAAAAACGGAAGTATGGTTGGATACGTTGGTAACATTAAATTCGAACGTGAAGGTATGCTTTCTGGTGGTTTAGGAAACCTTTTAAAGAAAACACTTACAGGCGAAGGTGCAAAACTAATGAAAGCCAGCGGAACCGGTCGTTTGTATGTTGCCGATTCAGGTAAAAAAGTTCAGATTTTAAAGCTAGAAGGCGAATCGATCTGCGTAAACGGAAACGATATTTTAGCACACGATCAAACCATTAAAAACGAAATCACGATGCTTAAAAGCATTGCCGGCATGATGTCTGGCGGATTGTTTCAAGTTCGATTAACCGGAAATGGTCACGTAGCAATTTCTACGCATGGCGATCCGTTAACATTATTGGTAAAACCGGGCGAACCTGTATTTACCGACCCTAATGCTACTGTTGCGTGGAGCGGCAATTTAAAGCCTGAATTAAAAACCAATGTTTCGTTTAAAAGTTTGTTAGGACGCGGTAGCGGTGAAGAATTCCAAATGATGTTTCAAGGTGAAGGCTGGGTTTTAATTCAACCTTACGAAGAAGTATATTTCCAACAGAAATAAATAAAAACAAAAAACCAGCTTTTCAGCTGGTTTTTTGTTTTAATATATTACAATGAATATTAATACTATTGATGAGGATCTATATAAAATCTGGGAGGATAGTAAAACTACCACACTATAAAATTTGGTAACTGCTTAAGTCTCTAAAAAACAAAAATTACACATTACACTTTTGATATACCCATACTTCAAGCAACATAACTAAACAAATAAATATTATATAAGAAAAAAATAGTACGTTGTCTTTCCATATAGTACGATTTTGCTTCTGATATTCCTCATTAATTCTATAAATCAGTTTAGATTTTATAAAAAGAAAATAATTTATCGAAAAACCAAAGATAAATATTAATGCAACAAAGACTTCTTTACTAATAAGATTGATTTCTAATCCTACAATTTTAAAAAACACTGCTATTATTGCAAAATGCAACAATTCAAACATTGATGCAAGTGCAACAAAACCAAAATTTGGAGGAACTGTTTGTTCTTGCGCTTTCGCAAAACGATATAGCTTGTAAAACAAAAATTTATACATTTTATATAATTTTATTTACCATCAATATAATCATAGCCCCCCAGCTGCCGCAAGAATCTTTCGTGTGGTAATATTACAAAATTAAAGTTTAAAAAACATAAACTGTATCAAATAAACCTCATTGGCAAGCGAAGCGGACTCACGAAGTGAATGATGAACAGAAATATAAAAAAACCAGCTTTTCAGCTGGTTTTTTTATAAGATGTTATCCTAAAAATGGATATCTGTAATCTGTATCTGGTACAAATGTTTCTTTAATAGTTCGTGGAGAAACCCAACGTAACAAGTTAATCATAGAACCTGCTTTATCGTTAGTTCCCGATCCTCTTGCGCCACCAAATGGTTGCTGCCCAACAACTGCTCCTGTTGGTTTATCGTTAATATAGAAGTTACCTGCTGCATTTTCCAATGCTTTTGTTGCTGTTTCAATTGCATAACGGCATCCAGAGAAAATTGCTCCAGTTAACGCATATTCAGATGTACTGTCAACCAATTTCAAGCTATCTTCCCATTTATCGTCTTCATAAACATAAACCGTTAAAACCGGACCAAACAATTCACGCTCCATTGTATCGTACATTGGATTGGTTGTTACAATAACCGTTGGTTCAATAAACCAACCTTTAGATTTATCGTAACCGCCACCCACAACAATTTCTGCTTCGTTTGATGCTTTCGCATCATCTATTGCTTTTGCTAATTTATCGAAAGATCCTTCTGAAATTACTGCCGACATAAAGTTACTCATATCTTCGGTAGATCCCATTTTGAAAGATTTTACATCTTCTATCACAAAGTTTTTAATTTCTTCCCATAAAGATGCAGGAATATATGCGCGAGAAGCTGCCGAACATTTTTGCCCTTGATATTCAAAAGCTCCACGAGATAAAGCCGTAGCTACTTCTTTTGCGTTTGATGATGGATGTGCCCAAACGAAATCTTTTCCGCCTGTTTCTCCAACAATACGTGGATATGTTTTGTATTTACTAATGTTGTTTCCTATTGTTTTCCAGAAATCGTTAAAAACGCCTGTTGATCCTGTAAAGTGAATTCCTGCAAAATCAGCCGATTCTAAAATAGTGTTGGTAATCATAGAAGAATCGCCATAAATTACATTGATAACTCCGTCAGGCAAACCTGCTTTTTTGAAAATTTCAACAATTACGTTTGCAGAATAAATTTGTGTTGCAGCCGGTTTCCAAACTACAACATTACCCATCATTGCTACACAAGAAGGTAAATTACCCGCAATTGCCGTAAAGTTAAAAGGTGTAATAGCGTAAACAAAACCTTCTAACGGGCGTTGCTCTACTCTATTCCAAATGCCTTTTGATGAAATTGGCTGTTGTTTGTAAATTTCGGTCATATATTGCACATTGAAACGTAAGAAATCTATAAACTCACAAGCAGCATCAATTTCTGCCTGGTGAACCGTTTTTCCTTGTGCAATCATTGTAGCCGCGTTTAATTTTGCACGGTAAGGACCTGCAACTAATTCAGCAGCTTTTAAAAAGATCGCTGCACGGTGTTCCCATGCCATTTGCGACCATTTAACGCGTGCTTCTAAAGCAGCATCAATTGCATCTTGAATTAAATCTTGTGTTGCTGTATGGTATGTTCCTAAATGATGTTGGTGATCAAACGGAGGAAAAAGATTTTTTGTAGATCCTGTTCTTACTTCTTTTCCACCAATGTATAATGGAATATCAACCGTTGATTGATACATTTCTTTAAATGCTTGCTGCACTTGTTCGCGCTCTGGAGTTCCCGGAGCATACGTTTTAACCGGCTCGTTTACAGCCACTGGAACGTTAAAAATCCTGTTGACATTTGTTTTTATTATTTTAGTTGAATATATACGGAACACTCATATTAAACAATGGTATTCTTACATGAAATATTTGCGATGTGCTAAAGTTAACAAAGGTAAAGTAGCCCTGCATACTGCCTATGAAGCCTTGAATGTACGATCCTGATGTGTACTGAAAAGTCTCATTTGGATTTACAATAGGTTTTTGACCGATTACGCCGTCGCCTTCCACCACTTCATCATTATTAAACGAATCTTTTATAAGCCAATATCTGCGTAAAAGCTGCACTACATCGTTACCTTGGTTTTCTATACTAATTTCGTAGTTAAAAAAGTTCACAAGATTATTTAAATGCAAACTTTGTTTAACATACTGCACTTTTACAATAATTTTTATTCCTCTTGTGATTTTTGAAACCATATTTTAGAATTTATTCAAAATTACAAATAAATTTTTAATTGGTAATAAGTTTACTATCGGCTTTACCAAGACCAATAATTCTCTCGTAACGATCTGAATCATTCTTGTAATAAACCAATGCATTGTATTGATTTTCTGTTTCAAAGTAATTTCCATCGGGATTTAACTCATCTAAAACAGTACCATCAGCCTTTGCAATAATGTATTTGTAATTTGTAAATCCTTGTTTTAAAAGCAATGCCGTAGTGTAGGTTTGTGTAGTTTCATCGAACTTTACTTCGTAATCGCTATTCAACTGATAATTATTGAACATACCCACAATGTATAATTTTTGCGATGATGGTAATTTATCTAAATGATAGTTAAAGTAAACCCAGGCATAATCTGCTTCGGTATTATGATTTTCGCGTAAGGCGTTCCGAGTTTTAAATCCGCCGTTTATATCCTGATAAAAAGTATAAAAATTACTTTCTTTTAGTGGATATTTTTCTCTTAAAGTAATTTCGAACAAATCACTGCGAGTAATTTTCTCTACATTATTATTTACTTGTTTAATGTCGCTATTATCAAAAAACAAAAATTCATTTCCTCCCCAAAAGTTTGTTTCTTCATCGTACTGATATTGAAACTGATTACCAATTACATATTGCGGATTTAAACCAGTAAGCGCATTGTACCATTGTCCGTTTTGCAACAACACCACATTTACATTCTTTTTAGGATTTTGAAGTACAGTTGTTCCAAAATCAATCGTCATATAAACATTTTGTTTTGCAGCAGCTACTTTTAAGTTCCGAGTTTTTTTAATTTCCATAGAAACCGATGCCAAATCTTCGTACAAAACAAACCGACGTTCTATAACTTTTTCGTTTGCATTATTATAAATCTCCAGCTTATAATTTCCCGAAATCATAAATTTGGTATCTCGGTTTGGCAACGAAAGTTTATAATGAACAAAAGCCTGCAAGGTATTGAAAGATGTTTCAAAAGTAGTTATACGCAAATTCTGCATTCCGCTTAAATATTCGGTCACTTTTAAATCCGATTGTTTCCAATCACGCGTACAATGCACAATTTTATAGTAATAATCCGTTTCGCTACCCATTAAATCATCAAACGAAAATCGAAAAGTTTCATTTAAACGAAAAATAGGAATAAGTGATTCATTACCCTGATTGAAAGAAACCGACTTGATATAATAAGGATCACCAGCAGCAAACGCAGGGATTACGGACAGAAATAATAAAATGAGAAGTAGATTTTTTTTCATAGTTGATAACATTCTGATTCTTGTAAAGATACTAATCATTTATAAAACGTTGTATTTTAAAAGTTTTTTTTCGATTTTTAAAAATCACTCGATAAAAATGTTTTATTTTGCAATTAATTTAAATAAAATATTTATTATGAAAAAAATCGTTTTATCATTAGCAGTTATTGGTGGATTAGTTTTCACATCTTGTAAGAAGGATGCTGCTCAAGAAAATTTAGAGAACAAATTAGATTCAATTACAGAAAAAGTTGAAGACACTTTAAACGTTGTTAAAGAAGAAGTAGCTGAAACTGTACCTACTTTAGAAGCTAAAATCAAAGAAGCTGAAGAAGAATTGAAAAAAGCTGTAACTGTAGAAGAAAAACAAGCTGCAACTAAAAAATTAAACGATGCAAAATCTGCATTGGCAACTTTAAAAGGTGAAGCACTTTCTACTGCAGAAGAAGTTAAGCAAGAAGCTACTGCCGCTGCAAACAAAGCAGGTAATGCTGTTAAAACATCAACGAACAATGCTGCTAAAAAAGTAGAAAACAAAGTTGAGAAAGCTAAAGAATCAACACAAAAAATTGTTAATGAAAATGTAGAAGAAGTTAACAAAGCTACAAATAAAGCTATAAAAGAGGGAGCAAAAGGTCTAGAGAAAATAAATACTGATAGACAAAAAGTTAATACTAATAAATAATTCTTCTTTTAATAAAAAAAACCAGTAGCGAACACTACTGGTTTTTTTATTAAAAAGATTACTATTTTTTGATAGCTGTTTTTACTTCAAAATCTTTCATGTTTCCTAACATTTGATTTTTCATATTGTTTTTAGCACTTTTTGCTGCTGTAGAAACATTATAATAAGTTAAAAATGTAGAACCATTAAATTTGAAGTTAAAATTACTTCCATCAATACTAAATTGAGAAACTAAATTAGATGTACCTTCTAATTCTTCATTTAAAACTAGTGTATTAACTGTTACACTACCTGTACCTACGTTACCTTGAGCAGAAGCAAATTCTTCACCACCTATTTGAACAGCTGCTTGTGCCCAATAAATGTCTTCAGCCTGATGTGGCATAACTGGAGTTCCAAAACTTGTAATACTTCCATTTGTTACAACAATAGAAGAGTTAGGTACTAAAATAAATGCATAATGATACGTATCTGCACCAGTTTCAGTCATATTATATCCAACATTAACATAGTAACCATTTGCATATCCTCCATCAGGATACTGATATACATTAACGTTTTCAACTGTTTCTCCTGTTGGCTGACCTTCTTCATCAACAAGTTCATAGTTTCTTGTTACTAATTCATAGTAAGAAAAATCTAATGCAGAATCCACACCGTCAAATCTAACCGTATTTTCTGCTTGCGTTCCTGGTTCTGGTCCTGGTCCTGGTCCTGGAGTTGAATCATCACCTCCACAAGAAGTTACTGTTAAAGACCCTACAGCAACAAAAGCAATTGTTGCTAAAGATAAAAATACTTTTTTCATAATAGATTTATATTATTTTATTGTTAATTTACAATGCTAATTTAAATATAATTTTTTAATAAACAATAGTTACTAAAAAAAAATGCTTTTTTTAACACAATTCAAATATACAATTCTTTGTTTAAAAGTAATAAAAATGCATTATTTTTGGAGATCAGAAACTTATTAAAATAATAACAACAATAAATATGAACGAGCATTTTGAAACCAATCCGTTAATTGATCGTTTACCAGAACACCTTAAACAGTTTATTAAACCACAAAGTTATGAAGATTACACTGCCATAAACCAAGCGGTATGGCGTTACGTAATGCGTAAAAATGTAGATTATTTATCTAAAGTTGCGCATTCTTCTTATTTAGAAGGTTTACAAAAAACAGGAATTTCTATTGAAAGTATACCTAGTATGTATGGTATGAACCGTATTTTAAAAGAAATTGGCTGGGCTGCTGTTGCTGTTGATGGCTTTATTCCGCCGAATGCTTTTATGGAGTTTCAGGCATATAATGTGTTGGTTATTGCTTCAGATATCCGTCAGTTAGAAAATATCGAATACACACCCGCTCCGGATATCATCCACGAAGGTGCCGGTCACGCTCCTATTATCGCCAATCCGGAATACGCTGAATATTTACGCAGATTCGGTGAAATTGGTTGTAAAGCTATTTCATCTGCACACGACTATGAAATTTACGAAGCAATCCGTGAATTATCTATTTTAGAAGAAGCTGAAGGAACTCCGGAAAGCGAGTTGGTTAGAATTCGATCTAAAGTTGAAGATTTACAAGCAAAATCAACAGAACCATCAGAAATGGCATTGATTCGAAATTTACATTGGTGGACGGTTGAATACGGTTTAATAGGAACTGTTGAAAATCCTAAAATATATGGTGCCGGTTTGTTGTCGTCAATTGGCGAAAGCGAATGGTGTATGACCGATAAAGTTGAAAAGCTACCTTATAGTATAGACGCTGCTTACCAAGGGTTCGATATTACCAAACCACAACCTCAATTATATGTAACAAAAGATTTTGCAGAGTTGAGCATGGTTTTAGAAGAGTTTGCCAATAAAATGGCATTGCGAACTGGTGGCTTAAGCGGAATTAAAAAACTGATTCATTCTAAAGCGTTGGGAACGATCGAACTTTCTACAG
>JAVXSC010000110.1:0-8692 GCA_036643355.1 Myroides sp.
CCTACTGAAATGGCTACATCGGCAACATTAAAAATAGCGTTGAAAAACGTAAAGTGCTTGCCACCCCAAACAGGCAACCAATCTGGCAGATAACCTTTCCAGATAGGAAAATAAAACATATCTACCACTTTACCGTGAAACCAGCTTCCGTAAGGTTGATCGCTGAATAGTGTTGCAATTTGGTTGTGACTGTCGTTAAATATCACGCCGTAAAAAACAGAATCGATAATATTACCAACTGCACCTGCTAAAATCAAGGCAATGGCAACAATTAATATATTTGAACCTCTTTTTTTTACAGAATCATTCAACCAGTACAAAATTCCGCCAACTGCAATAATTCTGAATGAAGTTAATAATAGTTTTCCGTAATCGCCCGGAAGTTCAACTCCCCAAGCCATTCCGTCGTTTTCTATAAAATGAATTTGAAACCAATTAAAAACATCAACTCCTCCACCAATCACATAAGTGGTTTTGATATATATCTTTGAAATTTGATCGATAAGAATAACTACAATCGCTAAAAATAAAGCCTTGTTAAACGACATAATATGCAAAAATTTTGCACAAATGTAAGTTATTTAAAACAAAAAACGCTCTTAATTAAGAGCGTTTTATAAATTAACGTTGCTGTAATTTAGCTTCCATGCTCATTGTTGCATGCGGAACCAATTTAAGACGTTCTTTTTCGATTAATTTACCTGTTACACGGCAAATTCCGTAGGTTTTGTTTTCAATTCGCACCAAAGCATTTTTCAAATCGCGTAAAAACTTTTCCTGGCGTGTTGCCAATTGCGAGTTTGCTTCTTTAGACAAGGTTTCACTGCCTTCTTCAAACGCTTTAAATGTAGGCGATGTATCATCGGTACCATTATTTAAATCGTTCATATAAGCGCTTTTAATCAAATCTAAATCTGCCTGTGCTTTCTCTATCTTTTTTAAGATGATTTCCTTAAATTCTGCTAAATCTGCGTCTGCGTATCTAACTTGTACATTTTCCTTTTCCATAACTAAACAATTTATTTTGAAACACTAATTTTGGTTACTAAATCGTCAAACTCAATTTCTGTACCATTTTCTAAACTATCAACAAATTCAAGCGTTTCCGTAAGGGTTTCTGCTTTAATATAATCAATGTTTGCTATAACGGCATCTTGGATAACCGAGTTTTGCTGTATTTTAATTTTTACTTTATCGGTTACTTCAAACCCTGAATCTTTACGTATATTCTGTATTCTGTTCACCAGTTCGCGTGCAATACCTTCTTTCTTTAATTCGTCGGTTAAGGTAATATCCAAAGCAACCGTAATTCCGTTTGCATTTGCTACTAACCAACCTTCGATATCTTGCGATGAAACCTCAACATCTTCATTTGTTAATTTAACCAGATTCCCTGATATTTCCAAAGATATTTCGCTGTTTTTTTCGATCTCGCTGATCTGTTCCTGACTGAAATTTTGAATGGCTTTTGCCACATTTCCCATTTCTTTTCCGAAACGCGGACCTAATGCCTTGAAATTCGGTTTGATCTGTTTTACCAGAATTCCCGAAGCATCGTTTAACAATTCAATTTCTTTAACGTTCACCTCTGCCATGATTAAATCTGCAACTGCCTCAATCTCTGCCTTTTGATTTTCGTCTAAAACAGGAATCATTACTTTTTGTAACGGCTGGCGTACTTTAATCATTTCTTTCTTACGCAATGATAATACTAAAGATGACACGGTTTGCGCTTTTTCCATTTTACTTTCTAACGACTTATTAACAACCGTTTTATCGTAAGTAGGAAAATCGGCCAAATGTACAGATTCAAATGATTCTTTTGCAGTTGCCTGTGTTAAATCTTTGTAAAGCTTGTCCATAAAAAACGGTGCAATTGGTGCCGACAATTTTGCAACTGTGGTTAAACAGGTGTACAAAGTTTGGTAAGCAGCAATTTTATCTTGTGCGTACTCGCCTTTCCAGAAACGGCGGCGGCATAAACGAACGTACCAGTTACTAAGGTTTTCCTGAACAAAATCTGATATAGCGCGTGCTGCTTTTGTTGGCTCGTAATCTGCATAAGCTTCATCGACCGTTTTTATTAAACTGTTTAGTTCCGATAAAATCCAACGGTCAATTTCCGGACGATCTTCCATAGGAACTTCGTCTTCGCTGTAGGTAAATCCGTCGATATTTGCATATAAAGCAAAGAACGAATAGGTGTTGTACAACGTTCCGAAGAATTTACGGCGAACTTCGGTAATTCCGTCTAAATCGAATTTTAAATTATCCCACGGATTGGCATTCATGATCATGTACCAACGCGTAGCATCGGGTCCGTGATCTGCGATTGTTTGAAAAGGATCAATGGTATTGCCTTTACTTTTAGACATTTTGATACCATTCTTATCTAAAACCAAACCATTCGACACTACGTTTTTATACGCTTTTTCGCCAAAAACCAAGGTTCCAATTGCGTGTAATGTATAAAACCAACCACGAGTTTGATCGACACCTTCTGCGATAAAATCAGCAGGGAAGTTTTCGTGATTGTCGATATATTCTTTATTTTCAAACGGATAATGCAATTGTGCATAAGGCATTGCACCAGAATCGAACCAAACATCAATTAAATCGGTTTCGCGTTTCATTGGTTTGCCCGATGGAGAAATCAGTGTGATACCATCAACCACATTTTTATGTAAGTCGATTTTATCATAGTTTTCCTCACTCATATCGCCCACTACAAAACCATCAAAAGGATTTTGTGTTTGAACGCCCGCTGCCATTGCTTTTTCCATTTCGGCAACCAATTCTTCTACCGACCCAACGATTAATTCTTCGGTCTTGTCTTCGGTTCTCCAGATTGGCAACGGAATTCCCCAATAACGTGAGCGCGATAAGTTCCAGTCATTAGCATTTTTCAGCCAGTTTCCAAAACGTCCTTCGCCTGTTGCTTTCGGTTTCCAGTTGATTTCTTCGTTTAAATCGAACATTTTATCTTTCACTTCGCTAACCTTGACAAACCAAGAATCTAACGGATAGTATAAAAGCGGTTCATCGGTTCGCCAACTATGTGGATAACTGTGTACGTATTTTTCTACCTTAAAGGCTTTGTTTTCTTCTTTTAAACGGATTGCAATTTCAACATCGACCGATTTTTCAGGTGCTTCGCCGTCATTGTAATATTCGTTCTTTACATATTTGCCTGCCATATCGCCCATGTGCGAGGTAAACTTTCCTTGTAAATCAACCAACGGCACAGCGTTTCCGTTTTCGTCTAAAACCAACATTGGCGGTACTTCAGGTGTTGCTTCTTTAGCAACCTTGGCATCGTCTGCACCAAAAGTTGGCGCGGTGTGTACAATACCCGTTCCGTCTTCGGTTGTTACGAAATCGCCTGCAATTACGCGGAACGCATTTTCTGGGTTCTGATACGGCAATGTGTACGGCAATAACTGCTCATAACGGATGCCAACCAAATCAATTCCTTTAAATTCTTTTACAATGAAATAAGGAATTTTTTTATCGTTTTCTTTATAATCTGCTAATTCAGCTTCGGTTTCAACTGCTGTGAATTTCCCAGCAAACTGTTTTGCAACTAAAGGTTTTCCTAAGATTACCGTGATAGGTTCAAAAGTATATTGATTGAATGTTTTTACCAACACATAATCGATTTTTGGACCAACAGTTAATGCGGTATTACTCGGTAACGTCCACGGTGTGGTTGTCCAAGCCATGATATCGATTTGTCCAAATCCTTTTAAAAATTCAGGTAACGAATTTTCTATGGTTTTAAACTGCGCAACAATGGTAGTATCGGTAACATCGCGATATGATCCCGGCTGATTCACCTCATGCGACGACAAACCTGTACCCGCTTTTGGCGAATACGGCTGAATGGTGTAACCTTTGTACAGCAAATCTTTGTTGTAGATCTGTTTTAAAAGCCACCAAACGGTTTCCATATATTTGGGTTTGTAGGTAATGTACGGATCGTTCATATCTACCCAATATCCCATTTTTTCTGTTAAATCGTTCCATAAATCGGTGTAGCGCATTACGGTACGTTTACACGCTTCGTTATACTCTTCTACCGATATTTTTGTTCCGATATCTTCTTTGGTAATTCCCAGTTCTTTTTCGGTACCTAATTCAACAGGCAATCCGTGGGTATCCCAGCCCGCTTTACGCTTTACCTGAAAACCTTTCTGGGTTTTGTATCGGCAGAAAATATCTTTAATAGCACGAGCCATAACGTGGTGAATACCAGGTTTTCCGTTTGCAGAAGGCGGACCTTCAAAAAACACAAACGGTTGGTTGCCTTCGCGAGAAGTAACCGATTTATCAAAGATGGACTGATCTTTCCAATACTGTAACATTTCACTTGCTACGGTTGGTAAATCTAATCCTTTATACTCTGTGAATTTGGTGCTCATGATACTGTTTTTAAATTCAATGTGCGAATTTAAGGAATTTAGGTTAAACAATGTATTATTTTAATTTCTAAACAAATAAAAAAGCACAAAGCACCAACACTTTTGTAGTTACTATAATTTTTAGTATACTTTTGTTTACATTTTAAAAATTACTATTCTTATGAAAACAAAACTACTTTTTCTAAAAGTTATTTCTATTGGGTTTATTTTCACCTCTTGTTCATCTACATTACAGATAACAGACATTAAAAAGTCGAAAGAAGTTACATTTGAACCTAAATTTATTTCAAAAGAAATTGATAATAACCTTTCTTTAAAAATTGAACCTATTGACGCTAAAAGTATTAATAAAGAAATACAAAATTCTTTGTCTTTTGATGGAGGTTATTCTACTGAAAAAAACTATAGTTATTATAGTTACTTGAATGAAAGTAAAAAAGAGAGTTCGTCGGAAAGAAAATTGAGAGAAACGATCATTAAGCTATTTGAACAAGTTGATAATTTGTTTAAATCAAAACAGATAACCATTTCACAAGCATTTAAATTTAAAGAAAAAATCTATTCAACTTTAGTACAGCAAAAACTCGACTTTGGGTATGAAAAACCTGAATATAATAATATTGTTGACAATATAAGTGATAATATTAATCCTTATTATTCAAACTACAAATACCTTAGTCTTTACAAGTTGACCTTTGAAAACAAAGAGAATCAAATAAAAGATTTAAAGATTGAAGATTTTCAAGTTTTTAGTGAAGGAGAACTTTTGTATCCTTTTAAAAATAGTTACTTTGAAAGTGCTTTCAAAAAAAAAGAACTTAATGAGAATCCACAAGATCAAGAAAAATTAAAAACCATATATAGAATGAATATGCCTGATAATATCAGATTATTAGGAAATCAACCTATTATAAAATATTTCTCTACACCAGCCTTAAATAATGAGAATCAAAATCTTGTAGTTAATTATATAAATGGTGAAAAAGTAGTTGATTTTAAATTTAACGTATCTACGAAGGAGAAGTCTACAGAAGTAAAATTACTTCAGTATAAAATTAAATATACTAAAAGTAATGGATATCCTAATTTCAATATAATTCAATTAAATGAATCTGATTATTTATTAAAGAATGATAAGTTCTTTCTAGAAAAGAGTAACGAAAACTTAAAGTTACTCACACTTAATGTAGATAGATATAGAGAAGAAGTAAAACTAACAGTAACAAACTTCACTACAAATAATCTTACAAAAAACACAATCATTGTAGACAACAAAAAGTAAACGTAAAAAATAAAACAACTCTAACAGAGTTTAATAAAACATCAAATCCCGAACAGTGTTCGGGATTTTGTATTCAACATTTATTAGCAATACATAAAGTGAAAGCTATTAAACATTTTATTCTTCGCTTTTCTGAAGCAGAAATTTATAGATTAATCCACCTACGATAGCTCCTGCAATTGGTGCAGCCCAAAACAACCAAAGTTGCGACAACGCTTCGCCTTGTACAAAAAGTGCCTGTGAGGTAGAACGTGCCGGATTTACCGATGTATTTGTGATTGGAATAGAAATTAAATGAATCAACGTTAACGCCAAACCAATAGCAATACCTGCAAATTTACCGTTTGCCCATTTATCGGTAGCTCCTAAAATAATGATTAGGAAAAAGGCTGTTAACAAAAACTCCGCTAAAAACGCAGCTGCCATACTGTAGCTTCTGCCCGCGTACCCTTCCATTTCATAGAAGTTGGTTGCAAATGCTCCGGCTCCTTCTGTGCTAAAAGCTCCGGCTCCGTTTAAAATTAAATACAAACAACCCGCTGCGGCTGATGCACCCAATACTTGCGAAACAATATACGGAAACAGATCTTTAGCAGGAAATCTGCCACCTGCAAACAAACCGAAAGAAACCGCCGGATTAAAATGACCGCCCGAGATGTGCCCAACCGCATACGCCATTGTTAAAACGGTTAAACCAAACGCCAGCGAAACACCCGCCAAACCAATACCAATTTCTGGTACACCGGCTGCAAAAACTGCTGCGCCACAGCCACCAAATACTAACCAGAATGTTCCAAAACTCTGCAAATAATTTTTTCATACAACTTGATTTTTCTAAAATTCGTGTTAAAACTACTGTTTTAAAACAGAAAATCAAGTTTTGTATCTGCAAAATAGCAGGAATATGCTACTGATTAATACCGTATTAATTATTAACTGTTTGCAACATTTCTCCAATATTTTTAGGGCTGTTGCCTACAAATATCTGATCGTTGTAAATAATTACCGGACGAGCTAAAAAGGTATAATGTTCTAAAATGTATCGTTTAAAATCGTTTTCGGTAAGGTTTTCATCTTTTAAACCCATTTCTTTATAAAGCTTTGCTCGTTTACTAAACAACTTTTCGTAACTATCTGTCAACGCATGAATTTCTTCGAGTTGCTTTACGGTAATATCTTCTTCTTTGATATCTTGTAACTGAAATTGGTCAATATTTTTAATTTGCTTTAAAATACGTTTGCAGGTATCGCAGGTTTTTAAGTAGTAGATTTTTTCATTTTTATTTAATTTTTATTCCAATATGCATCATTTGCCTCCTCTCCTTCTCCAAAAAAATCTATGTATGGATTTTCACTTGTATCATTACGATAATCTCCAAACATATAGGGATCATCATTCCAATCGATAAACTCATCGTCATCATATTCAACTTCTTTACATTCTTCATTAATTGTAAATTTTGTATAGTATCCCAAATTTGCACAAATAAGTTCTTTTTTTACATTTAGATTAATATTCGGATTATCTTTTATTTTGTAAATTAATTGTTCATGTATAACAATGGAGAACCTTTTATCATTCTCCCAATGTTTCAGATATTGAAGAGTATTACCTGCATCGTCTTTCATTTTATAAAGATTGATTCTTTCAACTCCTAATCTATCTTTAATTTCATCTATTGTTACATTATTAATATATTCAAAATCAAACTGTTTGATGTCATATATTTCGAATAAACGAGGACACTCTTGATTATCATACAAATAATCATCTATAATCAAACTTACCTTACCGAAATTCATCATTTGAATTTCATTAATTATTCTGTCAACTAATTTATAATCAGAAATTTTTGACAATATAAAAATTAAGCTCGAGTAATCCATTTTAGTCATTAGGATTTTCTTAAGCTCTATATAAGATTTTATTGCGACGAGATATTGTTTATCTTTACTATTCATACAATTACTTTAATCTGAATCAATATTTCCAATAAGTTCAAAATCATCGAATTGTATTCTACATGATTTAAAATTCCTTTCATCATATATTGATGGTGTAAAAACAGATGGACTGAAAGCTACACATTGTTGTAAATTTTTTCTTTTTACAAATTCTCTTTTATTAGATACTAAAAAAACATTCTTATTGCAATCCAAACAAAACTTAATATTTTCTGTATCAGTAAGGATTAAATCTTCCCATTTTCTTCCACAAGGTTTTTTAAAAATTAGGTTGGTTAAGTAAAGTTGATATTGAATAATTAAATTAATAGCTTCATTATTTTTTTTATTCTTAATTTCTTTAACTATACTTTCAAACTCTATACTATCTACCTTTAGCACCTCTTCCATTAACATTTCAATTTCATTATTATCAAAATTGCCGGCGATTAAATAGCTCTTTAAAATATTTATTTTATTTAATATTTCAATTTTATTTATTTTATCCATCCTAAAATATTGAATTAAAAAAGCAAGTTAGTAATTTACCAACTTGCTTTGAAATATTTTTATGAATTTGATTAACTCTCTTTTTTAATAAGATATAATTTATCAGACAAACGAATGCGGAACGGAACGGCAAATGTAATTTTATCATCGGTCTTTGCAGTTTCGGCATCTTTTCCGTTTACTTTGAAAGCTTCTAAAACAAAGCGTTCTTCTCCGGTTGATGGTCCTGCAATTAATACCTCATCGCCAGCTTTTAATTCGCTGTTTGTAATGGTGAATTGTGCTATCGATGCTTTTGTGAAATAATGTGCTCCATGACCTACCAATATTTTACGTTCGTGTTTTCTCTTACGGATTTCGGTTACGGTTGCAACTTTTACCGGAATAACCTCTTCGAAAACATTGCGTTCTTTTTTGAACTTCAACGCATCGGATTTTCCTTTTTTAAAGATCAGATTTCCTTTTTGAAGTCCTTTTCTTATTACTTTTTGCTTATCTACAGGTAACTGAATTATTTCTAAACATGGATCAGAAC
>JAVXSC010000111.1:0-8680 GCA_036643355.1 Myroides sp.
ATATTGACATTCCCCTTATCACACTCAATTTTGGGGTTAAAACATTCGTATTGAAGCTTTCTTTTCATTATGTCATCTGTCAAAAAATACTTCTCTACATAAAGTTCACAATAGCAATATTTGTGTTCTATATGAAATTCAATAGTTTTGATTGCGAAATCAACAAATCTCTGGTTGGATGCAAACATTCCCCCTAAATTTAGATTTACTGTTTTTTCCTTAATTAATGGTAAAAATTTTATGAGTGGAACAATCTTATGATGATCCCATCCTAAATTAATTATCTCACAAGCAGATTTCCAAACTTTAGTTTCATCTTTTGAAGTGATATTTTTAATAATTTCTTCAGTTGTCATTACTTATGTGATTTTTAAATAGATTTACAAATAACTCAGAAAACATGTAATAACTATGTTCTTTATTGTAAACAATAGATACTACATGAACAAATTTATAAAATTATAAAATCCCTTTGACTAAAATCTATTAACAAAAAAACGACGTTCTTTTGCTTCTCCTATGTTTGTATAATATAATCTAAGTGAGGAAGAGTGAGAGCAGATTTTGCTTTAAATAGCTTTATAGTATATTCAAGAAAAGAGACTGCCTCCTCTTCTTTTACCTTTTAGAATCTGAACAGAATGTAAGGAATTCACCCGAAAATATGGGTTGTATAGCCAGTATATCCAGTCAGGAGAAAAGATGAAGAAAGGTTATCACTTATTTAAACCAGATAAGATGAAGGTATTATTAAAGCAGACAGTAGGAATTGATGTTGCGCAAAATGAATTAGTTGTATCGCTTGGTCGAATGGATGAGCAAATTAGCATAGATGTATACGCTTATAATGTATTTCCCAATACAAAAAAAGGATTTTCTAGTCTTGTATCATGGGTAAATAAGCAAACATCAACTAATACAGAGGTACGGTATATAATGGAAGCTACCGGAGTTTACCATGAATCTTTAGCTTTTTATCTTTGCAGTAATCAAAAACAAGTTAGTATCGTTTTACCAAACAAGATCAGTAATTATGTGAGAACACTCGACATAAAAACTATTACAGATAAGAGTGCTTCACAAGCCATTGCAAGATTTGGCTTGGAAAGACAATTAGAAGTATGGCAACCCCCCTTGAAAATATTCAATGATTTGAGACAGCTTTGTCGAGAACGTGAGCAACTGGTACAAGAACGAACTATGTTAAAAAATCAGCTCCATGCTGAGCGTACTTCAGCAACATCAAGCGAAAAATCAATAAAACGTACCAAGCAAAGAATTGCCATGATTGATACGCAGGAAAAGGAAATAAGGGACGAAATTGCAACACTTATCAAAGGAGATGAAGCTTTAGCGAGAAAGATGAAAGTAATAACTTCTATACCAGGAATAGGAAATCTGACTGCTGTAACCATTATCTCTGAAACTAACGGATTTGAATTAATAAAAAATAAAAGACAGCTGGTAAGCTATGCAGGATTGGATGTAAGAGAAAAAACATCTGGAACTTCTGTGAAATCCAAACCCCGAATATCCAAACGGGGTAATCGGAATTTAAGGAAAGCAATGCACTTCCCTGCATTAGCTGCAATCAGAACCGATGAAAGCTTCGCATATATTTTCTTAAGATTGGTTTCAAGGCATGGCATTAAAATGAAAGCAATTGTTGCCATTCAAAGAAAGCTTCTGGAGCTAACGTATATCCTATGGAAATCAAATACTTCTTATTGCCCAAATTATCACAATCAGGATATTGCAATAGATACAATAAAAATCTAAAAATGAAAAAAGGGTAGCTATTTTAACTGCTACCCAATAATAACTATGGAAAACAAGATGAATTCTCAATAAGAAATTCATCCGCAGTGTTATGCTTTTCCAAGAACAATTCTCGTAATCTTCCTTGTTATTTTGCAAGTTTCAGAATGCGATATGCGCCTTTTGCCACAATCAGGAATACAAGCACTCCAATAATAAGATCGGGATAACTTGAATTGAGCCAATTAACCAAAAGACCTGCAACAATAACCCCCGAATTGATTATAACATCGTTTGACGTGAAAATCATCGAAGCCTGCATATGTGCTTCTTTGCCTTTGTTCTTTTGCAATAGGTAAAGACAAAGTACGTTGGCTATCAATGCCAAAACAGAAACAACAATCATTGTTTTGAAATCGGGCATCGCTTCTATTCCGATAAAACGTCTGATAACTTCAACAAAACCGATAACGGCTAACAGAATTTGAAAGTAACCTGCAAATTTGGCAATGTTGTTTTTTCTCGCAATCGTACCCCCAACAGCAAATAAAGCCAATGCGTAAACAATACTATCGGCAAGCATATCCAAGCTGTCTGCCACCAATCCCATTGAATTGGAAAAAATACCGAACAACATCTCTAATCCAAAGAAAACGAAATTGATAATCAGTACACTCCAAAGTAGTTTCTGTTGATTATTGCTTGTGTCTGTTTCAAAAACTACATCGCTTTCTTCTGTTAAAATCAATGTTGTATTCAGGTTTAGTGTTTCCAAAGCCGAAAAAATCGGCTCTGGTTTTCCACTGTGGTAAACATTTAGTTTTCTATTGGAAATATCAAATTCCAATGACTTTACCGTATCGAAATCCTGCAATTTCATACGGATTAATTGCTCCTCACTCGGGCAATCCATTTTTGTTATATTGAATGTTGTTTTGTTCATCTTCTTAAAGCCTAAATTTTATTCCTCCGTTAATTACAAATCCGTCCAATGGTGCATAGATGTCTTTAAAAACAGGGTTGGTTATTGTACCAGTATAAATGTTATCGAAGCGTGTCTGTCTTGTATCAAGGAAGTTTTCAAAGTTGATGTATAACGAGAACCGCTCCCAAATCTTTTCAGCCATAAAGCCACAGGTCCAATAGTTCTTTCCAGTTGTACCGTCATTCAGCTTTTGAGAGCTGAAATAATATGCTTCCAGACCAATCTTCCATTTATCCTCTATTTCATACATCAGTACAGAATTGACACGATGTTTAGGTGTTAATGGACTTTCGGTGGTTGTTCCGTTTTGGTGTAATTGGGCATCTGTATAAGTATAGCCCAAAAACAATTTAAAATCATCATAACCGATTTTTATATTTGTTTCTGTTCCTTTGGTATTGATGTAGCCCGGAGAACTAACGAACTGATATAGATTTACCGAGGGATTTTCAAGTAACAAGGGATTATCCAAATAGGTATAGAAAAATAATTGATTAATACTGAATGTCCACTCGTCGCTAATATTCGTTCGATAATTGATGTCAGCATTTCCGCCATAACTTTTTTCCAACTTATTGGTTTTATCATTTATCGGCATCACGTTTTGATATTGTAAACGTTCACTTTCTTCGGTAAAAATGGTTGGTGTTTTGTAGCCAAGTCCGCCCCCAATACGTGAAGTCAATCCGTTTGCTATCTGAAACAATGCCGAAACTCTAGGCAAAAAAACAGCTCCGTAATCTATCACGTAATCCGTTCTTAAACCTGTTTCTAATTGAAGCCAATCCGTAGCCTTAAAAGAATTTTGAACGAACGCTCCGAATGTGATTTGGTTGTAATCCCTCAACGGAAATGCGGTAATCTGCTTTTCTTTAAAATTGTCCGTCCAAACATTAACGCCTGTTACCCATTCTGATTTTTCTTTACTGCGGGTATAGCTTGCTTCCGTAAAAGTGGCTGTTTGCGCTCCCTCAAACTCGTAATTGGGAATAGCTGTAATGCGGTTAAAATAACTTACGCTGTTCTTTATCTGCACAAAACTGTTTTCGTTTACCGTATGGTCAAAAACAAATTGGGTGGAATAACGCTGTGTTTTGTTTTCTTCAAAATATTGATGTGTGTTATCTCCTCTGCCTTTGATGTAAAGCATATCGCCACCCAAACGGTTTTCAATGGTGGTGTTAATGCCGAAGTTCATTTTTGTTTTATCATTGAAGTAAACAAACAATTTAGGGTTTAATACGAAACGTTCAAATTTTGGAATGGCAGAAAGCCCGATTTGTGCAGGTTCATAAGCTCCATTACGGTTATGCGAAGCAAATATTGTCGTTCCGATTTTCTTAAACTTCTGTCCGTAAAAACCGTTGATGTCTAAACCTCTGCCTGATGTTGCGTTTAAATGAAAACGCAGATCCCTTTCTTCCGTTGGTGTTTTGGAAATTAGATTTACCAAACCTGCTATTGCTCCACCACCGTACAGCGTAGAAGTGGAACCCTTAATAACTTCAACCTGTTTTAAGTCAAGCGGTGGAATTTGTAACAAGCCTAACCCGCTTGAAGCACCCGAATAAATAGGAAAACCGTCTTTCAGGATTTGCGTATATCGTCCGTCAAGCCCTTGAATACGAATGCTTGCATTGGCACTTGTGGGAGATGTCGTCTGTACGTGGATGCCTGTGCTTTCAGCTAAAAGCATACGGATGTCGCCTGGTTTCATATTCCCTTTTTCGTCTAGTTCTTCACTTCCTATAAACTCAATGCGTGTAGGGATATTTTGTATAGTTCTTGTACTTCTTGTTGATGAAATAACGATTTCTTCCAAATCTTCTGATTGTTCAGAAAGTAGGATTTCGATCGGTGCTGTATCTTCTAACGGAAAATTAAAGCTGTCGGTACGTTGGGAAAAACCCATATAACTAAATTGAATTTTCTGTAAGCCGTTTGGAATACCTGTTAATATAATCTGTCCTTTTTCATCTGAAGTTATTGCTATTGTAGTGCCTGTAATCTGTGCGGTTACACCCACTAGAGGTTCTTTTTTTTCGCTGTCTTTTATTACAGCTTTGAATGTATTTTGTGCATACACACATAGATTGAGTGCCATAAAAAATGACACAATGAGTATTTTTTTCATTGTAAAAATGATACTTAGTATGAATAAATGTAATGATAGCGGTGTGATACACCACTTGCAATTAGTTTGTGCCGAAGGCACTACACATTAAGCAAGTTGAGGGGGATGCCAAACGGAAAAGGGAAAATCAGAAATAGGCGGGGTTGGCATTGTTCCTAATTTTCTTTGAGGCTCTTTAAGTGAATGTGTAAAAGGAAAATGAAAAGTAGTTAAAACAAATCCTGTGCAAGTATTACAGCTAAAAAATGGCGAACAACAACTGCAATCTTGGTCGTCCTGTCCGTTTTGTTCTTGCTCGGTGGTATGTTCCTTCATACATTTATCCTCAATAAAAGTCGGTACTGCTGATAACAACAATACATAGACGGCTAATATTAAAGATATAAATTTCATTCAGCAAAAGTATTAAAATTTATGCTCTCTTTCTCCCTGTACAAATGAGAATTTTAATTTTTACTTTTTACAAACTGATAAAAAATATTTATAAAAACAATTGGAGTTTAACACAGAATCTTTTCTTTGGTCGCTATGTGAAAAGAAGTTTTCCAAAAACAACAAAAGGGATAATAAATATCCCTCACAAAAACTCACAACCACTTTCATAAAATGTGAGATTTCCCATTTTATGAAAGTGGTTGCATCAATTAAAATGCGAAAAGACATTTCCGCCTAAAGAAAGGAATTTTCTTTTTGCTACCCGAGCTTTTCAATTGGGAAAATTCTCCATGCTATTTTTCAGAAATTTTTCGACCTAAAATAGTTTCCAAAATATCATATTCACTTTCGTAGGTTTCACCTTCAAAATGATAACTATCTTTGCTTTCATCAAACTGGTAGCTGTCAAAATCTTCCTCCTCGAGATAGATATCCGTGAAAATACCCTCAGAAAATGTTGCCCTGCCATATACCAGATTGCCCATTTCTTCATAATCTTGTGTGGAATCAACTTGATAGCGTGCTGCTATCATTCGGATGACTTCCATATTGGGCGCCCATTTTGTTTCATACTGAAAAATGCCACTATCACCTTCATTCCAATAAACATTGAAGAACCAACCTCCATTTATCTCGGCGATAAAGTCGGGTAACTGCCCTTGATTTTCAGTTTTCTCTTTGCTTTTCATCGTTTGAAAAAGCTGTTGTATCTGTTCGATTACTTCAGTTTTGCCTTTGAAAACAACCGTATTATAACACCAATTTGCCATAATTTTAAAATTTTGCGATTAAAAAATGTTTACTTCTCTTGTTTGTTTTTCCATTGATAGTTTGTTCTACTTGGCTTCTCAAATAATTTTCCAAAAGAAAAACCGGAAAAAAGAAAGCAGATAAACAAAGAGGTCATAGAGAAAAGCCAAAAGGAAACGGAATAATTGGAGGGTACCTTTTAGGGAGGAAACCGTTTATGCCGTAGTCTTTTGGTTGGGAGGATGCAGAGGATGACCGCTATAAATTAGCTGCCTTTTTATCGGTTGACTATGGAGAATTTAAACTTCTGTACTTTCATATAATCACAGGACTTTCAAGTCCGTATGTAAAACTTTGAAAATGAAGTTTGGAAGTATTGAGAAACTCTTTTTTAATGTTTTATAAAAATAATACCTAAAGCTCTTTTACAGAATGATCTTGAGAATGATGGTAAATGTGCTTTGGTTTTTATCCAACTTATATTGATGTCATTGGGCTTTCGAGCCATTAAAGGTAAAGTACCGCACAGTACTTCCACATATCTTCTTTCACCACCATACTGGAATAAATTTCATTATAAAATTGATTTAAAATGGAAGAGCAGATAACAAAAGAAGATTTAAGACAGTTTCGTTTACTCTTGTTGAACGATATAGAAAACTTAATTGCGAATAAAAAACAAGAATGCACAGCCCAGATAACAGAAGATAATGAATGGCTACGCAGTAAATCAATTCGAAAAATTTTGAATATATCTCCGGCGACTTTACAAAATATGAGGATTACTGGAAAGATAGAATTTAAAAAAATAATGGGATCGTACTACTACAAAAAAACAGATGTATATAATTTATTTAATAAGTAGATATGGGACCGAAACAGTGTAGAAATATCCTTGAGCATATTGGAAAAGATGAAAGAATAAATGTTTGGCATTTAGCTTTATTTCTTGCCTTACTTCGTCTCGCTTATACTCAAAAGGAAAAGAAGACAATAAAGGTCAGCCGATCAAAACTGATGCAGCTATCGCATATTCGTACCTTACCTACCTATCACAAATATTTTAAAGAACTACAGGATTTTGGTTACATCGAATACTCCCCTTCTTATCATCCAGGGTTTAGAAGTACTGTTACATTTAAAAAATCAAAAAAAATTGGTATTAGTTAATACTATACCTATTTTTCCTTATAATTAATATTTACTTCTTTCATCCATAAACTTTTTAATAAAAATAAAGATCAATAAATGTATCTATTAACGAGCAACTGTCTGATTATTAAAACAAAAACTTGCTTGATCTTAAAAAGCACCTTATATTTATATCTTTGAAAATAATAAACGCTTTTACTGTTATTATTTCCAAATAAAATTACAAAAGTTAGAATATATTGTTTTAATTCATGTTCTAAAATATTTTGCAAACGGTAATTTATAAGATTTCTTAAGATTGAAAAAGTGTGCAAAATGTGTTTGAAATTATGGTTTTAATATTCAAAAATTATTTGTGGCACTATCATGGCACTTATAGTTCGAGATCTTCAAAATCCTTATTATAACTACAACTTAAGAAGAAGGTTCGAATCCCTCTTTCTCCGCGAGCCGAAAGGCAAATGGTACTAAAACCCACTAAATTCAACAATTTAGTGGGTTTTATTATATCTCAATCAATTCTAATAGACTCTTCAAACCCCTGCATTACTTCAACTAATTTTTGAACACTTGTCATTGATAAGGCGTTATACATTGATGCTCTGTATCCGCCTGCGGCTCTATGTCCTTTTACTCCGTAGATTCCTTCGCTCGAACATAATTCATCAAAAGCCGTAGTCATACTTTCATCTTTAAGAAAAAAAGTAGCATTCATTACAGAGCGATCTTCAACAGCTGCGGTTCCATAAAACAAACTATTTCTATCTATTTCAGAATACATTAAATTGGCTTTGGCAAGATTTCTACGTTCTACTGCAGCAATTCCGCCTAAATCTTTCAGCCATTTCATTGTGAGGTAACTTACATAAACCGAAAAAACCGAAGGTGTATTATACATACTTTCTCTTTCGATATGTTTTTTGTAGTTCATGATATTCGGAATACTTCTGTTGGTTTTATCCAATAAGTCATCTTTTACAACTATTAAATTAACTCCAGATGTTCCCGCATTTTTCTGGGCACAGGCATAGATCAAATCGAACTTTGAAAAATCTAAATTTCGAGAGAAAATATCCGAACTCATATCACAAACCAACGGAACATTAGTTTCAGGAAAATCTTTAAACTGCGTGCCGTAAATGGTATTATTCGATGTAATGTGCAAATAATCTAAATCATTAGGAACGACAATATTTTTGTGAATATAACTGTAATTTTTATCTTTTGATGATGCGACTTCAACAACTTCTCCGAAATAAGCAGCTTCGTTTTGTGCATTATTTGCCCAATTTCCGGTATTAATATAACCTGCTTTTCCGTCAACTTTCATTAAATTATTGGCAACTCGAACAAATTCTAAACTAGCTCCACCTTGCAGAAGCAAAGCAGAATATCCTTTACCTTGCAAATTCAATAATTCCAAAGCTAAATTTCGAGCTGAATTCATAATTTCAACAAAAGAAGCA
>JAVXSC010000112.1:0-8671 GCA_036643355.1 Myroides sp.
GAAGTGCGGAATGCATTATTGTACGTAGAAAAGGAAGATTATACGTTATAAACAAAAAGAATCCTAGATTTAAACAAAGACAAGGATAATTATGGCAAGAATAGCAGGGGTAGATATACCTAAAAATAAAAGAGGAATTATTGCTTTAACTTACATTTTTGGTGTAGGTTCAAGTAGAGCAAAAGAGGTGTTGGCAACAGCTAACGTTAACGAAGACAAAAAAGTTTCAGAATGGAACGATGACGAAATCGGTGCTATTCGTGAAGCTATGTCTAGTTACAAAATTGAAGGTGAACTACGTTCAGAAGTATCTTTAAACATTAAACGTTTAATGGATATCGGATGTCAACGCGGAATCCGTCATAGAGCTGGTCTTCCATTAAGAGGACAAAGAACTAAAAACAACTCTAGAACAAGAAAAGGTAAAAGAAAAACTGTTGCTAACAAGAAAAAAGCAACTAAATAATAAGTAGTATGGCTAAAGCAAATACAAAAAAGCGTAAAGTTATAGTTGAATCTACTGGAGAGGCTCACATCAGCGCAACATTTAACAACATCATCATTTCGTTAACTAACAAAAAAGGTGAAGTTATTTCTTGGTCGTCAGCTGGTAAAATGGGATTCCGTGGTTCTAAAAAGAACACTCCTTATGCAGCACAGATGGCAGCAGAAGATTGTGGTAAAGTAGCGTTAGAAGCTGGACTTAAAAAAGTGAAAGTTTACGTTAAAGGACCAGGAAATGGTAGAGAATCTGCAATTCGTTCTATCCACAACAGTGGAATCGAAGTGACAGAAATCATCGATATCACTCCAATTCCTCACAATGGATGTCGTCCTCCAAAAAGAAGAAGAGTTTAATTTATATTATAGTATAACCTAAGGTAGGAGACGATTATCGGAGGATGAGACCTGAATTCATAATCCCTACCTTTTTTATTTTTTTAAAATGGCAAGATATACTGGTCCACAAACTAAAATCGCTCGTAAATTCGGAGAAGCAATCTTCGGTGACGATAAAGCGTTCGAAAAAAGAAATTACCCGCCGGGGCAACATGGTTTAGCAAAAAGAAGAGGTAAAAAATCTGAATACGCTATCCAGTTAATGGAAAAGCAAAAAGCTAAATATATTTACGGTGTTTTAGAAAAACAATTCCGTAACATGTTTAAAAAAGCATCTGCATCTAAAGGTGTTACAGGTGATGTTTTAATTCAGTTATGTGAATCACGTTTAGACAATGTTGTATACAGAATGGGTATCGCTCCTTCTCGTCGTGCAGCTCGTCAAATCGTTTCTCACAGACACGTAACCGTTAACGGTGAATTAGTAAACATTCCTTCATACCAATTAAAAGCTGGTGATAAAGTAGCAGTTCGTGAAAAATCTAAATCATTAGATGCTATCGAACGCTCATTATCTAATTCTAGCGCTGTTTACGAATGGATTACTTGGAATAACGAAACTAAAGAAGGTACTTATGTAAGTATTCCTGCTAGACTTCAAGTTCCAGAAAACATCAAAGAACAGTTAATCGTAGAGTTGTACAACAAATAATAATTGACATTCAGTCGAAACACACATGGCAATATTTAATTTTCAAAAGCCCGACAAAGTTATCATGATTGATTCAACAGATTTTAAAGGGAAATTCGAATTTCGTCCTTTAGAACCTGGCTATGGATTAACCATTGGTAATGCACTAAGAAGAGTACTTCTGTCATCATTAGAAGGATATGCAATAACTTCGGTACGTATTGAAGGTGTTGAGCATGAGTTTTCTACTATTTCTGGTGTTGTTGAGGATGTAACAGAAATTATCTTAAACTTAAAACAAGTACGTTTCAAACGTCAGATTGAAGATGTAGATAACGAATCTGTAAGCATTTCATTCACAGGAAAAGATCAATTAACAGCTGGCGATTTCCAAAAATATATCTCAGGTTTCCAAGTATTGAACCCTGATTTAGTTATCTGTAACTTAGACGGTAAAATTACCATTAACATGGAAATTTCTATCGAAAAAGGTAGAGGGTACGTTCCAGCAGAAGAAAATAGAAAACCTAACGCACCTTTCGGAACAATTTATACAGACAGTATTTATACACCTGTAAAAAATGTTAAATACGCTATAGAAAACTATCGTGTAGAACAAAAAACCGATTATGAAAAGTTAGTTTTTGATATTGTAACAGATGGATCTATTAATCCTAAAGACGCTTTAACAGAAGCAGCAAAAACATTGATTCATCATTTTATGTTATTCTCTGATGAAAGAATCACTCTAGAGGCCGATGAAATTGCTCAAACTGAATCATATGATGAAGAATCATTACATATGAGACAGCTTCTGAAAACGAAATTGGTAGATTTAGATCTTTCGGTAAGAGCATTAAATTGTTTAAAAGCGGCTGAAGTTGATACATTAGGCGATTTAGTTTCTTATAACAAAAACGATTTAATGAAATTTAGAAATTTCGGTAAAAAATCATTAACAGAATTAGAAGAACTAGTTCAGGTTAAAGGTTTAACTTTCGGAATGGATCTTTCAAAATACAAATTAGATAAAGAATAAATTACTTCATATTTTGCGCTCCATAATGGATTGATGCAAGATGAAGGCTAAAAAACTACGTCATGAGACACGGAAAAAAAGTAAACCATTTAGGTAGACAAGCTGGTCACAGAAAAGCTATGTTAGCTAATATGGCTTGTTCTTTAATAGAACACAAACGTATTAACACTACAGTTGCTAAAGCAAAGGCATTAAAACAATTTGTTGAGCCGTTAGTAACTAAATCTAAGACAGATGATACACATAACCGTCGTGTCGTTTTCTCTTACTTAAGAAACAAGTATGCTGTTACTGAATTGTTCAGAGAAGTTGCTGCTAAAGTAGGTGATCGTCCAGGTGGATATACACGTATTATTAAATTAGGAAATCGTTTAGGAGATAATGCTGAAATGGCAATGATCGAATTAGTAGATTTCAACGAAATTTATAACGCTGGTAAAAAAGAAGTTAAAAAAGCTACAACACGTAGAGGTAGAAAAAAAGCTGATACAGCTGAAACTACTCCTGCTGCTGAAACTTCTACTGAAGCTAACGAAACAAATGAGTAATTTATTAAACATAAATTATTCTATTATATTAAAAGGACAAACTTTTAAAGTTTGTCCTTTTTTTTATGCTTTTTTTTAAAGTATTTGTATTAATTTTGTACACCGAAACAATCAACAACAATGAAATATACTTCAAAAGATAAAGCTATCGTACTTTTAAGCGATGGTACTATTTTTCATGGAAAATCAGTAGGGATAAAAGGCACAACAACCGGCGAAATCTGTTTTAATACAGGTGTAACAGGTTATCAGGAAATTTTTACCGATCCTTCATACTTCGGACAAATAATGTTGTCAACCGTTGCACATATTGGTAATTACGGAGTTCATAATGACGAAGTAGATTCAGACGGAATTAAAATTTCCGGATTGGTTTGTAAAAATTTCAGTAAAGATTTTTCTCGCCCTGATGCTGACGGATCTTTATACGATTATTTCGAAAAGAAAAATCTGGTTGCTGTTTCTGATGTTGATACACGCGCTTTGGTAAGTTACATTCGTGATAACGGAGCCATGAACGCCGTAATTTCAACAGACGGAAAATCAATCGACGAATTAAAAGAAATCTTGGCTGCCGTACCAAATATGAATGGTTTGGAATTGGCATCTGCCGTTTCTACAAAAGAACCTTATTTCTTTGGCGATGAAAATGCAACGTATAAAGTAGCCGCTTTAGACTTTGGTATCAAAACAAATATCTTGCGTTGCCTTGCTGCACGCGACTGTTACGTAAAGGTATATCCTTATAATGCAACGCTTGAAGATTTAAATAATTTTAATCCTGATGGATATTTCTTGTCAAACGGACCTGGAGATCCACAGCCCTTAACTCAGGTTATCGAAACAGCAAAAGATATTATTGCTACAGATAAACCGGTTTTCGGAATTTGTTTGGGGCATCAAATCATCGCGTTGTCACAAGGTGTAAATACCTATAAAATGTTTAACGGTCACCGCGGAATTAATCACCCGATTATGAATGCGGTTTCTGGTAAAGGCGAAATTACTTCTCAAAACCACGGTTTTGCTGTAGTTCGTGAAGAAGTGGAACAAAACCCGAATTTAGAAATTACACATTACCATTTAAATGACAATACTGTTGCAGGTATCCGTTTAAAAGACAAGCAGGTGTTTTCGGTACAATACCACCCAGAATCTTCACCAGGACCAAACGATTCAAAATATTTGTTTGATGAGTTTGTATCGTATATGAAAGAACAAAAAGAAGCTTAATAGCTTCTTTTTTTTGTATATTTATTGATACTTAAAATTTAGGTGTCATGATTTTAAATGTAAAAGTGAATTTTGTAAATGGTTGGTTTTCCTATAGAAGTATAAAGATTTTTACTAATAATAATTTTTCTACAAGCATAAATGCAAAAGGAAATCATAGTATTGAAATATCTAATCATACTAAAGAAATTCTATTTCAGTTGGGTACTATTTATCCATACAAAACGGCTGTTTCGTTAATATCTAATGACTATAATGAAGGAAAAGTGTTTGTTGGCTTAAGCCTTAATCACAGAGGAATGTTGCTTTCATTGTTGGATAGTTTAAAATCAAATTATTTACAAAGTAGAAAATTATCAATTGAAGAATTTGGATTGTTTAGTGAGAACATCAATCAGAAAGATTTAATCGTATTGAAAAACTTAAAATCATCTCTATTGTTATTTTTAATTTCATTAATTATTTTGGTGTTTTCTGTTGTTCAACAAAATAATGATTTAGCTCCATTTGCTTTTTTAATTGGTCTTTCTTCATTAATAACTTCGTTGGTTTACTATAAAGAGAAAATAGTTGAACGTAATACTTACAAGGTTAGGATAATTTCAAGTGTGATGCTTTTTGTTTTATCAATTTACTTTCTAGATAACAGTTATCTGTTTTTACATTGGATTATTCTGGTATTCACTATTCTGTTGGTTTTTTTCTTTATAGAGAATTTAAGGAACAATGAAAATGCGAATTTAAGAGAAGCTTAATAGCTTTTTTTTTTTTGAAATATTTAACTCTGTTTTACAATAAATAAAAAAGCTGTATTATCATTCATGGTTTAGCATCTAAAAGTTATTTAGTAAGAGTTTTTATATTTGCAACAGAAAATAAAAGATAAACTATGGAATTAGAAGAATTACAAAAGTTGCCGTTTAAAGAAATAATAGCATATATTGATGAGAATTTTGAATATACAGCATCGTCTTTTAAAAATGGGGCATTAATGAATGCCGAAAGTGAAAATCAAGGAAGTGCTAAAACGTTATATTTTGCAAAGTTGAATAATCTGTCTGTAGAAGATGCTTTAAGATTATTTGCAGAACATTATCAGGCAGTTTTAGATGATAAAGAAGGATCATCGCATCAAAACATTCGAAACTTTATGCAAAACGGCTGGGAAGGCGTCGTATTTGAAAAAGAGGTTCTTCAACCAAAATAGTTTCCTTTGATTTTATTTTTTTTGTTAAAAATTACCTCTTTTTTTTTATCAATCAAATAATTACATTTGCAACAACAAATTAAACAACACAATTAAAGATATGAGTACAATTGTAAAAATTCATGCACGTCAGATTTTAGATTCTCGCGGAAATCCAACGGTAGAAGTAGACGTAGTTACAGAAACGGGCGTTTTAGGTCGCGCAGCAGTTCCTTCGGGGGCATCAACAGGTGAGCACGAAGCAGTTGAATTACGCGATGGTGGTAAACACTGGATGGGAAAAGGCGTTTTAACGGCTGTTAAAAATGTAAATGAAGTAATTGCAGAAAATATTGTTGGTTTCAGTGTTTTTGAACAAAACGCGATCGATCAGACAATGATTGAATTAGATGGTACTCCAAATAAATCAAACCTTGGTGCAAATGCTATTTTAGGTGTTTCATTGGCGGTTGCAAAAGCGGCTGCTAACGAATTGGGAATGCCTTTGTACCGTTACGTTGGCGGTGTTTCGGCAAATACGTTGCCTGTTCCAATGATGAACATTATTAACGGTGGATCGCATTCTGATGCACCTATTGCATTCCAGGAATTCATGATTATGCCGGTTTCTGCTGCTAATTTTACTGAAGCAATGCAAATGGGAACAGAGATTTTTCATAACTTGAAAAAAGTATTGCACGATAGAAATTTAAGTACAGCAGTTGGCGATGAAGGTGGTTTTGCTCCTAATTTAGCAGGCGGAACAGAAGATGCCTTAGATTCTATTAAACTGGCTGTTGAAAAAGCAGGTTATGTTTTCGGAAAAGACATCATGATTGCGTTAGATTGTGCTGCTTCTGAATTTTACGTAAACGGAAACTACGATTATACAAAATTTGAAGGCGAAACAGGAGTAATTCGTACATCTGAAGAGCAAGCGGCTTATTTAGCTGAATTATGCGAGAAATATCCTATTATTTCAATTGAAGACGGTATGTACGAAGATGATTGGAGTGGTTGGAATTTATTAACGCAGAAAGTAGGTGATAAAGTGCAGTTGGTTGGCGATGATTTGTTTGTAACAAATGTTTCTCGTTTACAACGTGGAATCAATGAAAATACAGCAAATTCGATCTTAATTAAAGTAAATCAGATTGGAACGTTAAGTGAAACTATTGCTGCTGTAAACATGGCACATAATGCAGGTTATACATCGGTAATGAGCCACCGTTCGGGCGAAACAGAAGATAACACAATTGCAGATTTGGCTGTAGCATTAAACTGCGGGCAAATTAAAACGGGTTCTGCTTCACGTTCAGATCGTATGAGCAAGTACAACCAGTTATTGCGTATCGAAGAAGAATTAGGATCAGTGGCATACTATCCGCAAAATAAAGCTTTTAAAATAAAAAGATAATTTTTTTGAAGATTTAAAAAAATGACGCTAAATGCGTCATTTTTTGTTTTTAGGGTGTTTTTTTTCTGATATGATAATGCAAGATGTTAAACTTTGAGAATATGAAAATATAATCTTAAATTATCGAAAATAAAACTTCTTTATACGGATTGATTGTTGTATTAATAATAAGTATTTTCTATAATTAATAGGAATTATTTATATATTTATCCTTTACTAAGTGAAACATTTTTATTAAATTCGCTAAAAACAAAATAAAAAATAAACTAAAGATATATGTCAAAAACTGCAACTATAGCGATAGATGACAAAACGATTGACTTACCGGTTATCGTTGGAACAGAAAACGAAGTAGCTATCGATATTGAAAAGTTAAGAGCCTTAACGGGTGCAATTACTTTAGATCCGGGTTATAAAAATTCAGGTTCATGTAAAAGTTCCATTACTTATTTAGATGGTGAAGAAGGAATTTTAAGATACCGCGGTTATTCTATTGAAGATTTAGCTGAAAAATCTAACTTTTTAGAAGTAGCTTATTTGGTTATTTTTGGTGAGTTGCCAACAGCAAAACAAATCGAAACATTTGAAGCTGATATACGTAAGTATACATTGGTTAACGAAGAAATGAAAGGCATTATCGACGGTTTTCCTAAACATGCACACCCAATGGGTATTTTGGCATCGTTAACTTGTGCATTAACTGCTTTTAACCCAAGCGTTGTAAACGTAGAGAACGAAGCGCAAATGTATGATGCTGTTTGTAAAATCATGGGTAAATTCTTGGTGGTTGCTACGTGGACTTACAGAAAAATCAACGGCTACCCGTTAAATTATTACGATAACACAATGCCTTATGTAGATAACTTTTTACAGTTAATGTTTAAATTACCTACAGGGCCTTACAAAATAAATCCTGTTGTTTTAAACGCAATCGATAAATTGTTTATTCTACATGCAGATCACGAACAAAACTGTTCAACATCTACTGTAAGAATGGTAGGATCTTCTCACGCAGGTTTATTTGCGTCAGTTTCTGCAGGTGTTTCTGCACTTTGGGGACCACTTCACGGTGGTGCAAACCAAGCGGTGTTGGAAATGTTAGAAGAAATTCAAAAAGACGGTGGAGATGCAAACAAGTATCTTGCAAAAGCAAAAGATAAAAATGATCCGTTCCGTTTAATGGGCTTCGGTCACCGCGTATACAAAAATTTCGATCCACGTGCACGTATCATCAAAAAAGCGGCAGACGAGGTTTTAGCAGAATTAGGTGTTAACGATCCTATCTTAAAAATCGCTAAAGATTTAGAAGAAATGGCGTTAAAAGACGAGTATTTTGTAGCACGTAACCTATATCCAAACGTAGATTTCTATTCAGGTATTATTTACCGTGCGTTAGGAATTCCAACCGAAATGTTCACCGTAATGTTTGCAATTGGTCGTTTACCGGGATGGGTTGCTCAATGGAAAGAAATGCGTGAAAACAAAGAACCAATCGGTCGTCCACGTCAAATTTATGTTGGCGAACCATTGCGTCCGTTCAAAGAAATGTCAAACAGATAATAAAAATCTGTCATTCACAATAAAAAGCCAAATCAGACCGATTTGGCTTTTCTGTTTTTAATAGCATAACAGCAAAGAACTTCTTATATTTGCCTATTACCTAATTACTTTTTTATGAATTTACATGTAACCGATGAAACTTCTAGGCTTAAGGCCG
>JAVXSC010000113.1:0-8663 GCA_036643355.1 Myroides sp.
ATGCCGATTATGAAGGAAAAGTTCATTTGGTTGAATTTTTCTTCAGCACATGTCCTACAATTTGTCCCGTGATGAATGAAAACATGGTAAAACTTCAAGGCGAATTTGGTATAGACGATCGTTTTGCAATTGCATCTATTACGATCGATCCAGAAACCGATACACCGGAACATTTAAAAGAACACGCAAAATTTTTAAAGGTAACCATGAACAACTGGCATTTTTTAACAGGATCTGAAGATGCTATTTTCGCTCTTGCTAAAAAATTCAATATGTATGTTGGTAAGAATGATGATGCTCCGGGTGGTTTTGAACATTCAGGCTTATTTGCTTTGATCGATAAAAAAGGAAAAATCCGTTCACGTAATATGGAAAACATGGATTATCCGATTATATATTACGATGGAACTACAGAAGAAGGTGTGCAAATGCTTCGTGAAGATATTCAACAATTAATTAAAGAGTAATGGATCATATACAAACTGAAAAAAAATACAGCATCTGGATTTGGATTTTATCAATAGCAATACCGGTTGTTGTAGCCATATTATTTAGTGTAAACCTGCACGATTTAGGATATGATGTTAAACCTTTATCTTTTTTACCGCCCATTTATGCCACAATTAACGGTTTAACGGCAATATTGTTGTTCTCGGCAGTTAGGGCAATCAAAAAAGGAAACCAAGCATTACACGAACGATTAATTAAGATTTGTATTGCGTGTTCGGTAGCCTTTTTGGCTATGTATGTTGCCTATCACATGACATCGGTTGAAACTAAATTCGGAGGCGAAGGCGCAGTTCGTTACATCTACTTTTTTATACTTATAACGCACATTTTATTATCAATCATCATTATTCCGTTTGTATTGGTAACATTTGTTCGCGGAATTTCTGGTTCGTACCAACGTCATAAAAAATTGGCGCGCATCACGTATCCAATGTGGCTGTATGTAGCTGTAACCGGCGTTATTGTTTATTTAATGATCTCTCCGTATTATGTTCACTAAAAAAACATACTATCTGTTTTCTATTTTCTTTCTTCTTTTTTCTATTGAAGGATTCTCTCAATGTGCCATGTGTCGTGCAGCGTTAGAAACCGAAGAAACAGGAATGCAGGCTGGAGCCGTAAACGATGGAATTGTTTATTTAATGGCATTTCCTTATTTATTGTTGCTGGTTGGCGGAATTATTATTTTCCGAATCATGAAAGGTAAAAAGAAGAATAAAGTTTAGCCTGATGATTTATATTTTAAATATTGAAACGGCTACAAAAAACTGTTCGGTAAGTTTAAGTAAAAACGGACAAACAGTTGCAATTAAAGAGGTGAGCGAAGAGCAATTTAGCCATGCCGAAAAGTTGCATTTGTTTATAAAGGAAGTTTTAGCATCAGAAAAAATTTCATTAGAAAATTTAAACGCTGTAGCTGTTAGTAAAGGCCCGGGATCTTACACAGGCTTGCGAATTGGTGTTTCGGCTGCAAAAGGACTTTGTTATGCTTTAAATATTCCTTTAATTGCTGTTGATACTTTAGCAATTTTAGCTGAAAAGATTTCTGTAGATTCGGGAATTATCGTCCCAATGATTGATGCCAGAAGAATGGAAGTTTTTACTCAAATGTACAGTAAAAATTATTCATCTTTATCACGTGCAGAAGCTTTAATTGTTGATGAAACCGCTTTTGCTGATACAACTGAAAACATTCATTTAATAGGAGATGGAGCCTTAAAATGTAAAACTGTTTTAACAGACGATAAGTTTGTTTTTTATGATGATGTTATTTATCCATCAGCAAATGAAATGGGTAGATTATCTTATAAAAAATATGTAGAAAACACTTTTGAAGATGTAGCGTATTTTGAACCGTACTATTTAAAAGATTTTATGCTTACTACAAAAAAATAAAAGACTCCAATTCGGAGTCTTTTTGTTATTAGATAGTAGCTAAGAAATTTCCTAACCTAATCATATCGCTATCATTTTCTTTAATTTTATTTTCCTTGTAAAAAGCTTTAATTGCATCACCTTTACCCGGAATAATTTTTTCTAAAGATTTTTGCTTACCATCAAATTCAAATGTTTGATTGTTGTAAGTAATAAAGTAAATTTCTTCGTTTTCTTTAAAGGTTGCTTGTGTGTCACTTTCGTAACTATTTGCTGCTTTAGTTGCAGGTATCAATTTAATGCTTTGATATTTAGACATAGTTACGTTTTTATTACTCACTAAAACTCTGTGGTAACGCTCAACTGCTTTTTTATTAAATTCGTATTTGAATAATTCATAAACGGATCCATCTTGGAATTCAAAATATGTATTTTTATCTTTTACTAATTCTAAAATATCCTTACCATTTTTATATTCCATAATATCGTTATAAGCATTATAACGAACTAAGAAACTTTGTGTTCCTTTATTTACTTTTGTATTTTGGTATTGTTCAGATAAATATCTTGAACCAGCTACGGCAGCATCATTAAAATCGGCACTTTTTCTAAATGTTAATGTTCCTTCTCCTCCGCTTTGCAATGTCATCTGTGCATTAGATGTAATAGAAAAGATTCCAAAAGAAAGTATAAAAATTACTTTTTTCATTTTTGTTGTTTTATAAATTTGTTGTTACTTAAATGTTTTTAATTTCATTTGTTGCTAATCTGCAACTGTTTATATTACAGACTTGAAATTTTTTGTCTTGATTTTTATAGTCGTTTAAAATAGGTATGTTTAGTGAATTATCTAAAATTATTTTAAACGCATTTTTTTGATTAATTATTGTTGATTCTTCTTTTGAAACTTCTTTTAAAACGATATATTCAAAATCATCTTTAAAAATTAAATTATTTGTTAACCATTCTGAATACGCACTGGCATAATTGATCTGACCTAAAATTCGATTGGTCATTTCTTGTGACAGTTGCATGAAATAATCGTTTTTAAACAGAAAACCTACATAAAATAAATTTCTTGCCATTATTGCGTTTGCAGAAGGTATTACATTATCTTCAATTTCAAAAACTGTACCAATTGTTTCATTTTTAGAAGATTTAAAGAAACCTTGTTCGATATTAAAGAATAAATCTAGTGCTTGAAAAGTAAGATTTTGTGCAAATTTCAAATGCTGTAAATCTTGTGTTTCATTAAATAATTCTAAAAAAGATTTAATTGTGAAAGCGTAATCTTCTAAATTTCCTGAAATATAATTTTGGTTGTTTTTATAAATGCGTCCTAAATTATCATTTTTATATGCTTTAAACTGCAAAAATGTTGTTAAATTTTCAATTGCAGTGTTTAATTCTGTTGAAGAAATAATTTTTCGGGCACTTAAAAATCCGCTTAAAAGCTGCGCATTCCATGAGATAATTATCTTATCATCGAGCAATGGTTTTGTTCGCTGTTCACGATTTTTCAAAAGAATATCTTCCCATTTTGTTTTTAGAGTCTTAAGCTGATCTACATCAACATTATACTTTTTAGCAATGGTTTTTAAATCATCTTTCTGGAATAAAACATAAGCATTTGCTTCTTCCCAAAATCCATCGGAATTAATTGAAAATACGGCAGCAAATAACTTCCATTCATCTTCGCTGATTAATTGTTCAAGTTCAGCTTTCGTCCAAAAATAATACGCGCCTTCTTCTAATTTGTTGTTGCTGTTTAAACTGTCGGCATCGTAAGCGGTATAAAAACCACCTGAAGGATCCTGCCAATTATTCAATATAAAGCTTACCGTTTTTTGAACGACTTCTTTAAAAAGTTCATTTTTAGTGTCGATGTACGCATTGGTGTAAGTGACTAAAAGCTGTGCATTGTCATACAACATTTTTTCGAAATGCGGAATATGCCATTTGTGATCTACGCTGTATCTTGAAAATCCGCCTTCAACAACATCAAACAAACCGCCGTAAGCCATTTTGGTAAGTGTTAGTTCTACATAGTCTGTCAAAAAAGTATCATTTTTAATCAAACCATATTGATAAAGAAAATTTAAATTGGTGGGCATCATGAATTTTGGCGCACGTTGATATCCTCCCAATTCCAAATCAAAACTTTTTTTCCAATTATCAAGCAAAGGCTCTAGATTGAAATCTGTTGTTTCTTTAGGATAAATCTCTAACGTATTATTCGCTAACGAGATGCCATTTTGGAGTTTCTCTGCATAATCGTACATCTTCGCCGGATCTTCATCAAACAATGCATTCAGTTGCTTTAAAATATCGATCCATTGACTTTTAGGAACATACGTTGCGCCCCAAACCGGCAAGCCATTCGGTAAAGCTACAATGTTTAGCGGCCAGCCACCTTGTTTGGTCATTAACTGCAAAGCTTGCATGTAATACGCGTCAACAGCCGGCAATTCTTCCCGATCGATCTTAAAACTGGTAAAATAAGCATTCATAACAGCAGCAACTTCATCATTTTCAAAACATTCTTTTTCCATAACATGACACCAGTGGCAGGCTGCGTAACCAATACTTATAATAAGCAACTTGTTTTTGCTTTCTGCTTCTTGAATATTTTCATTGTTCCAAGGTTGCCAATGCACCGGATTTTCTGCGTGCTGAAGCAAATAAGGAGAGTACGAATTGATTAACTGATTGCGCATAGAACTATTTTAGAAATGAAAAGGTTGAGAAAACTCAACCTTATTTTTTAACCGTTTAGAGCCTCAACAACAATATCGTTGTTATGCAGCATTTGGCGTAACATGTTTTCGATACCGTTTTTCAGCGTAAATGTTGATGACGGACAGCCGCTACATGCACCTTTCAACGTTACGGTAACTCGTTTTGTGTCGTCATCGTAATTTTCAAAAGTAATGTTTCCACCGTCTGATTGAACTGCCGGTTTTACATATTCTTCTAAAATATTGATGATTTGTTGCGATGTTACATCTAAATTATCAAAGTATTGTTCCTGCTGTTGTTCGTGAGCTTTGGTTTCAACAATTAGCGATTCATCTATAACCGTTCCACCGTTTTCAATGAACTGTTTAATGAAAGTACGGACTTCAATTGTGATTTCATCCCAAGAATAACTGTCGAATTTTGTGATCGAAACATAATTCTCATCAATAAAAACTTCTTTTACATAAGGCAGTTTGAATAACTCTATCGCTAAAGGTGATGGTTTGGCTTCGTCGATGTTTTTAAATTCAACCGCCGTTTTGGTAAGCGATTTGTTTGCAACAAATTTTAAAACGCCCGGGTTTGGAGTAGTTTCGCCATAAACAGTTACCGGAATCTTTTTTGTAGTTTCTTTCTCTGATTCAATTAAAACCTTTCCGCCGTTAGTAACAAAGTCTTCAATTTGCTTTTTTACATCGTCTTGCACATCTGCCCATTCTACAATAGAAAAGCGTTCAACAGCCACAAAATTTCCTGAAACATAAACCGATTTTACAAAAGGCAGGTAAAATAACTGTCTTGCTAAAGGAGAATTTGCCGTGTCGTCGATGTTTTTGAACTCAAAATTAGATCCATAGCTAATAAAATCAGGGAATTCAAACTTGATTATAGCTGGGTTTTGGGTTTCTTTTATATTTATTTTAAACATTTTTTAAGATTTTTTTCAAAATTAACAAAGAAATATCAATTGAATATTTATATTTGGAAATTAAACGTAAAATTAACATATTTGAATTCGTGATTTTGTAGAATATATTTTAAATCATGATATTAAATATTATACTTTTTATATATATTTGTTAACCATTTCTAAAGAGAAAAAAAGAATTTATGAATATATTTACTAAATCCTTAGTAGTTGTTATATCTTCATTATTTGTGTCGCAAGTAAGTAACGCGCAAGAAGGAATTGCAGTGTATCAAGATTATTTAACAGATAACTATTATCTTATCCATCCTTCAATGGCTGGTATAGCAAATTGTGCAAAAGTTCGATTAACGGCGCGCCAACAATGGTTTGGTGAAAAAGATGCACCTGCTTTGCAAACCGCCAGCTTTAATACAGCGATTTCTGAAAGATCCGGGGTTGGTTTCGTAGCATTTAACGATAGAAATGGATACCATAAACAAGCCGGAGCAAAAATAACATATGCACACCATATTACTTTTTCACGAAGCGATTACGATTTAAATAAACTTTCGTTTGGTATTAGCGGGGGAATGGTTAATTCTCAATTAGACCAGTCTGAATGGGGTAATGGCGTATTTGATCCTTCTGTGAATGGGGCTGAATTGAAATACAATTATTTTAATGTTGATATTGGTGCATCTTATCATTATTTGGATTTTTATGCACACGCAACAGCTAAAAACGTTATTACTTCTGATCGTGAAATATATTCAGATATAGAAAGTGATAATTTACGTAAATATATTGTTTCTGCAGGATATGTTTTTTCGAAGAACAGAGGATACAGATCTTACAGAGATCAAGGTTTTTCTTGGGAACCATCGGTGTTATTCCAATATACAGAACAAATTCAAGAAAAGAAATTAGATGTGAATTTAAAAATGTATAAAGAATTTACAAATGGTCAGCTTTTTGCAGGAGTATCATACAGAACATCTTTTGAAGGTGCAGAATACATGATAGATAATGAAGTAAAAAAACAGAATTACAATGCGGTTTCACCTCTTTTAGGTATTAAATTTAAGCAGATAATGGTTGGTTATACCTACACGCATGAATTTGGAGAAATTAGATTTGCTAATGGAGGATTTCATCAGTTAACTCTAGGATTTAACTTCTTATGTAAAGAAAGTAATTACAAATGTAACTGTCCGTCAGTTAACTTTTAATATTAACAGAAAATCCCGATATTTATCGGGATTTTTTATTTTATAATATGGCTTTAATTAAATCTATAAACGGAAAAGAACCTAAATTTCCCGACAATTGTTTTATAGCGGAAAACGCAACATTGTTAGGTGATGTTGAAATGGGCGAGCAATGCAGTGTTTGGTACAATGCAGTGGTACGTGGCGATGTTCATTATATTAAAATGGGCAATAAAGTAAACGTGCAAGACGGTGCAGTGATACATTGCACTTATCAAAAACATCCGACAATAATAGGAAACAATGTTTCTATTGGTCATAATGCTATTGTGCACGGCTGTACTATTCATGATAATGTATTAATTGGTATGGGGGCAATTGTTATGGATAACTGTGTTGTTCATAGCAATGTTATTGTTGGTGCTGGTTCAGTAGTTACCCAAAATATGGAATTACTGCCAAACGGAATTTACGCTGGAATTCCTGCTAAAAGAGTGAAAGAGTTAAACGCGTCTGATTTTGCCGGAGAAATTGATCGTATAAGTAATAATTATGTGCTGTACAGTAGTTGGCAATAATCTTTGCTACAATACGTTTTATAGATTTATGACTATCTATGAAATATATTGTTAGTTTTCTTCAAATTGCTTTTTTGTGTTTAATCATTTATGTCTTTTTCTTTGTTGTGAAAATTAAGTTTTTCAGAGATTTTGAATTGAAATCAATACAGAAACAATTATCTAATATTGAAAATGTAGATGTTGTAAATATTTGGGGGCATGATGATATAACAATTGAAGAAATATCAGCAAGAGTTCATTTGAAAAATAAAGGCGAAATTGTTCTGAGTAACTTAAGTGATGATGTGAAAAATTACCCGGAAGATGTTTATATAGGTGAAATAAATAATTTTAGTTTTGATATTTTTTATGATAAAAATGGTTCAGGTACAACACATTTAAATTTAGGAACGTCTTCAGATTTTTACGAACGATATGGCATCAAGTTTTTTGATGAAAAAGATGTTTTAGATAACTATGACATAATTTTAAGCTATTTACAAACGTTAAAACATTCGCCAAATATTAATCATTTCAAAGATGAACTAAATAGGGAAGAATATTTTATTTTGGTTAAAAATAGTAAACAAAGAGATATGGATCCTATCCATAATCTATTAAAACTTGATGAAAAGATCGAGATCGCCAAAAGATTAGATTGGCAATATGAGAAATAATAACCTTATGAAAAAGTATGTTTTAATGATCGCTTTACTGACTTTACAGTTAAGTTATGGTCAAAGTCAAGAACAGCAAGCAACGGAAGAAAATATCGAAGTATCTAGACCAAAAGAATTAGCAGGTTTTATTGTTTTTAGTATTATCGATCAAAGTAACACAGAAGAATTTATCAAGTTTAAAGAAAAGTATAACGTTGATATTAAGTTTGAAAGTTGTGCTGTTGATGTTTCTTTATTTAGTAAAGCCAGAACAAATAATAAAGAACTGGCTGATGTTTTAACCGAACAATACGGTAAAGTTTGGATGGATGAACTTCCTTGTACTTTAGTTGGTGTTGATATGGAACAATAAATAACTTTAAAGAATAAAAAAGCTCGATTGTAAAATCGAGCTTTTTGTTTATTAGTTTAATCCGCGTTTTTTCAATAACGGTTCAATTTTCGGGTCAGCCCCACGGAATTTTCTGTATAATTCTGCTGGATCTTCTGTTCCGCCTTTTTCTAAAACATATTTACGGAACATCAATGCTTTTTCAGAATTGAACAAGCCCGCTGTTTTAAATGCTTCAAACGCATCGGTATCTAAAACGGCACTCCAAATGTAGCTGTAATATCCTGCTGAATATCCACCTGCAAAAATGTGACTGAAATACGTACTTCTATAACGCGGAATAATCGCATC
>JAVXSC010000114.1:0-8467 GCA_036643355.1 Myroides sp.
AAGATGCTGAGTATGTTTAAGCAAACAAAAGCATTTAACCAACCTTTAGATAAATGGAATGTTAGTAACGTAGTTGATATGAGAAATATGTTTTATGATGCAAGAGCTTTTAATCAATCTTTGGGAAATTGGAATTTAAAAAATATACCTGTAGAATCATACGTCATTTATGGTTTTAGAGGAATAATAGACCACAGTGGTTTAGATTGTAACAACTATTACTTAACCCTAAAAGGTTGGGCAGAAAATCCCGATACGCCCTGCTGTGTAACATTTGAAACACCTTGGTTAGAATACCCGGCAGAAGCTATTCCTTACCGCAACAAGCTCATCGAAGAAAAGAAATGGTTAATAAATAGAGATAAAGAAGTACTTTGCGATAAGAATTCGAATTAAAAAAAATCAATACTTCAATTTAATATCTTTTAAATTATAACATTTTAAATCGTCATTTTCTAGCTGTAAAACCAGCTGACCATAACGATTAACTTGTTTTATAATCCCGTTGAATAACGTTCCGTCTTTGCTTTCAAAAGTACTTACAGCACCTTTTTTAAATAAATGGTTGTGATAGTAATTCCATTCATCATCATCTTGTAAATCAATTAAACTCTTTTTGATGTTTTCAACTATCGCAGTAAGTAATTGTAAACGATCTGGCGTAACATCATACTGCTTTAAAATAGACGATGCTTGCGGAAATCCGTCAAAATTTGTCTGTTCGCAATTAATTCCAATACCAATTACCGAACTTACACTGCCATTGGCATGAATGTTATTTTCAATTAAAATGCCTGCAATCTTCTTGTTGTATGACAAAATGTCGTTAGGCCATTTTACATAAATATTCGTTAAATTTAAAGAAATCAAAGCCTTTAATACAGCATTAGCAACCATCACATTCAACGTAAACAGATTATCAGCAGTTGTCGTTTTTTCTTTTAAATAGATACTAAATGTAAGGTTTTTAGCATCTTCGGTTACCCAAACACTACCCATTTGTCCTTTTCCCTGCAATTGCACATCGGCCCAAACAACTGTAAAATCAGTTAAATCGGTATTGACAGCAAGCTTCTTTAAAAAATCGTTTGTAGAAGATGTGGCATTGAGTTTGATTAAATACATTATAAATACTATCTTTAGGACAAAATTAATTTATAAGACAATACAATTTAATAAATTTGCAATAATTAAAGTACAAAATATTTACATGAGCGAAAACAAAAAAAACAATGAGGCTTTATTAGCCCTTATTATTGAAGGAATAGAAAACGTTAAAGGAGAAAATATTACCATTTTAGATTTAAGAGATATAGAAAATACCGCTTGCGATTATTTTGTGATATGCGACGGAAATTCTAATACACAAGTAAATGCTATTTCAGGATCGGTACAACGTACCGTATCAAAAGAAATTAAAGACAAGCCTTGGCATGTTGAAGGAACCGAACAGGCAAACTGGGTTTTAATGGACTATATAAATGTGGTAGTTCATGTCTTTCAAAAAGAAACCCGCGAATATTATAATATTGAAGACCTTTGGGGCGATGCTAAAATTACCCAAGTAACTTCGAACCAACCAACACAGTAATCATTCTATGAAGAATCCCGTAAATAATAAGCCCAAGTACAACCCTTGGATGCTTTATGGTGGCATTATATTTATACTCTTTGCTATTTCTCTTACAACAGGAGGTGGCGGTTTTGGAGGCGATAAAACCATAGGCCTTTCTACATTTTATAAGTATTTAGACAGTAATCAGGTAGAAAAAGTAGTATTTGGTAACTCGTCTGCACAGGTTTTCTTGAATGAAACTGCAAAAAAAACTGCAGAACATCAAAAAGAAAGCAAGCCTACTTTGTTAAGTTCTATGTCAACAGGTCCTGATTATGTGGTAGAAATTGCCAATAAAGATTTGTTCGAAGAAAAATTAGTTCAGGCATCAAGCGAAGGAAAGTTAAAAGAATTTACAACCGAAAAAGAAAGCAACTGGGGCAGTATCCTTTTATCATTGCTGCCAATCATTTTAATTCCAGTAGTTTGGATTTTTATGATGAGAAGAATGAGCGGCGGAACCGGTGGCGGTGGCGGTGGTCAGATTTTTTCGATAGGAAAATCTAAAGCACGTTTATTTGATGAGAAAAACGATACACGTGTAACATTTAACGATGTTGCCGGATTAGTTGGTGCAAAAGAAGAAATTCAGGAAATTGTTGAATTTTTAAAGAACCCAGAAAAATACACCTCAATTGGTGGTAAAATTCCAAAAGGTGCCTTATTGGTTGGTCCTCCGGGAACAGGTAAAACCTTATTGGCAAAAGCCGTTGCAGGTGAAGCACAAGTACCATTTTTCTCTTTATCAGGATCAGATTTTGTTGAAATGTTTGTAGGTGTTGGTGCATCTCGTGTACGTGATTTGTTTAAACAAGCAAAAGAAAAATCGCCTGCCATTATTTTTATCGATGAAATTGATGCAATTGGTAGAGCTCGTGGAAAATCGAATTTTTCAGGATCGAACGATGAACGTGAAAATACACTGAACCAATTACTTACCGAAATGGATGGTTTTGGTACAAATACAAACGTTATTGTTTTGGCTGCAACAAACCGCGCCGAAATTTTAGATAAAGCTTTAATGCGTGCCGGACGTTTTGACAGACAAATTTATGTAGATCTGCCAGACGTTAACGAACGTAAAGAAATATTTGTAGTTCACTTAAAGAACATAAAAAAGGTAGACAACCTTGATGTTGATTTTCTAGCAAAACAAACACCTGGATTTTCGGGTGCAGATATTGCCAATGTTTGTAACGAAGCAGCTTTAACGGCAGCTCGTAAAGGCAAAACCGCAGTTGACAAACAAGACTTTTTAGATGCTGTTGACCGTATTGTTGGCGGATTAGAAAAGAAAAACAAAATTATTACACCAGAAGAGAAATATGCTATTGCAATACACGAAGCTGGTCACGCAACCGTTTCTTGGTTAACAGAACACGCTGCGCCATTGGTTAAAGTAACTATTGTTCCTCGTGGAATGAGTTTGGGTGCCGCATGGTATCTGCCAGAAGAACGTCAAATTGTGCGTACAGAACAAATGTTAGATGAGATGTGTGCAACAATGGGCGGTAGAGCTGCAGAGAAAGTTATTTTCGATAAAATTTCAACCGGTGCTTTAAGCGATCTTGAAAAAGTAAACAAACAGGCACGTGCAATGGTTACCATTTATGGTTTGAATGATTCGTTAGGAAACATTACCTTTTACGATTCATCGGGTCAAAGCGAATACAATTTCTCAAAACCTTATTCAGAAGAAACTGCGAAATTAATCGATAAAGAAATTTCAGGTTTAATTGAAGGTCAGTACCAAAGAGCAATTACTTTATTGACAGAAAATAAAGATAAATTAATTCAACTGGCCGACTTACTTTGTGAAAAAGAAGTTATATTTAGAGAAGATTTAGAAGATATTTTTGGAAAACGTGCCTTTGATAACAAAAATGTTATTGATGTTACAACCGAAAACGAGTCTGAAGTTATTTAAAACGAACACTTTAGCATACAGCACAAAAACTTGGTTTAACCTACTGTTAAACCAAGTTTTTTTTTATCTTTGAATATATATTATGCCAATTTATATTTAAAATTGCCAATGAACATATTTAAAAAATTTTTAAGCAGTTTTTCTTCACCTCGTCAAGATAATAATGATGAGGAAAGCAAGTATCTGCCTGAAAAAGAAACACCTGTCGACGAACAGTTTACGCATAACTTTAAGGTAAATGGCGGCAAGTTTTTATATTGTGAAAATGAAGAGGAATTAGATGAGAACTTTATAAGCATTTTACAGGAAAACGATTGGTTTGAAACCGAAGCTTTAACCTTTGAAAAAGGACTTCAACACTTTTTATCTGATAATAAACTAAATTATAAAAATCCGAGTAATCCTATATTTTTATTAACAGGCTGTGAAAGTTTAATTGCACAAGACGGATCTATACTGTTTTCGTCAAAGCAACTATTTCATCACAAACCAAACGAGTTACCAAAAAACATTATTGTTGTAGCAAAAGCAAGCCAGATTACACGTTCTAAAAGCGATGGTTTACGCAATATAAAAATAAGGTATGCTAACGAAATACCTACAAACATTACAACAATGCAGCATTTTAAAGAAAGTAAAAACGACGATTTTTTACAATATGGCATTCAGGCTAAAAACTTTTACCTGCTGTTATTAGAAGATTTTTAAACTATGAGTGAAGTCGTAAAACGCACCCTGTCGGGAATTTTATACATTGCACTATTAGTTGGTGCAATTTTATTTTCAAAAGATACATTCCTTGCACTTTTTGCGTTCTTTTTTATTGTGGCAGTTTATGAATTTTGTCAGCTGTATCACATCAATAAAATATGGGGTTATATTTGGTCGATCCTTTTGGCATCTTCCTTTATTTTTGTAGATAATCTGCCAATTAACAGTGCTTATCTAATTTTTCTGCCATTTAGTATCTTTCTAATTATTGATCTTTTACAGAACAAAGCATCTTCAAAACCATCAAATTTTCAAAAATATCTGCACTTAACAGGCTATGTGGTGCTTCCGTTTTTAATTATTACACAATTACCTTATTCAAACCAAATCTACACTCCCTTGTTGTTATTAAGTATTTTTATAATGATATGGTGTAACGACACTTTTGCTTATATTTGTGGCAAGCTTTTGGGAAAACACAAGCTTTACGAAAAAATATCGCCAAAAAAGACCATCGAAGGTTTTATAGGCGGATTAATTTTCACACAGATTGCCGCATTTATCATCTTTAAATATACAGATATACAGGCATCGATGTCGTTTTGGATGTTAATTGGTTTGGGGATTAGTGTTATTGGAACCATTGGCGATTTGGTTGAATCCAAGTACAAACGCCAAGCTGGTATTAAAGACAGCGGATCAATCATGCCCGGACACGGCGGTATTTTAGACCGGTTAGACAGTATTTTGTTTGCTGCACCGTTTTTATTTTTAATTTATAAAATTGTTATATAATGTTTCATAAAGAAGGCGCTAAAATTATTTTATTCTCACTTTTAATTGCAGTTTCAATTATATTGGGGGTTGAATATTTAATTTCAATTCCTTGGGTGGTAAAAGTGGTACAAATAGTTACTTTATTATTTTTGGTAATTGTACTTCAGTTTTTTAGAAACCCAAAAAGAACATTAGACGATATTGCCGATCATTTGATTTTGGCCCCTGTTGATGGAAAAGTTGTAGTAATTGAAGAGGTTTACGAACCTGAATATTTTAAAGACAAACGTTTAATGGTATCTATTTTCATGTCGCCAATAAATGTTCACGTAACTCGATACGCTTTAAACGGAATGGTAAAGTACAGTAAATATCATCCGGGAAAATATTTGGTAGCTTGGCATCCAAAGGCAAGTGAAGAAAACGAACGTACCACGGTTGTTATAGACAATCCTGTTTATGGCGAAGTAATGTACAGACAAATTGCCGGTGCATTAGCCAAACGAATTGTAAATTACGCCAAAGTGGGTCACAGAGTTAATCAGGGCGAAGACGCCGGATTTATTAAATTTGGTTCGCGTGTAGATTTGTATCTTCCACTTGGAACCAATGTAAATGTGGTACTTAACCAAAAGGCTCGCGGAAACAAAACGGTAATCGCCAATAAATAAATGACACAAACCGATCTGTTATTTAAAGAAGCTTTCGAAAAAGCATCTTCTACCCCTATTGTTTTACCGCCCGATGTGCGTTTACGTTTATATGCCTATTACAAACAGGCAACTTTAGATTACACGCATAATTTTGTTTATCATGAAGTTGATCTAATTCGCGGATTTAAATTCAATGCATGGAAACAAGTCGCACATTTAACACAAGAAGAAGCCAAAATTTTGTATATTGAACTTGTAAACTCATTAAAGCTATAAATTGTATGAAAAAAAACATTTTATTACTAACTGCAGTTACTTCTTTTTTACTGTTTAGTTGTAAAAATAAAGAAGAAATGACCGAAGTGCAAGTGCCAAGTGCAACTGCAAAAGATTCGATACCTGCAAAAGGCGACCCAAAATCGGTTGTTGCAAACCAAGGAGCTTTTCAAATGAAAGGTTTAAACTACGGTTACAACGATTTAGAACCATATATGGACGGACAAACGGTTGAAACGCATTATGGCAAACACCATTTAGGCTATTGCAACAAATTGAATGATGCTGTTAAAGGAACACCTTTAGAAACAATGTCTATTGAAGAGATTTTAAAGGGGATGGATCTTAAAAACAGCGCATTAAGAAACAATGCTGGCGGATACTACAACCACAACATTTTCTGGGAAATTTTAGGACCAAAAGCAGGCGGACGCCCAACAGGAAAAGTAGCCGAATTGATCAATAAAGATTTTGGAAGTTTCGATCAATTTAAAACACAATTCAGCGATGCAGCTAAAGGAGTGTTTGGTTCGGGCTGGGTTTGGTTGGTTTATCAGAACGATGGTACATTGAAAATCACTACATCAATCAATCAAGATAATCCGTTAATGCCAAATGCTGAAGTTAAGGGATATCCTTTAATGAATATTGATGTTTGGGAGCACGCTTATTACCTAAAGTATAAAAACGAACGACCAAAATATATTGAAAACTTCTGGCAGTTAGTAGACTGGAGTAAAGTTGAATACAGATTATCGTTAATCAAATAAACAAAAAAGAGATTCATTAAGAATCTCTTTTTTTATTAAAAACACTGTGGATTTCCCGAAATAAAAAGTTGTAAGCTTGATGGCGATAAATACGGAATATCTAAATTCAAACCTCTTACAATCAATAAACATCCTGTAAAGAATAAAAATACTGGGACTGCCTTTTGCAATTTGTTTTTAAAGTTTCTGTTTATCCAATTTCCCATCCAAACTAAAAGTGTGAGTAAAGGAATTGTTCCTAAACCGTACCAAAGCATAAACAAACCACCGTATAAACTGCCTTGCGTTGCGGTTGCGCCAAACAATGCCATATAAATCATGGCGCATGGCAGCAAACCGTTCAACATTCCCATAAAAACGAACGATGCAAGTGTTTTTTTGCGAATGTATGTGCCAAAGCTATTTTTAAACTTTAGATACCATTTTGAATTGGAACTTAAAGCAACGTTCTGAAGTCTTTTTTCGTTAAAGAACAAAACTCCAATTATTAAAAGAACTCCCAATATAATGGAAACATTTTGTTGTAAACCTGCAATAAACAAGCCTTTGCCTAATGTTCCGAAAATGATTCCCAATAAAACGTAAACGCTTATTCTGCCAAAATGATACAGTAAAATAGCTGCTGTTTTTTTTGTTGTGTTAAATTGATGCACAGGTAACGCCAAAGCAATTGGTCCGCACATTGCTACACAGTGCATGCTTCCAAATAACCCCAACAACAATGGTATAATCATTATAAAACCAAGGTTTGCTGTTTTAAATAAGCGGTGTTGTTGTGCGTAAAATCAAGTGTAATATCCCAACGACCATCTACCAAGCGAGATTTAGGTATAAGCATGTGATTTGAAGACAATTCCAAAGGAATTGTTTGATCAAAAGCCTGATTAGATGGTCTGTATAGGGATACTGTTCCTTTTATATCGGTAGCATTAAAATCTTCAGGAAAATAAATATCTATTCCTTTTTCCGAAATTTCAAAACGCAATTTTTTATCTAATTCATTTGCGTTTTCCTGTTTTAATCTGTTTCCGTTAATTTCTGTTTCTTTCTGATAATATTGCTCTGTTACCAGTTCGTTATCATAGCGTGCATCTAATTGCACACGAATTACATACTGCAGTATAAATACCATAAATGCTATGATACCTATCACTATTCCTGTTCCCCAATTAAATTTCATTTGTTCTCGTTTTAGTTTTTCTTTCTTTTCTTTTTTCTTTTTTCTTCTTTCTTCTTTTTTCTTTTTTCTTTTGAACCAGTGTATATCATTAAAATCTGTCATTCTGAGTGAAACGGAGTGGAATCGAAGAATCTATGTATTATGAAAAAGATTCCTCCTTCAGCTTGTGCAGAGCTTGTCGAAGTATCGGAATGACAACTTCATTAATTTCAAATTTTGATATATGCTGTCTTTTAAATTTTTTCCTTCTAATTAAAACTTCGCGGTCCTAAAAAGTTGGTTTTTGTGTGATCGATCAATTCATTGTTATTATAAATTTCTAACTGAACTTCGGTTTTATCACTCTTTAATAATGCCTGCGGAATCTCGATAAACAATGTTCCTTGCACTACTTCTTCTTTTGGAATTTTGATCGATTTTTTACCAACCAATTCCAATTTTCCTTGCGGATGTATCAGTTTAATGGATACATTATCGTAATCTCGAGCTGTTTTGTTTACGATTTTATAAGTGTAAACATTACTTATGTTTTCGCCTTTATGTTCGAACAACTGCCCC
>JAVXSC010000115.1:0-8419 GCA_036643355.1 Myroides sp.
GTACTGCATCTTAATGTGGGAGAGTATGTCGCCGCCTTTTTTTATAAACCCCGATCTGAAAAGATCGGGGTTTCTTTTTTAGAACTCCTTTACAGACACGAGCGCAGCGAACTGACGAAGTAAATGTAAGGGACTTTTTTTGTTTGAATATTTTTGGTTAACCACAGATTGCACAGATTTTTACATCTATATTTTTATTACCATAAAACTTATTGATGAACTCTCGCAAAATTCTGTTTGGTAGAATTCTGATTTAAATCGGTGTCTTTTTATATTATGTTTTGTTTCGATATAATTTAGTAAGAAATCTAATCTTTTATACTCGATAAGTGGATCATTTTCTTTTTCACATTTTGAATATTCAACTTGCCAACAGACATGATAATTATCTGGTATCTTTTCCTCATGTATTAATTTTAAAATATAATCTATAATTTTAAAATATTTTTGATCTGGAATAATCTGGTTGATATTATAGTTTAATCTTAAAGATTTATCAATTGATAGTTCTATATCTTTATTCTGACTAAAAGCGGTCATTTGAATTGTTAGAAAAAATAGAAAAGCTAGAAGATGTTTTGTTTTCATATATTATCTATTTTATATAAGATGGAAAATAAAGGTATAAAAAAACTCCTACGAATGCAGGAGGTTTGGATAATTTATGATATTAAATAATATTACTTTAAAATACTTTCAATCTCTTTCAATATTTTTTGTGCTAAATTATCGGCAGCAGATTGTGTTGGTGCTTCTGTATAAATGCGGATGATTGGTTCGGTATTTGATTTTCTTAAATGAACCCAAGAATCTGCTAAATCAATCTTAACTCCGTCAACCGTGCTGATTTTTTCGTTTGCATAAATTTTCTGTATTTCTTCTAAAATAGCATCCACATTGATTTCTTGCGTTAGTTCTATTTTATTTTTACTCATATAATAAGCCGGATACGATGCTCTTAAAGCTGCTACATCTAAATCTTGTAGTGCCAAATGCGTTAAAAATAAAGCCACACCAACCAAAGCATCGCGACCGTAATGAATTTTAGGATAAATGATGCCACCATTACCTTCGCCACCAATTACAACGTTGTTCTTTTTCATTAATTCCACCACATTCACTTCACCTACAGCAGAAGCTTCGTATGTACCACCGTGTTTTTCGGTAATATCTCTCAACGCACGTGATGAAGACATGTTAGAAACTGTATTACCTGGTGTTTTGCTCAATACATAATCTGCAACTGCCACTAATGTGTATTCTTCGCCAAACATTTCGCCGTTGTTACTAATGAACGCCAAACGATCTACGTCGGGATCAACCACAATACCAAAATCGGCTTTTTCTTTTACAACCAATTCGCAAATATCAGTTAAATGTTCTTTTAATGGCTCAGGATTGTGAGGGAAATGACCGTTTGGTTCGCAGTACAATTCTACTACTTCAACGCCCATTTTCTTTAACAAATCTGGAATTACAATTCCGCCAGAAGAATTTACGCCATCTACAACTACCTTGAATTTTTTGCTTTTTACGGCTTCTACATCAACCAACTTCAAATTTAAAACTTCATCAATATGTCGATCCATGTAATCGGTAATTTCGGTAATCGTTCCCAACGAATCAACATCAGCAAAATCAAAACTGTCTGATTCTGCAATTTCTAAAATCAAAGCACCTTCGGCTCCGCTTAAAAATTCGCCTTTATTGTTCAATAATTTCAGTGCATTCCATTGTTTTGGATTGTGCGATGCTGTTAGAATAATTCCACCATCGGCTTTTTCCAATGGTACAGCAACTTCAACGGTAGGTGTGGTTGATAAGCCTAAATCTATAATGTTAATTCCCAAACCAACCAACGTTTGCATAACCAACTGGTGGATCATAGGACCCGAAATACGGGCATCGCGACCAATTACAACGGTTAATTTATCTTTTTGCAAACTGTTTTTTAAGAAGGTTCCGTAAGCCGATGCAAATTTTACGGCATCGATCGGGGTTAAATTTTCGCCCACGTTACCGCCAATGGTACCGCGAATACCCGAAATTGATTTTATTAAGGTCATTTATTTACATTTTTTAACAAACAAATATAAAGATTACTTTATTAATTATTAGAAATGGAAAGTTTAATTATTTGTAAATGATTTTGCGTTCAGTAATCATGGAGCCCTCATTGTCAATATACGTTTTTTTTATCCAATTATTATGTTTATCATAGGAATATTTAGTTTTGTTATCTCTTTCTTTTATTGAGGATATCGAATTTTCAGGTTTTATAGTATTGATAGTATTAAACTCGATACTCTCTCTATCATAAACGAGTTGTTCTGTTACATAATATGTATTATCTTCTTTGTATGCCCAACTTATTATATAGTCAATATTATGGTTGTAGGTTCTAATTTTTTTTACCAATTGATGAGCGTCATTATATAAATAGTATATAATAGATTTGTCGTTGTTAAAATAAATACTTTCTTCTCTGATAAGTAGATTCTTAGAATTAAAATGCCTATTGGTTATTTGGGATTTAGTATTAACATCCTCTATTTTTTTTACAATATTTTCTTTTTTATCGTAATACCAACGTTTAGTATTTTCAGGACGGAACATATTTTTTTCATTAGTAGGATTATTATCTTCTATAACATATTTCAAAGTATTTTTGTCTTCATAATACTCATAAATGATCTTAAAAATGGTATCATTTGTTTTATTGTCAATGCGATAAAAATATTTATATGGATATTCATCGACATAAATCTCTGTATCCCAAGAATAACCTAAAAATTTATTTTTTGAATCCATTTCGTAATATATCGTTTTAACGTATTTTACTTTTTCAATATAGTTTAATTCAGGAAAAAATCTTTTAGGACTGGGTTCTGTTATATATCTGACATCAGTTTTTTGAGAATATCCTGATATACTTATAAGTAAAAAAAGTAAAATATTTTTCATATTATTTGTGTTATAACAAAACTTTTTAATCAATAACAATACCAAATATAAATAAATAGCAGTAACTAGTTTAATCTTTTTAAGTAAATTAGCTACTATGAACTTTCTAGCACATATATATTTATCGGGAACAAACGAACGCATACAGATTGGCAATTTTATGGGCGATGGTATTCGTGGAAAAGACTACAAAAATTATCATACCGATATTCAGTTGGGGGTATTGCTGCACCGTTCTATTGACAGTTTTACCGATTTTCATCCGATATTCCGTCAGTCTAAATACCGATTGGTTCCAAAATTTAATCATTTTTCAGGGATTATTATCGATATGTTTTACGATCATTTTCTGGCGAAGGAATGGGCAATGTATCATCATGAAGATTTGGAAGTTTTTACCCAACGATTTTATCGAAGTTTAAAGAATCATAAAGAGGAATTAAACCTAAAAACACAAAATCTGTTACCGTTTCTTACTAAAGAAAACTGGCTGGCTAGGTACGCCAATTTAACCGATTTACAGCAGATCTTAAAACAGATGGATCATCGTTTTGCCATGAAATCGAACATGAATGAGGCTGTTGATGATTTATATGCGAATTACGAAGATTTTCAACGGGAATTTCATTTGTTCTTTAAAGATTTAATGGTTCATGCCGAAACAGAACGCATTAGAATTGGAGAAGAACTGAGAAAATGATTGGGTTTTAATTTTTAGTACGTTACTTTTGCACAATGGACGCAGCCAAAAACAAAAAATACCGATTTAAAAAAGCTTTTCGATACCTTGAAGGAATATTGTATTTATTGAAAACAATTATTTCTGATCGACAGTTTTTATATATTTCATGTGTTTTGGTAGGTATTTCGTCTGCATTGGCGGTTATTTTGCTTAAATCGTTTGCGCATAGCGTTTTTAAATTGGCAACTTATTTAGATACTATTTACAAACTGCCTTTTTCAAACAGTATTTTTCCTGTAATCGGTATTCTACTGACCGTTTTTGTAATAAAAAAGTTTTTAGACGGATCTATAGAAAAAGGTACAAGCCAAATTATGATCGCCGTTGCCAAAAAGTCGGGTTATATGCCTAAAAAGCAGATGTACGCGCAGATAATTACAAGCTCGTTAACCGTTGGTTTGGGTGGATCTGCCGGACTGGAATCTCCTATTACCATTACAGGTGCTGCTTTTGGATCAAACTTTGCACAAAATTTCCGTTTTAATTATAAAGACCGCACGTTATTATTGGCTTGTGGTGTAGCATCGGGTATTGCAGCCGCGTTTAACGCACCCATTGCAGGTGTACTTTTCGCTATTGAAGTAATTATTGCCGATATGAGCGTTACGGCGTTTATTCCGTTAATGATATCATCGGCAACCGGCGCAATTGTTTCGGCAGTTGTTTTAAAAGAAAGTATCATACTTAATTTTAAAAGTCAATTTACTTTTGATTATTCTAACATTGGTTATTATGCTCTGGTAGGTGTTGCAGCAGGTTTTTTCTCTGTTTATCATGCCCGTATGTTTAGAAAGGTAGAACATTTTGCGTCTAACTTACCTTTTGGTACTTATCGAAAAGCTTTAATTGGGGCAAGCATGCTGGCGGTTCTTATTTTTCTTTTTCCTACGCTTTTTGGTGAAGGATATGAAAGTATTAAATCTTTGGCAGACAATAATGCTGGAGATATTCTTGAAAATTCACTGTTAGAAAAATTTAGGAAAAACCCGTGGATCGTACTTGCTTTTGTTGGTTTAACGGCGTTTATAAAAAGTATCGCTACCGGTCTAACATTGGGTTCGGGCGGAAATGGTGGTAATTTTGCTCCATCGCTTTTTGTAGGATCTTACTTGGGATACATGGTGGCAAAGTTTATTGAGTTGATCGGACTTAAAAAACTACCTATAGAGAATTTTACTGTAGTAGGTATGGCAGCCGTTTTAAGTGGTTTGTTCCATGCACCATTAACTGCCATTTTCTTAATTGCCGAAATCACCGGCGGTTACGGTTTAATGGTTCCGTTGCTAATTGTTTCATCGATCAGTTTTGCAATTGCGAAACGATACGATAAATATTCTATGGATATTTTTACCATTGCAGATAAAGGATTGGTATTTACATCAGACAAAGACAAAAATATTCTGAATAAGATCGAATTGCACAACATATATAGTAACGATGCCGAAGTTTTAACAACAGATAACTCTATGTACGATGTTAAAAACCTGTTTTTAACAACCAGTCAAACGTTTGTTCCCATAATAAATGTAGAACGAAATGTGTTGGGAATTATTTATTTGAATGATGTTCGATCTATATTGTTTAACACTTACAAATTAAGCTCCACATTTATAGAAACCGAAATGAAACCTGCTTTTTCCGTATCTCTTTCAGAAAACACAGGCAATGCACTTCAATTAATTGACGAAAACAATCTGTCTGAAATACTGGTAACCCAGCAAGACAAACTGATTGGTTACGTTACTAAAGTGAAAATTTTAGAAGTTTACCGTGAAAATTTAAAGAATTTAAGGATTGAGTAAGTATTCCTAAATTTTATTTTCTAGATTCCTGCGGAATGACAAACTTTGGAAAAATATCTGTTTCTTAAACTGATTTTCTTTACAAAATCACACAGCTTATCTTACGTTTATAAATGAAATCTGTGCATATCTTCATATGTTAAAGCTTTGGTAAAAAGTTTTAATATCTTAATATATACAGAATGTTTGTACAAGAAAAATTAAACAGTATTAATTAATGCAATGATGCTATCTCCGTATTGCCTTTTCTTGTTTTCTCCAATTCCAGTTACTTTATCCAAGTCATCTATTGTCTCAGGTTTTGTTTTAGCAATTGAAATGATGGTTTTGTTTGTTAGTATCATATAGGCAGGAATGTTTTCTTCTTTGGATTTATCCCAACGCCATTGCTTAAAATAAGCAACAATTTCTTTTTCCTTATCGGTTAAGGTTTCTTCATCAAAAATATTTTTTTTATTTTCTTGTGAGTCGATGTAATTTTCTTCTTTTTCTTCATAATGAATCAATATAGACCAATAATTTGTTTTTTCAGATATAATATTAGTAGATGATTTCTTAAAGATTACATTTTCTAAAAAAGAATTTATCTTTTCTTGGTCTTCTTCTAAATTTTCATCATCTAATCTGATGTTAAATACTTTTATTTTCATAATAGATCAGTTTTTCAAAATATAATTAAAAATAGAATATATAAGTAACATTGAAAAGTAAGAATTATTACATATAATTCCAAATCTCAAATATCAATAAATCAGTTCACTAATTCCTTAATAAACTAATTCGCTAATTAACTAATTGGTTCGTATATTTGCACTTTGAATTTTTCTATGCAAAACTCCGATAATAATATACAGGTTTTAGGCGCACGCGTTCACAACCTAAAAAATATAGATGTTACCATTCCACGAGAAAAACTGGTGGTTATTACAGGTTTATCGGGATCCGGAAAATCTTCTTTAGCCTTTGATACCATTTATGCCGAAGGGCAGCGCCGTTATATTGAAACATTTGCTTCGTATGCGCGTCAGTTTCTTGGCGGATTAGAGCGTCCCGATGTTGATAAGATCGAAGGACTTTCGCCGGTGATTGCCATTGAGCAAAAAACCGTTAACAAAAATCCCCGATCAACCGTTGGAACCATTACCGAAATTTACGATTTCATCCGTTTACTGTATGCCCGCGGATCCGATGCTTTTTCGTACGAAACAGGCGAAAAAATGGTCAGTTATTCCGATGAGCAGATACAGCAGCTTATCATTGAAAATTATTCCGATCAGCGAATCAATATATTGTCGCCTGTAATTCGTTCGCGTAAAGGGCATTACCGTGAGTTGTTTGAGCAAATTGCCAAACAGGGTTTTGTGAAAGTTCGTGTCGATGGTGAAATACGCGATATTGTTTCGGGAATGAAGTTGGATCGATACAAAACGCACGACATAGAAATCGTTATTGACCGTTTGGCGGTTGATGCTGCCGAAGATACACAGAAACGATTGGCAGAAAGTATTAAAACGGCAATGTATCACGGTGAAGACATTATGGTTGTGTTACCGCACGAAAGTGAAACACCGCGTTTTTTCAGCCGACATTTAATGTGCCCGAGTTCGGGAATCTCCTATCCAATTCCGGAACCAAACAGTTTTTCTTTCAATTCACCGAAAGGTGCGTGTCCGGTTTGCAACGGTCTGGGATCGATAAATGAAATCAATAGTAAAAAGATTATTCCAAATAATGAACTGTCAATAAAAGCAGGTGGAATCGAGCCTATTGGCGAACAAAAAAGCACCTGGATTTTTAAGCAGTTAGAAATTATTGCACAACGTTACGAATTTAAATTGACCGACCCAATTAAAGATATTCCTGCCGAAGCGTTGGATGTTATTTTAAATGGTGGCAAGGAAAGTTTTTCGGTTGCATCAAAAATTTTGGGTATTACCAAAGATTATAAAATTGATTTTGAAGGGATATCAAACTTTATTAAAAATCAGTTTAACGATGCACCAACTGCAGCAATAAAACGTTGGGCTGGCGATTTTATGGACGAAATTATCTGTCCAGAATGTAACGGTTCGCGTTTGCGCAAAGAATCGCTTTATTTCAAAGTGAACGATAAAAATATTGCCGATCTGGCTACAATGGATTTAGATCAATTGTCGGAATGGTTTGGCTCACTGCATAAAAACTTAAGCTCAAAACAGCAACTTATTGCTGGTGAAGTTGTGAAAGAAATTTCTACCCGTTTGACCTTTTTGTTAGATGTGGGCTTGAATTATCTTACATTAAACCGATCGTCTAAAACCCTTTCGGGTGGCGAAGCACAGCGTATTCGTCTGGCAACGCAAATTGGCTCTCAACTTGTGGGTGTTTTATATATTTTAGATGAGCCTAGTATTGGATTGCATCAGCGCGATAACGAAAAATTGATTACTTCGTTAAAACAACTACGCGATGTAGGTAATTCGGTTTTGGTAGTTGAACACGATAAAGACATGATTGAAGAAGCCGATTATGTTATTGATATTGGTCCAAAAGCCGGATTAAACGGCGGACAAATTATCAGTGCAGGTACACCGGCAGAATTGTTGAAAGAAAATACTATTACGGCACAATATTTAAACGGAAGTTTAAGTATTCCAATTCCTGCAGAACGTAGAAGCGGAAACGGTAAAACACTGAAAATTTTTGGTGCAAAAGGCAACAACCTTAAAAATGTTACGGTAGAATTTCCGTTGGGAACCTTAATTTGTGTGTCGGGAGTTTCAGGTTCGGGTAAATCTACCTTGATTAACGAAACGCTGTATCCAATCTTGAACGAGCATTTTTTCAATGCTGTTAAAGTTCCGCAAGCTTATGACAAATTGCAAGGCTTAGAGCATATTGATAAAGTTATTGGTATCGATCAAAGTCCTAT
>JAVXSC010000116.1:0-255 GCA_036643355.1 Myroides sp.
GTCTACCGTAATTTGTCCGTCACGAGCTCTTGTTGCCAAACGCTTGATTTCTGCTTCAACACCACGGAAAGATAATAATTCTGCGTTGCGAACAACCGGAACCATTAATCCTTTTGGTCCTGAAACCGCGATAGAAATATCAGCAAAATCAAACTTGATCTGCTCCTGACCATCGATCATTGAGTTTACATCAGGGAATAACTGTAATGCACGAGTTACCGCTTTTGTAAAGAACGACATAAAGCCTAACGATGC
>JAVXSC010000116.1:265-8203 GCA_036643355.1 Myroides sp.
CATTATGTTTTGCTTTAAAGGCATCTTTAAATTCGGTACGTAATTTATTTACTTCAGTTAAGTTAACTTCGTTAAAAGTAGTTAACATTGCTGTTGTATTTTTAGCTTCAACCAAACGCTCTGCTACTTTTCTGCGTAACATAGACATTTTTTTGCGCTCTGTTCCACGAGGTCCGCCGGTTGGCGTTCCCATTGAAGGTGTTGCGTTTAAAGCATCTTCTTTAGTTACACGACCATCTTTACCTGTACCTTGAACAGATCCAGCATCGATGCTTTTCTCGTCTAATATTTTTTTGGCAGCCGGCGATGCAGATCCTGTTGCATACGTAGCAGCAGGTGCAGAAGCCTCGGTTTTAGCCGGTTCAGCTTTTACTTCTTCTTTTTTCTCTTCAGCTTTTGGAGCTTCGGCAGCAGGTGCGCTACCCGATGGTTTTGCAGCACCTGTATCGATTAAACAAACTACCTGACCCACAGCCACAGCATCTCCTTCTTCCGCTTTTAAAGTAATAATACCACTAGCTTCAGCAGGTAATTCTAAAGTTGCTTTGTCAGAATCAACCTCAGCAATTGCTTGGTCTTTCTCTACATAGTCTCCGTCTTTTACTAACCAAGTAGCAATTTCCACTTCTGTGATTGACTCTCCTGGCGAAGGAACTTTCATTTCTAAGATACTCATGAGTATATTAATTTAATATTGTGTTATTTGAAAAACTTTCTAAAATTATAAATTTTTATCGAATACTTTAGCAATTGCTTTTGCATATCTTGCTTTAGATCGAACTGATGAACCTGCGGCTGGTGCAGCTGCGGCTGCCGGTGATGCCAAACGGAATTTAACCAAGTCAAAATTCATTAGCATATAACCGTAAGCACCCATGTTTTTAGGTTCTTCTTGTGCCCAAACATAATCTTCAACATTCGGGTAAGAAGCAATTACTTCTTTTAATTTATCGTTATCTAACGGAAACAATTGTTCAACTCTTACAAAGGCAACATCGTTTCTGCCTAAATTTTCTTTTTCTGCCTGTAAATCATAATAGAATTTACCTGAAACAAAAACCAGTGTTTTTACTGCCGATTTATCTTGAACCTTTGGATCATCTACAATTGTTTGGAACGATCCGCTTGTTAATTCTTCGATAGTTGAAGTAGCTTCTGGATGACGTAGCAATGATTTTGGCGACATAATTACCAATGGTTTTCTGAAATCGGTAACCATTTGTCGGCGCAACATGTGGAAATGATTTGCAGGCGTTGTACAGTTTGCTACATACATATTGTGGTTTGCACAAAGTTGTAAGTAACGCTCTAAACGTGCCGATGAATGTTCTGCTCCCTGGTGTTCGTAACCATGTGGCAACAACATAACGATACCGTTTTGACTTCCCCATTTGTCTTCGCCAGCTGCGATATACTGATCAATCATAATTTGAGCGCCGTTAGAGAAATCTCCAAACTGTGCTTCCCAAATTGTTAATGCTTTTGGATTTGCCATAGCATATCCGTATTCAAAACCTAAAACAGCATATTCTGATAAATGCGAGTTGTAAATACGCATTTGTCCGTTTTGTGATTTAATGTTGTTTAAAGGTACATATTCTTCTTCGGTTTCTTCGTTTTTGATAACGGCATGACGGTGTGAAAACGTTCCGCGTTGTACATCTTGTCCAGTAAAACGAACATCGTACCCTTCAGAAATCAACGTTCCGTAAGCTAATAATTCACCCATAGCCCAATCTAAACGGTTGGTTTCGTAATACATTGTATAACGATCCTTGATTAGTTTAGATATTTTGCTGATGAATTTAATATCTGTAGGCAATGCTGTTAAAACAGGTGCTACATCGTCTAACATTTCGCGCGATACTTTGGTATCATACGTTTGCAGCATACGGTCAACATTTGCAATATGGTATCCCTCCCACTCTTTTTCCATGAACGGAATAATTACTGCCTTTTCTGTTGCTTTCGCTGCTGTTAGATTTTCTTCTAAAATTTCTTTGTATTTATCTTCTAAAGATCCAACAAAAGCATCGTCGATAATTTTATTTTCAATTAATCGAGCGCTGTAAATGTTACGTGCATTTTGATGTTTAGAGATCAATTTGTATAAAATTGGCTGTGTAAAACGTGGTTCGTCACCTTCGTTGTGTCCGTATTTACGGTATCCAACCAAATCAACAAAAACATCTTCTTTAAATTCCATACGGTACGCCAAAGCAAACAACATTGCTTTAACCGCCGCTTCGGTATCATCTGCATTTACGTGTACAACCGGTGCAGCAACAACTTTAGCAATATCGGTAGAATAAACGCCCGAACGTGCATCTTTATAACTTGTTGTGAAACCAACCTGATTGTTTAAAACTACGTGAATTGTCCCAGCCGTTTGGTAAGCGCGTAACTTACTCATTTGAACAATTTCGTACACAATACCCTGACCTGCTACTGCAGCATCGCCGTGTAAAGCAATTGGCAATACTTTAGAGAAATCGTCTGCGTATAATTTATCTTGTTTAGCACGAACCACACCTTCTATAACCGCACCAACGGTTTCTAAATGCGATGGATTTGGTGCTAAATTTAATGTAACTTTATTTCCTGATTTTGTTTCACGGTTAGATGTGTATCCTAAATGGTATTTCACATCGCCATCAAACGTATCGGCAACATCTGCATAATCTTTCCCGTCGAATTCTGTAAAGATATTCTGCGCAGGTTTCTGCATAATGTTCGCCAAGATATTTAAACGTCCGCGGTGCGCCATTCCAATAACAACATCTTCTACACCAGCTGATCCGGCAGCTTCAATCATAGCGTCTAATGCAGGAATGGTAGCTTCTAATCCTTCTAACGAAAAACGTTTCTGACCTACATATTTTGTATGAAAGAAATTCTCGAAAGCGGCAGCCTGAACCAATTTTTCTAATATATGTTTCTGCTGATCTGTAGTTAAATCTGAAATTTTAGATTCTACATATTTAGAAATCCACTGAACTTTTTCTTCACTCGGGATATACATATATTCAATACCCAAAGTAGTACAATAGGTATTTTGTAAATGATCTATAATTTGCTGTAAGGTACTTTTTTGTAAGTGAATGCTTTGTGCAGCATCAAAAGTAACGTTTAAATCTGCCTGTGTAAGACCAAATTTTTCGATAGAAAAATCAGGCGCTTCACCGGTTTTCTCTATTAGGGGATTTGTTTTTGTTAATAAGTGACCGTGCGTTCTGTAAGCATCGATCAACTTTAAAACCGCAAATTCTTTTTTAACCGAATCAGCTATAATTGCCGATTCGCCAGAACCTTGGTATGCATTTGATAATTGTTCTACCGGGCCGCCATTGAACTCATTTGCAAAATCGAACCCTTGAAAAAAACTTCTCCAACTTGGTTCAACACTATCAGGACTTGTTAGGTACTGATCGTATAAATCGGCAAAAAATGAGGTATGTGCAGCGTTTAAAAAGGAAAACCTATCCATAATATTTGTCTAATGACTCTTTTTTTCGTTAAAAAATTTTCACAAAAATACAATAGTTTCAATTAATATTACAACATTTTAAATAGTTTTATACTTTATTTTTTACTTGAATTTGCATTTTAGATTTTTACAGTATGTGCTTATAAAATAGTTTTTTACGGATACCGTTTTTAATTGCTTTATTTTTATGAACTTTATTGTTTATTGGTCTTTTTTAAATTCATTTTTTCATTATTCGCAGTAGGATACATTATTGTTAATTGACACACAATTTTAACAATTAAGATACATTTAACTGTTTAATTAATATCTTAGCGAAAATTTGATTCCCTTATGAAAAAAATATTTTACACACTTACAGCTTGCTTTTTAATAGGATTTAATTCGTTTGCACAAGAAAATCAAGATACCTACCAACCACGTACCACTACTTTTTTTAGCGATATGCAATTTGGTGGCGGATTAGGCTTGGCTTTTGGTAGCGGATTTACCAATATTGCGGTTTCGCCTATGGCATTAAAACCAATTACCGAACAATTTTCGGCAGGTTTGGGATTGCAGTTTAATTATTTAAGATCGAAAGGTTTTTACGAAAGTACATCGTACGGTGCAAATATTTTAGGAATTTACAGTCCGGCAGAAATGATACAGCTTTCGGCAGAATTGGAACAATTACGTGTACGCAATATCTTGACAGATTTACCTTCTGGATCAAGTTATACAACACAAAACTTTTGGAACACCGCTTTGTTTTTAGGCGCTGGTTACACCACTGAAAATGTAACAATTGGTGTTCGTTATAATGTTTTATACAAAAAAGATGATTTGGTTTACAATCAGGCTTGGATGCCTTTTATCCGCGTTTTCTTTTAGAATGATATAGTTAGACAAAAAAATCCGAAACGTTTGTTTCGGATTTTTTATTTATACAGTTCTGCTCATTAATGATAAAGCAAATTCTTTTAGTTCTTCTTTAAAGTGGTAAGGTATTTCTAATGTTTCTAACTGTAACAACGTCTTTTGAGTATATTCTTCGATTAAAAGTTGCGTATCGTTTGTAGCATTAGTTTTTTCGAATAACGATTTAACAGCTTCAATTTTTTCTTGTCCGCCTTCTTTTGATGAAAACCAGTTTAACAATTCGGTTTTATCGGTAGCTGAAGCATTTTCTAAAGATTTTAAATACAAATAGGTTTTTTTATTCTCTAAAATATCGCCGCCAATCTGTTTCCCAAATGTTGCAGTTTCGCCAAAAGCATCTAAATAATCGTCTTGTAACTGAAACGCAATTCCCAAATCTCGACCAAAATTATAAATAGCAACTTTATTATTTTCGGTAGTTTTTGCAACAATAGCACCCATTTCTAAAGCTGCACCTACTAAAACCGCCGTTTTGTATTCAATCATTTTAATGTATTCTGGAATACTAACGTCGGTACGAGTTTCAAAATTGATATCCAACTGCTGTCCTTCACAAACTTCCAACGCCGTTTTACTGAACAATTTCGCAAGATCCTTAAAAATAGCAGGTTCGTAATTCTCGAAATACTGATAAGCCAAAATCAGCATGGCATCGCCTGATAAAATTCCGGTATTCAAATTCCATTTCTCGTGAACGGTTTTATTACCTCTTCTTAACGGCGCTTCGTCCATAATATCGTCATGTATCAACGAAAAATTATGAAACAGCTCAATAGCAACTGCTGCATGAATTGCATCGGTAGGTTGTGCACCAAAAACTTCGGCTGCAAAAAGTGTAAGCAGCGGACGTAAACGTTTACCACCCAAATTGGCAATATAGCCTATTGGTTCGTAAAGTTCCTTTGGTTCTTTCTTAAAATTAATTTGATTTATATAATCGGCGACAACGCTTTTGTATTCAATGAAATTATTCATAAAAGGTGTAAACTTCGTTTCAAGAATACAAATGTAAGCTAATTAATCATGTAAATAAAATTTAAAAAAAAACTTTGGAAACTTTTTTGGTATTTAAAGTTTCCTACTTACCTTTGCCGAAACTTTTTGACTTAATGAAAGAGACTGTATTAAAAAAATCTTTAGAATTATTCATTAAAAACGGCTTTAAAGCTGTTACTATGGATGATATAGCTAAAGAACTAGGAATATCAAAAAAAACGATTTATCAGCATTTTTCGGCTAAAGATGAATTGGTAAAAGCAACCGTTGATTATGTTTTTATATCTGCAACCGATAAAATGAAGAGCATTGCCGGAAATTGTAAAACACCAATTCACGAGCATTTTGAAATGAAAAGCTGTTTAGGTGATTTGTTCGGGCAGAATATTCAGGCGAGTACGATCTATCAGTTTAACAAATACTACCCAAAATTAGCAGAGCGCATTCAGCGAAAGAAACACGAAAATTACGATTTTACGATTCTTCGAAACCTACGCGACGGTGTTGAACAAGGTTATTACAGAAAAGAAATAGATATAGATTTTGTAGGAAAGATCTTTTTTGCAAGTACTACAGCATTTTTTAACGATGAAATCTTCATTAATATGCAAAGTAACCAATCTATAGACGAGTTGAATTACAAATTATTGGAATACCATTTAAGAGGAATAGTTACCCCGAAAGGATTAGAAATATTAGAACAATTATTACAAAAATCATAAATACCAATGAAATATAGAATTTCAATTTTACTAGCGTTTTTAGGATTCTTTGCCCAGGCACAAGAACAATTAACGCTTAAAGATGCGGTTAATTACGCTTTACAAAATAAAGCCGAAGCCGTAAAAGCCCGTTTAGACGTGCAAAACAGCGAATACAAGATTGATGAAGTTCGCGCTAGTGCTTTACCGCAAATTAGTGCAACAGGAGGCTTAACATATAATGCTATCATACAAAAAAGTGCCGTTGATGGTAGTTTTTTTGGTCAGGGACCAGGTATTATGATGATACCTTTTGGGTTACCATGGCAATCAAATGCTTCAGTATCATTAAATCAGCAAATATTTAATCAGGCTGTTTTTACAGGCTTAAAAGCCGCAAAGAATACAAGAGAGTTTTACAAAATTAACGCGCAGCTTACTGAAGAACAAGTTATCGAAAAAGTGGCAAACAGCTATTACGAAGCTTATAAAACAGAATCACAATTAACAACAGTTGACAAAACCATTGAGAACACGGGTCGTGTTCGTGAGGTGATTAAAAGTTTGTTTGACAACGGTTTGGCAAAAAAGATTGATTTAGATCGTATTGATGTTACACTAAACAATTTAAAAAGTAATCGTCAGCAATTAATTAATGCCTTACAGTTACAGGAAAATTCTTTAAAATATTTGATTGGTATGGACATGAATCAAGACATAGAATTACCTGATAATACGTTTGAAGTTACAAAACATGCATTAGTAGATGAATCTGTGAATATTGAAAGCAGAACCGAAATTTTATTGTTAGAAAAACAAAGCGAATTATTAGTACTAAACAAGAAGGCAATTGCTGCAGAAGGTTATCCTAATTTAAGTTTTACGGCTAATTACGGTTATTTAGGTTTTGGAGAAGAGCTTCCTTGGTTTCAAAAACTTCCAGGTGCAGCTTGGTCTAATTTTTCTGCGATAGGTTTAAATTTAAACATCCCTATTTTTAATGGTGGATCTATAAAAGCAAAAGTTAAACAGGCACAGATTGATATAGAAAAGTTAGAAGCCGACAAACGTGACACCCGTTTAGGATTAGATTTAGAACTTAAAAATGCTGTTACTCAAATTAACAACTCATTAATCACATTAAATATTCAAAAAGAGAATGTTAATCTGGCTAAAGAAGTATTAACAAACATAGAAAACAATTACAAATTTGGTTTGGCAACCTTAACCGATTTGTTAGATGCTGAAACACAATATGCCGATGCACAGAACAATCACACCAATGCTTTACTAGATTATAAAGTAGCCGAAATAGCATTAATTAAGGCAAAAGGAGAATTAAAATCATTAACACAAGAATAAAACTAATTGCATTTAAACATGAAAAAAATAATTATAACAGGAATAGTAATAATTGCAGCTTTAGCAGGAATTATGTACGTTTTAAATAAAAATCAAGAAAAAAGCGCAGCGGAAACTGCAGTAGTGGCTCAAAAAAACACTGCAGTAGCAGTACGTGTAGAAACAGCAGATTTTAATGATGTAAGCGGAGAATATATTGCTAACGGTGTTTTTGTTCCAAAACAAGAAGTAAAGATTTCTGCTGAAACTCCGGGAATTGTTTCTCGAGTAATGGTTAAAGAAGGATCTTACGTTAGTGCAGGTCAAACGTTGGCAGTTATTAAAGCAGACAAGCAAAATGTAGGTGTTAGCAATGCACAAGCAGTTTATAACAATGCAAAAGCAGAAGTTGCTCGTTTTGAAAGTGCTTATGCAACAGGCGGTGTTACAAAACAACAGTTAGATCAAATGAAACTGCAATTGGTTAACGCT
>JAVXSC010000117.1:0-7985 GCA_036643355.1 Myroides sp.
ATTGTAAATGTACCCCCTTCAATAGCAACCATTCCATAAGGAACTTCGGTGCCATCGTATGACGTGTTATATTGGAAACCACCTTTTTTGTCGTTTATTTTCCAGCCGGTTGCCGAAGACGAAGTAGCGTTACTGTTTCCACAACTTGTAAGTCCAATTGACGCTGCCATTACAGCTATCAATTGTAGTGTCATAATTTTATTAATCTTCATTGTTAAAGTAGGTAATAAATTTCGTTGCAATATAATAATTAGCTTTTGATTAACAATATTAAAATCAAAAATATTTAAAAAAAACTTAAAAAATGAAAAATATTAAAGTCTTCCTATACGTTGTACTCATAAATGTAATTATTTTAATTATTTTTATCAAATTATTAATAGATGTTTATTTTCTATATAAATGAAAAGACTGTTACCTGTTTTTGCTTTCTTGGGTTTTTATACCGTAAATGCCCAAACTAAAGATGTTCAATTACAATGGACCGAGCAAACTATTACTATAAGTAGTGAAGAAAGCTTTTTTGTACCGAGTTTTCAACAAGAGTATTTTAGATATAATTCTAGCGAAAAAATCGTTCGTGCAAGTGCTTATATAAATAATGTGCAAGGAGATCAGGTGCGAATTGTTTCGCAAAACCTGCAGGCTATCGATATTTCAAAGTACAAAGATATCAATCCTAAAAACATTCCGGCTACTGTAAACCCAACCGTACGTATTTATACAACAAAAGGTGTGCGATCTGCAATTGTTGATTTCAACCCTATTGTTAAAACAGGAAGCGGATATAGTAAAGTGACTAATATTGTGTTCGAAGTTTTCGGGGGAAGAAACAATCAGGCAAAGGATACAAATTTTACTATTCAAAATTCTGTTTTAGCTCAAGGAAGCTGGTATAAGTTTAAGGTCAACGAAACAGGAGTTTACAGGTTAGATCGAAACTTCTTTGCAAAATTAGGTATTCCAAACGATGTTGATCCACGAACAATTAAGGTTTACGGATATGGTGGCGATATGTTACCACTTGCAAACAGTAAAAACCTGTATTTTGATCTTCCTGAAGTCGCTATTCAGTTTCAAGGCGAACAAGATGGTACTTTGAATGATGCAGATTATGCGCTTTTTTATGCTGTTGGAACAAAAGGTTGGAGCGAAGAAAATGCTACCCATTTAAATTTGTACAGTAACGATGCGTATTATTATGTTACATATGGTGGAACAGTTGGTAAGCGTATGCAAACGTATATCGAGCCTGCTGGTACTGCAACTGTAAATTATACTGATTATGTTGCACGCTCTTACGATGAAAGAAACATTGAAAATATTGTGCAGTTAAGTAGAAAAACATTTGGCGAAAATTTCGGACAAAGTTTTAACAAGCAAGTTGTTTTACAAACCCCAATGTTAAATTCATCAAAACCGGCAAAAATAGGTGTGAATGTAGCTGCAATTTCGCAAAATCAATCATCTTTTAATATTGCTTTGAACAATCAGCAAATTGGTACACGAAGCGTGAATGGTAAATCAAGCAGCGTTTTAGGGGGCGAAGGTTACTTTTCGCACGAAATGAATTTGAACAGCGAAACCAATAACTTTACAATTAGCTTTAATAATAACGGAGTTCCATCTGCACGCGGATTTATAGATTTTGTTGCTATTGATTACTACAAACATTTGGCAGGATATAATAAACAATTTAAATTTAATTTTGCCGATGCTGTTTCGCAAGTCGGTGTAGGATCTTTCCAAATAAACAGCGCGCAAAGCATTACACAGGTTTGGGATGTTACCGATCGTTACAACGCTACTTTTAAACCAAATGCTGCAAGTACTATAAGCTTTAAAATGCCTTTGGGTGAATTAAGAGAATATGTTGCGGTAGATCAGAATGACTTTTACGCTCCTGCCGATGCTCCAAATCCTAAAGTGGTAAATCAAAATTTAAAGGGAACCATTTTATCAAACGGAAATGTAGATTACATAATTATCACAACGAATGAATTGGTTTCAGCGGCAAATCGATTGGCAAATCTTCACAAAGCACAAAGCAATTTAAATGTAAAAGTTGTTCCGTTAGATGCTATTTATAACGAATTTTCATCGGGTCAGCAAGATATTGTTGCTATTCGTAACTTTATACGTTATGTGTATTTTGCAGGAAATCAAACCCTAAAATATGTGAATTTAATGGGCGATGCTTCAACAAATTATTTTGATACATCATCTAACCTTGTGCCGATTTTCCATTATTTGAATACAGATTTGTCTGCATCGTCATCGCAAAATTTTAACGATTGGAGTACCTTTGCTACCGATGATTTTTATGCTTTGTTAGATGAAACCGAGGGGGCTTTTTCAAATCAGAATTATAAAGGAATTGATGTTAGTGTTGGTAGAATGCCTGTTACAAATATACAGGAAGCTAATTCAATGATTAGTAAAATAGAACAATATTTAAGTAAAGATAATGCCGGAAGATGGAAAAATGTTTATACAGCTCTTGCAGATGATGTTGATAGTGGTAGCGATGTAGGCTTACAGGTTGCTATTAATGATATGGCTGATGAGTTAGTTGAAAGTAAGCCTTATTTTAATGTTAAAAAGGTTATTGCCGATTCATATCAACAGCAAGTAGTAGCAGGCGGGCCAAGATATCCTAAAGCTAAAGAAGATTTTTTAAACGGAATAAATAACGGAAGTTTAGTAGCAAGTTATTTAGGACATGGCTCTGCGACAGGTTTGGGTGGAGAACGCTATTTTGAAATTCCTGATATTGAAAAATTGACAAATACAGACAAATACCCGTTGTTTGTTATTATGACGTGTGATTTTACACGTTTCGATGATCCTTCACAAAAATCGGGTGGAGAGTTTTTATATTTACGTGATAAATCGGGTGCAATTGGTATTTATGCAACTACTCGTAAAATTGGGATTTCTAATGCACAAGAAGTTACAAAAGTAGGTGCTAAATGGTTATTCGATTACGATAATACCTTACCTAACTTAACTATGGCAGAGGCTTTAATGAACACGAAAAACGAGAATGTGTCAGAGTCGGGTATGATTGCTTTTATTGGCGATCCTGCTTTAAAGCTGGCAATGCCAAAGCCAAATATTGTTATTACACACGTTAACGAAGAGCCAATTGAGAATTTTAAAGGCAGTTTACGTGCTTTAGATCGTGTGAAGTTAAAAGGACAAGTTACAACAGAAAGTGGTCAGGTAATTTCGAACTTTAACGGAAATCTGGCTGTTCAAATGTTCGATAAGAATCAGGAAAAAACTACTTTGGTTAACGATGGTGTAGGTGATCCTATGACGTTTACTACCTTGGGAGAAACTGTTTTCCGTGGAAATGCATCGGTAGCAAACGGAGTTTTCGAAATTGAATTCGTGGTTCCAAAAGATATTAAAATTGCAGTAGGCGAGGGTAAAGCGAGTTTTTACGCCGTGAAAGAATCTAATGTTTTAGATGATTACACAGGTGCAAATACTACTATTAAAATTGGAGGTGTAAACGAAAATGCTGCCGAAGATAACAAGCCGCCGCAGATTAAACTGTTTATGAACGATGAAACCTTTATTTCGGGGGGAATTACTAATAATTCACCGTTGTTTTTAGCACATTTAGAAGATGAAAACGGAATGAACACAGCCAGCGGAATTGGTCATGATATGGTGGCGATTTTAGATGGCGATGAAAACAATCCTATAGTAATGAACGAGTTTTACGAAACCGAACCGAACAATTTTATGAAAGGTTTTATTAACTATCCATTCAGCAATTTAAAAGAAGGTTTACATACCATTACATTTAAAGGTTGGGATGTGTACAATAATTTGGCAACTGCTACGTTAGACTTTGTAGTGGCTGCCGATACAGGTTTAGTTTTAGACAGAGTTTTAAACTATCCTAACCCGTTTGTAGATTACACCGAGTTCTGGTTTCAACATAACCGCCCGAACGAAACATTACAAGCACAGGTTCAAATATTAACTGTTTCGGGTAAAATTGTAAAAACGATCAATCAAACCATTGTTTCAGACGGAATTTTATCAAAAGATATTAAATGGGATGGGCGCGATGATTTTGGCGACAGAATTGGTAAAGGCGTGTATATCTATCGTTTAAAGGTAAAATCTACAGTTTCGGGTCAACAGGCAGAGAAAATTGAAAAATTAGTTATCTTGTAGTTTAATAAATCTATTTAAAAACTAATTTTTATATTTGTTCAATATAATAAAATATACATGAGAAAAATTTCAATAGCAGTTGTTAGTTTGTTTGCAGTAAATTCATCATTTGCACAACAACAATTACCTGTTCCGGCAGGACATCCGCTAGAATATAATCCCGCAATAACAACAGGTGTTTCTTTTTTAACGATAACTCCAGATGCGCGTTCAGGTGCATTAGGTGATATGGGAGTTGCAACTTCGGCTGATGCTTTTTCGCAATTTTACAATCCCGCGAAATATGCTTTTGCAGAAAAACAACAAGGTTTTGCTTTATCGTATACTCCGTATATGTCAAAAATTGCCAGCGATATATCATTAATGGGTGTAAGTTATTATAATCGTGTAAATGAGCGTAGCTCGTTTGGTGCTAGTTTGCGTTATTTTAGTTTAGGTGAAATTAACATGAGAGATAATACAGGAAATGATTTAGGAAGCATAAAACCTAATGAATTTTCGGTAGATTTTTCTTACACTATTAAATGGTCTGAAAACTTTGCAATGGCAGTTGCGGGACGATATATTAGTTCTAATTTAAAATTACCAGAAGATGGTGAAACAGCTGCAAGTACATTTGCTTTTGACGTAGCTGGTTTCTATGAAAGCGATCGTATTCAAATGAGTAATTCGGAAGGAAGATTACGTGCCGGTTTCAATTTTCAAAACATGGGTCCAAAAATAAGTTATACAGGTGATACTAATATGTCTAGCAATATTCCAACAACTTTACGTTTAGGTTTAGGGTACGATTTTATTTTAGATAATTACAACACGGTTACTGTTTACGGAGAAACAACCAAACTAATGGTTCCGTCTAATATCCAACCAACTTTTATAGATTCTAACGGTAATGGTGAATTAGATTCAGAAGAGCAATCATCAGTTAATAATGGATTTCAAGAATACCGCGATATAGGTTGGTTTTCAGGTATGTTTAAATCATTTGGCGATGCACCGGGTGGTTTTGGCGAAGAAATGCGTGAGTTTACTTGGTCTTTAGGTGCAGAATACTGGTATCAAAATTCGTTTGCTTTCCGTTTAGGATATTTTAACGAGACAGAAGATAAAGGGGCACGTAAATTTGCAACTTTAGGTGCTGGTTTTAAATACAACATTGTTAATATCGATGTTTCTTACTTGGTAGCAACTGGTAAAACTCAAAATCCACTTGAAAACACATTACGTTTTTCTTTAACCTTTAACTTTGGTAGAGATTATTTTAAAAACTAATTTATAATCAATTTTTTAATAAGTCCAAGCGTTTACGTTTGGACTTTTTTGTCTGTTTATGAAAACAATCAATATAAATACTACATTATATTCTTTTAATTCTATTGACGATTTACCCGCCAATATTCATGATTTAATGAATCAGGCAATCGAAATCAGATCAAAAGCCTATGCGCCTTATTCAAAATTTCAGGTTGGTGCAGCCGTTTTGTTAAAAAGTGGAAGAGTTGTTTTAGGATCAAATCAAGAAAATGCAGCCTATCCGTCGGGTCTTTGTGCCGAACGAACAGCCGTTTTTGCTGCCGGGGCTAATTATCCTAACGATGAAATTGTCTGTATTTGTATTTCGGCATCTTCAACCTTAAAAGATACATTAGAACCAATTCCGCCATGTGGAGCTTGCAGGCAGTCGCTGTTGGAATATGAAAACAAGCAAAAAAGCAATATTCCAATTTATTTTATGGGTAAATCGGGCGAGGTAGTTCAATCGCCATCAATACAAAATTTATTGCCATTTTTTTTTAAAGAAGATAGTTTGTAAACTTAAATTAAAAATCATTTCTTACTTTTGATTTTTAAAGCGGCGTTTGTTGCGATATTAAATATTTTTATGATAAAATCAATTTGTTGTATTGGTGCCGGATACGTTGGTGGCCCAACAATGGCAGTCATTGCATTAAAAAATCCACATATAAAAGTTACGGTTGTCGATGTAAATCAGGATCGAATCAATGCTTGGAATTCTCAAGATTTAGATCTTTTGCCTATTTACGAGCCGGGTTTGGCTGATATCGTTGCAAAAACACGAAATGTAAATTTATTTTTCAGCACCAATGTAGATGAGGCGATAGATCAGTCCGATATGATTTTTATCTCGGTAAACACGCCGACTAAAACTTACGGAATTGGTAAAGGAATGGCTGCTGATTTAAAGTATATCGAACTTTGTGCACGACAAATTGCACGCGTTTCAACAACAGATAAAATTGTGGTCGAAAAATCTACTTTGCCTGTTCGTACCGCATCAACCATAAAAAGTATTTTAAAACAATCTCATAATAATGTTAAATTCGAGATTCTTTCAAATCCCGAATTTCTTGCTGAAGGTACCGCAATTACAGATCTTTTAAATCCAGATCGAGTTTTAATTGGCGGCGATTATCATACCGAAGACGGTAAAAATGCCATTGCGGCTTTAAGCGGTATTTATCTAAATTGGGTTACTGGCGATAAAATTATCACCACAAATATTTGGTCAAGCGAACTGTCTAAACTTACTGCTAACGCATTTTTGGCACAGCGAATTGCCTCTGTTAACGCCATGTCGGCAATTTGCGAAGTTACTGAAGCGAATGTTGATGAGGTTGCTTATGCCATTGGGAAAGACACGCGTATCGGAGAAAAATTCCTGAAAGCATCGGTAGGTTTTGGCGGATCTTGCTTTCAAAAAGATATTTTAAATTTGGTTTACATAGCAAAATCTTTCGGACTGAACGAAGTTGCCGATTATTGGGAACAGGTAATTTTAATGAACAATTACCAAAAAAAGCGTTTCGCGCAAAAGGTCGTTCAAAAAATGTTCAATACCGTTTCCGGAAAAAAAATCGTGCTATTGGGTTGGGCATTTAAAAAAGATACAAACGATTCTCGTGAATCTGCCGCAATCGATATCGCTAATTATTTAATTGAAGAACAAGCCGAACTGTATATTTACGATCCAAAAGTTACCGCGCAGCAAATTTTTTCCGATTTAGAACGAATCACGGACGATAATTTACAGCAGTTGCAAGAAAAAGTACACATATATAATAGTACACATGCGATTTTTAACAACGCGCATGCCATAGTAATTCTAACCGAATGGGATGAATTTAAGACATACAATTATATAGACATCAAAAACCAAATGTTAGAGCCAGCCTTTATTTTCGATGGTCGAAACGTTTTAAACCCTGCCGAAATGCACCAAATTGGTTTTCAATATTACGGCATAGGTAAGTAAATAACATAATCCCGTTAGTTCGCTAGCGGGATTTTTTGTTTTCAGGGCGTTCCCCTTTAATTTCGTTTCAAAACAAAATTTCAGAAAACTCACCATAGAAGATAACAAAGAATTCCAGTCAGTAGTCGGGTCGGGCTATTCACTCCAAGTCCTCGCTCGTCGTACCTCCTCACTGCGGGCTATCCGCTGCTATCCCTAACGCAAGTCGTTTTTATTCACGAATTTTGTCATGCCGAACTTGATTCGGCATCTCATTTAGCTCTGTATAATGTATTAAAGTAATGCTTGTAAATAAAATCCTTGTAAATCTATAAATCTGTGGTTAATGGATTAAAGTTTCAAGTTCTTTTTGCACATCAATTGCCTCGAACTTTAGTTCGGGGGTCCTGGTAAATCAAAGTTGGCTTTAGCTAAATAGAAAAAAAATCCACGTAAATCCGTGCCATCTGTGGTTAAAAATAGAATAGCTGTGGGCTTCAGACAAACATTCCGCACCAAGCATCCAACATCTAAC
>JAVXSC010000118.1:0-7856 GCA_036643355.1 Myroides sp.
ACATCAAAAAAGTAAGTTCTTCTGCCGGCTCTTAATACTTTCGAAAAAATTTCCTCTTTTTCTAGCATTTCATGGTCTCTCATAGTCCTTTCGTTGTGTTAAAATTTTTACATCCCTTCAAAAGTCCAAAAAAAATCTTATAAAACAAAATTTAAAGTACATCTTTTTCCGCTAATTGTTTATTATATAAATTGTTGTAATATCCTTTTTGGTTTAATAGTTGATTATGAGTACCTTGCTCTATAATTTCGCCATCGTTCAAAATAATAATCTTATCTGCATTTTTGGCAGATGAAACTCGGTGTGTTACAATAATGGTGGTTTTTTTAGCCGAAATGTCTTTTAAATTATTAAGGATGCGTTCTTCGGTTTCGGTATCAACGGCAGATAAACAATCGTCTAATAACAAAACGGGAGCATCCTTAATCAAGGCGCGTGCAATGGAAACACGCTGTTTTTGTCCACCCGACAAAGTAATTCCGCGTTCGCCCAAAATGGTTTCGTACCCTTTTTCAAAACGCATAATGTTTTTATGAACATCGGCAATTTTGGCAAAATGTTCAATTTCTTCTTGCGAAGCATTTTCTTTACCGAACTGAATGTTGTTTTTAATGGTATCCGAAAACAGAAAGGCATCTTGCGGAACAACAGCAATCTGATCGCGCAGATTTTCTACATTCCAGTTTTTAATATCGATATTATCAATAGAAATCGATCCGGAAGAAACATCGTACATTCTTGAAATAAGCTGTAATATGGTTGATTTTCCCGATCCGGTTTTTCCTAAAAATGCAACTGTTTCGCCTTCGTTAATGGTAAACGATATGTTGTTTAAAGCGTGAATTTTGGTGTCTTCGTAAATAAAATGAACATTGTTGAATTCGATCTTTCCTTTTAAATCGTGTTTTTCTAATGTTGTTGATTGGATTGATGGAACTTCATTTAAAAATTCGTTGATACGTTTTTGCGATGAATCGGCTTCCTGAACCATAGACGATACCCAACCTAACGACGCAATTGGCCAGGTTAACATATTAATGTATAAAATAAACTGTGCAATAACGCCAATTTCGGTTATTGTACCGTTGATGTACATGCGTGCACCAATGTAAATTACCAAAATGTTACTTATCCCGATTAGAAAAATCATAAGCGGACCAATTAATGCGTTGGTATAGGTTAAGCGCATAAATTTGGTTTTACTCTCTGTTGTGGCTTCGTCGTACGCTTTGTTTTGCTTATCTTCTAAAGTATATGCTTTGATCACGCGTATTCCCGAGAAAATTTCTTGAGAAAAAGAAGATAGTTTTGATAAATTTTGTTGATAAGCAAAGCTTCGGTTGTTGATTTCGGTACTTAATTTATACATTAAAATTGCCAGAAAAGGCACAGGAATCAACGAATACCAAGTTAGTGTTGGCGATATAATATACATTTGTACAATCACCACTGCCATTCTAAAAATAGTATTTATGGAATACATTACCGCCGGACCAACATATTGACGCACTTTGGCAACATCTTCTGAAATACGACTCATTAAATCGCCTGTACGCTGACGTTTGTAAAAATCTAAACTCAGTTTTTGGTAATGTTCGTAAATTTCGTTTTTAATATCGAACTCTATATGGCGCGACATTACAATAATAGTCTGACGCATTAAAAAAGTAAGGAAACCCGCCAGTAATGTTGTACCTACAATTAAAAGCATATTGTGCCATAAAGCCTGTTTGGTAGCTTCGGCGGTTACTTCGCCTGTTAAAAAATGCTGTAAAACGGTAATTGCATCACCAATATATTGTGGTGTAAAAACAGTAAATATCTGCGATGCAATGGTAATAACAATACCAAGTAAAAACCGGTATTTGTATTTTATAAAGTATTTATTAAGTTTTTGAAGTTCTTTCATTACTTATCTTCTATTTCTTTTAAATATTAAAAAACGCAGTGCGTTTGTTGTTAACTTTTTTAACAATTGATTATATGATTATTGATTTAATAATAATGTAATCAAAAAATAATAATAAAATAAATTGTTTTATATTTGAATCTATCCAAATTATTAAAATTATGACAACAAACGTATATACTCCAGACGAGTTAAAAAAAGTTGACCCAGTCTTTGGTCAGATTTCCTTTGATCATCACGAACAAGTTGTTTTTTGCCACGACAAAGATACTGGTTTAAAAGCAATTATTGGTATACATAATACAGTATTAGGTCCGGCATTAGGAGGTACGCGTATGTGGAATTATACTTCTGAATGGGAAGCTTTGAACGATGTTTTACGTTTATCGCGCGGAATGACTTATAAATCAGCAATTTCAGGATTAGATTTAGGTGGTGGAAAAGCGGTGATTATCGGTGATTCTAAAAAAGACAAAAATCCTGAATTAATTAAAGCATTTGCTAAATATGTAGATTCATTAAGCGGACGTTATATTACTGCAGAAGATGTTGGTACTACAACACCTGATATGGATTTAATTCATACAATCACGCCACACGTAACAGGTATTTCTGAAAGTTTAGGTGGATCTGGAAATCCATCGCCAGTTACAGCTTACGGTGTTTACATGGGATTAAAAGCAGCAACAAAATTCAAATACGGATCTGACGATTTAAACGGTAAAAGAGTTTTGGTTCAGGGAATTGGAAACGTTGGTGAAACGTTGGTGAAACACTTGGTAAACGCAGGTGCGTTGGTTACCATTACAGATATCAGCAAAGACAGAGTTGAAGAAGTAGCTAAAAAATACAACACGGCTATTTACATGGGCGAAGATTTGTATTCTTTAGATGTTGATATTTACGCGCCATGTGCATTAGGTGCTACAGTAAACAACGATTCTATCAGCAAATTAAAAGCGCAGGTAATTGCAGGTGCTGCAAATAATCAGTTGGCAGAAGAAGCAATTCACGGTAAAATGTTACAAGAAAAAGGAATTGTTTATGCTCCGGATTTCTTAATCAACGCAGGTGGTATTATTAATGTTTTTGGCGAAATTGCTAAATATGGTTCAGACGAAGCAATCCGCAGAACAGAAAATATCTACAATACTACATTAGATATTTTAAATCTAGCAAAAGAACAAAACATTACGCCAAACCAAGCGGCTATGAAAATGGCAGAGCAGCGTATCGAAAAGAAAAAGCAAGAAAATAAATAAAAATTAAAATTAATTTTTTAGTTTTGCAAAGCGAAAATCACTCCGATTTTCGCTTTCTTTATAAAAACAAGTTCTTAGTAGCATGGTAAACAGACGTCATATCCGTTCAAAAGTATTGCAGGCAATATATGCAATGACTCAAAACCAATCCGATCAATTAGATGTTTATGAAAAATATCTTTTCAGCAGTTTAGAAAACATCCGCGAACTGTATCTTTTAATGTTGTCTTCATTAATTGAATTACAGAAAGTAGAGAATAATTTTCTAGAAGTATCGGCACAAAAACATTTAGCTACACCACAAGAAAAAACTCCCAATAAAAAGTTTGTCAATAATTTGGCACTTCAAATTTTAAGTAATTCCGAAACATTGAATAATTGGCTGGAAGAATTGCATATTAATCAGTTTCATGTAAACGATCACTACATAAAAACGTTGTTGCAAGAAATCAAATCAAGCGAATTATACAAGCATTATATGCGTAACGGCGTGAATACTTTTGAAGAAGATAAAGACTTCTTAATTAAGTTATTTACCGATTTTATTGCTCCGAACGAAAAGATATACGAGTTTTTAGAAGATTACAAAATTTCTTGGATTGATGATATTCCGGTTGTAAACACAGCTATTTTAAAACAGTTGGAAGGATTAAAGAGCGAAACCACCTATTTTAAACTGAACAAGGTTTTTAAAGATGATGAAGATAAAGAGTTTGCCAAGCAGTTGTTTAGAAAAACAGCGTTGAACGCAGATGTTTTTGTTAAGGAATACGAAGATAAAACCCGTAACTGGGAATTAGATCGTATTGCAGAAATTGATTCTATTATCTTGAATTTAGGTGTTTGCGAATTGCAAAAATTTCCATCAATTCCGGTAAAAGTAACAATTAACGAATATTTAGAACTTGCAAAAGAATATTCAACACCAAAAAGCAGTATATTTATCAACGGAATTTTAGACGCTTTAGTTAAAGAATACCGCGAAGAGAATAAATTAAACAAAATAGGAAGAGGATTAATCGAATAATTATGAAAAAATTAATGTTTGCAGCAGGTTTCGCTGCATTAAGCTTAATGGCTTGTAATAAAAAAGAAGATGCTTCGTCACTTATCAAAGATGGTGCTTCAACAACAACTGAAACTACTACAACGGCTACAACTACAAATGGTGTTACCGAAACTACAAGTTCAACAAGTACACAAACAGGTTTTCCTAAAATTGCATTCAACGAAACAACACACGATTTCGGCGAATTAAAAAAAGGATCTAAAGGTGAAGTTGAATTCGAAATTAGAAACGAAGGAACTGTAGATTTAGTTATTATCGATGCTAAAGCATCTTGCGGTTGTACGGTTCCAGAAAAACCAACCGAACCAATTAAACCAGGTAAATCGGCAAAAATGAAAGTTGTATTTTCTGCAAATAGTGCAGGTTTACAAAGTAAAAACATAACATTAACAACCAATACCGAAGCAGGTAGCGAAGTGTTAACTGTAAAAGCAAACGTAACAGAATAATTTAAAATGGAAAATATACAACAGTTTTTACCTTTTGTTTTAATTATGGCAGCCATGTATTTTTTAATGATACGCCCACAACAAACAAGAGTTAAAAAAGAAAAAGAATTTGAAGGAAGCTTAAAAGTAGGCGATAAAATTGTAACTAAAGCCGGTATCCACGGAAGAATTTCTGAACTTGCAGAAACAACAATGGTTGTAGAAACAATGGCAGGAAAAATTAAAATGGAAAAAGCAGCAATCTCTTTAGATTTAAGCAGAAAAGTAAATGCTTCTCCGGTCGTAGAGAAATCATAAATAAAAAAACTCCTAAATTTCTTTAGGAGTTTTTATTTTTTAAGGTCTGTTTCCAGTAATTAATCGGTATAAAATAGCAATAACTGCTAACACCAATAAAACGTGTATAAAACTTCCTACGGCGTCTGCGAAACCAAAATATCCCACAGCCCATAAAATAATTAGTACTACGGCAATAAGCCAAATTAAATCTCTCATAGCATACTAGTTTTAAAATTAGTATCCTAAAGTTAATAAAAAAATATGTTAATACTACTTTAACTTTTATATTTTTTGCAAACTTTGGTGGCTACCGCACAATTTTGTACTTTTATCAACATACAATTTAAGTAAACAAAAAGCTATAACATGCTTACAAAAAATAAAGATATTGCAATTGCAGGTGCCGGTTTGGTAGGCACGCTTTTGAGTATCTATCTTAAAAAGAAAAACTACAACGTAACTATTTTTGATCGCAGTGAAGACATTCGCAAGGTGAAATTTTCAGGTAGATCTATAAATTTGGCAATGTCTACTCGTGGATGGCACGCCTTAGATGAAGTTGGTATTGGAGACGAAATTAGAAAAATTGCTATTCCAATGGATAAAAGAGCTATTCATTTAAAAGACGGTTCTTTATCTTTTCAGCCTTACGGAATCAACGGTGAAGCTATTTATTCGATTTCGCGTGGCGGATTAAATCGAATGATGATTGATCTTGCAGAAAAAGCCGGAGTAAATTTTGAATTCAATCAAAAAATTTGGGACGTAAATTTAGACACCGCAACCTTATATATAGGTGATAACGAACACGGACCTTTTGAACAACGACAATTCGATCAGATTTTTGGTGCAGATGGCGCTTTTTCTCGTATCCGTCACCGCATGCAGCGTCAAAACAGGTTTAATTATTCGCAGTTTTTCTTAAATATCGGCTATAAAGAATTAACCATTCCTGCAAATGAAGACGGTTCGCATAAAATCGATCCTAATTCTTTTCATATCTGGCCTCGTGGTGAATTCATGCTGATTGCGCTGTCTAACGACGATGGATCTTTTACCTGTACGCTGTTTATGCCTTTTGAAGGAGCTAATTCTTTTGAAGAAATCAATACAGATGAGAAAGTTACGGCGTTTTTCAACGAATATTTTTCTGACACAAAAGATTTAATTGTAAATCTTAAAGAAGATTATTTTTCAAACCCAACATCTTCGCTGGTTACCATGCAGTGTTATCCGTGGACATATAAAGATAAAGTGGCGTTAATTGGCGATTCGGCTCATGCAATTGTTCCTTTTTACGGACAGGGAATGAATGCTGGTTTTGAAGATATTACTGCAATTAGTGATTTGTTGGATGAATTTCCAGACGATATAGAAACTGTTTTTGAAAAATATCAAGAGATAAGAAAGCCAAATGCCGATGCTATTGCCGAATTATCGTACCGAAATTTTATTGAAATGAGTACAAAAACGGCTGATGTTGATTTCTTGTTACAGAAAAAGATCGAAGCTTGGTTTACCAAACAACATCCCGATAAATGGCTTCCGTTGTACGACCGCGTTACTTTTAGCTTAAATCCTTACCAAGATGCTTTGGCAATTGGCGATTTGCAGAAAAAGGTAATGGAAGATGTAATGCAGTTACCGGATATTCATGAAAACTGGCAGACAAAAGAAGTTGAAAAACACATTTTAGATTTGTTAGATAAAAATAAAGCAGACATATAGTCTGCTTTTTGCTTTATATTACTTTTTAAATATTTTGGTAAGTACACCAAATGCTCCACGTATAAACGTTGCGCTGGTTAGAACTTTAATAACTTGTTTGGTAAAATAACTTTCTTCTTTTTTCTTTGGTGCAGCACTGGTTTTCGATTCTTTAACAACTGCAGTTTCTGTTGGTTTTTTCTCGGTTAGTTTACGATTCAGAATTTCGTAAGCACTATCTCTATCAACCACATTATTGTATTTGTTTTTTAAGTTCGATTTCTGTATCAGCCCGTCAATTTCAGTAGGCGATAAAACATCCATTCGGCTCATTGGTGCCTGCATCATACAAACAGCCAATGGAGTTGGGATCCCTTTTTCGTTTAAAACCGTTACCAAAGCTTCACCCGTACCAAGCTGTGTAATAATTTCGTTGGTTTTGTAGAATTCGGTTGTAGGGAAATTTTCCGATGCTAATTTGATAGCCTTTCGATCTTTATCGGTGAAAGCACGTAACGCATGCTGAATTTTCAATCCTAATTGCGCCAAAACACCGTCGGGCACATCGGTTGGATTTTGTGTGATAAAATACAGTCCAATTCCTTTAGATCTAATCAGTTTTACAATGGTTTCAATTTGATCTAAAAGTGCTTTGCTTGCTTCTTTAAAGATTAAATGTGCTTCATCAATAAAAATAATCAGTTCTGGCTGACCGCTGTCACCTTGTTCAGGCATGGTATTGTAAACTTCTGCCAAAAGACACAGCATAAAAGTAGAAAATAATTTAGGTTTATCCTGAATATCGTTTAAACGTAAAATATTTACAAAAGCTTTACCGTTTTCGTCAATTCGCATTAAATCTTTAATATCAAACGATGTTTCTCCGAAAAATAAATCGGCATCTTGTTGTTCCAATTCTATCAATTTACGCAGAATTGCTCCGGTTGAAGCAGTAGAAACACGTCCGTATTCTTTTTCGATGTCTTCTTTACCTTCATTTGTAATAAACTGAATTACTTTTTTTAGATCCTTTAAATCTAACAAAGGCAGTTGATGATCATCGCAATATTTAAAAATTAACGACATTACGCCGCTTTGCGTATCGTTCAAATCTAAAATACGTGATAACAATACAGGTCCAAATTCTGAAATGGTTGCTCTTAATCGAACACCGTTTTGTT
>JAVXSC010000119.1:0-7840 GCA_036643355.1 Myroides sp.
AACGGAACAGAAGAATTGATTGATGAATTGAAGAAATTTGGAGTTACCATTCATTCTACAGGTGGTGAAACTGCTGATGTTGGTGATGTTGTTCGAACAATTATTGTAGATTCTACCGTTACAGCTCGAATGAAACGCAGCGATGTAATTGACAATGCCAATATTAAACCGGGCGATGTTATTGTTGGGTTGGAATCTTTCGGACAGGCAACTTACGAGAAAGAATACAACGGTGGTATGGGAAGTAACGGCTTAACATCTGCTCGTCACGATGTTTTTGCACATTATTTGGCAGAAAATTATCCTGAAAGTTTTGATCCATCAGTACCAAAAGATTTGATCTATTCTGGTGCAAAGAAATTGACAGATGAAGTGGAAGGATCGCCAATAAACGCTGGTAAATTAGTACTTTCTGCAACAAGAACTTACGCACCTATCATAAAAGAAATATTAGCAAAATATAACGCAGATAATGTTCACGGAATGGTTCACTGTTCTGGTGGCGCACAAACAAAAATTTTGCATTTTGTAGATAATGTTCACGTAATTAAAGACAATTTGTTCGATGTTCCGCCATTATTTAAGTTGATACAAGAGCAATCGCAAACCGGTTGGAAAGAAATGTATCAGGTTTTCAATTGCGGTCACAGAATGGAATTGTACGTTAACCCTGAAATTGCAGAAGAAATTATTGCTATTTCTAAATCGTTTAATGTAAACGCACAAATTGTTGGAAGGGTAGAAGCTTCTGATTCTAAAAAGTTAACCATACAGTCTAATTACGGAACGTTTGAATACTAATAATTTCAAGCTAATGGCAATTGATTACGGTGGAAAACGTACCGGAATTGCCGTGACCGACGAAATGCAGATCATCGCATCGGGATTGACAACTGTTGAAACAAAGAATATTTTTCCGTTTTTAGAAAACTATTTTAAGACAGACAAAGTTTCAAAAATAATAGTTGGCGAACCTAAACGCATGAACAATGAAGCATCGAGTATCGGGGCTGAAATTAATAAGTTCGTAGATAAATTAGCAAAACTGTATCCGCAGATAGAAATTATAAGGATAGATGAACGTTTTACATCTAAAATCGCTTTTCAAACAATGATCGATAGCGGTTTAAAGAAAAAACAACGTCAGAACAAAGCGCTTGTAGATGAAATTGCAGCAACTATTTTACTGCAGGATTATATGAGCAGCAACAGATTTTAAAAGATAACGGAAGTTTAAAATAATAGGTCATTTTAAAATGTCAGCAAACAAAAATACAGAAAGCGATGTAGTATTAATTGGTGCAGGAATTATGAGTGCTACACTTGGATTATTGCTAAAAGAACTGAATCCTGGTGCAACAATTGAAATTTTTGAACGCTTGGATAGTGCTGCGCAAGAAAGTTCCGATGCCATGAACAATGCCGGGACGGGTCATGCAGCTTTCTGTGAATTAAATTATACGCCCGAAAAAAACGGAGTGATTGATACTAGCAAAGCATTGGATATTTGCGAACAGTTTGAAGAATCGCGTCAGTTTTGGTCGTATCTGGTTAATAAAAATATCATTCAATCTCCAAAATCGTTTGTAAACACCGTACCTCACATGAGTTTTGTTTGGGGCGATGCAAATGTAAATTTCCTAAAAAACAGACACGAAGCTTTAAAAAAAGAACCTCTTTTTGAAGCGATGCAATACAGTGAAAACGCTGAAACCATCAAAAACTGGGCTCCGCTAATAATGGAAAACCGTAAAGCTGATCAAAAAGTTGCGGCAACCTACATGAATTTGGGAACCGATGTTAATTTTGGCGAATTAACAAAGCGAATGATCAAACATCAGCTGAAACAAGACGGAGTAAAAGTTACTTTCAATACCGAAGTTTACGATTTAAAAAGAACGCAAGACGGCAAGTGGAAGGTTTCTGTAAAAGATATTAAAACAGGTGAACAACGTACCGTAATTTCAAAATTTGTATTTATTGGTGCAGGTGGTGCTTCTATTTTACTGTTGAAAAAATCAGGAATTCCAGAAGGAAAACATTACGGTGGATTCCCGGTTTCTGGTCAATGGTTGGTTTGTGAAGATGAAAAACTAGCAGAACAACATTTTGCAAAAGTTTACGGATTGGCATCTGTTGGCGCACCGCCAATGTCGGTTCCGCATTTAGATACACGTTTTGTAAACGGTAAAAAATCATTATTGTTTGGTCCGTATGCAGGCTTTTCAACCAAATTCTTAAAAACCGGATCGTATTGGGATTTGTTCAGTTCTATTTCAACAGGAAATATCGGAACAATGGTTGGTGCAGGTTTGGATAATATGGGACTGACAAAATATTTGATTTCTGAAGTATTGGCATCGCCAGATAAAAAATTAGCTTCGTTAAAAGAATATTTCCCTGATGCAAAACAGGAAAATTGGCGATTGGAAATTGCTGGTCAGCGTGTACAAACCATGAAACGTAACAGCGAAGGCAAAGCAGAATTAGCTTTCGGAACTGAAGTTGTGAATGCTGCCGATGGTAGTTTGGCGGTTTTATTAGGTGCTTCACCAGGTGCATCTACTACAGTTACCATTATGTTAAAGCTGATTGAAAAATGTTTTCCTAATGAGTTTAAATCACCAGAATGGCAGGCAAAATTCAAAGAAATGATTCCTTCATTTGGATTAAAATTAAACGATCATCCGGAATTATTAAAAGAATTAAGAGCAGAAACTTCTAAAACTTTAGAATTGAAATATTAAGATATTAGGTAGAACTAAACTATTAAAATTTACAGCTAGTTTGTCATTCCGTAGGTATCTAAACAATGCTTCCAGCATGATAAATTATACATATATCAAACATAAAACAACGACCGATTAATTATCGGTCGTTATTTTTTTACAAATCACTACAATTTTATCATTATTCAAATCAGTAGTAAAAAAAGCGTACAAATCGCCACCGTCTTTAATTTTATGTTTTTTGCGGATTTCTTCTACTTTTAAAGGGAAATTTCGAGTGGTAACATTACACTTTGTATTTTCTAAAAACTTAATGTCCTTTTTATTGTAAGGAACAATTTTTTCAATTTTAAAACATCGCCCCGCGAAATCGACCAATTCGTTTGAAGTATATAAATGCGAATGTTTATGTAACTTATTCACATTAAATTTCGTTGCAATATCATTATAAGCACCAATTTTTAAGTAACTGCTAAATGGTTCATATAGATAATTTAACGGAAGAGACAACTGCGAATCAGTAGAATCATTTAAATAAAAAGTATCTTGATGAATGGTACCATCATTTGAAATATTGACTGCAATAAGCTCCGACTGACCAATAAAACCTTTTTGTTGAACGATTAAAAGTTCTTTAACTTCGTTCTGCAAACCAATCGCGTAAATTTTTTTAACATTACTCAATTCGTTTAAAATAGAGGAAATGTCAAGTAACGGAGCAACTTTAATTAAAATATGGTGTGATTTTTCAAAGAGGAATTCTTGCAGTTCAACAACATTGGGAGTACAATCTTTTAGTAGAAAAACTTTCGTTTTTTCATCATCTCTCCGTGCTGGATCTATATAAATCCAATCAAATTTTTCAGTCGATTGTTTAAGATAAGAAATACTGTCGCCAGAAATAGTTTCAATATTATCAACATTCAAAGCCCTGAAATTATGTTGAACGATTGCCGATAAATCTTCTTGAAATTCGCAATGAACAACTTTTTTAAAACGCTTTGCAAAGTAATAATCATCTACGCCAAAACCGCCGGTCAAGTCAATAAGTTTTTCACCTGAAATTAATGCTGCTTTAAACTTTGCCAATGTCTCCGATGAAGTTTGTTCTATAGATAAGGTGCTCGGAAAAATAACATCATCATTTAGAAACCAGGTAGGTAGTTTCTTTTCAGCTTTCTGTTTTGCATGAATCTGATTTAAAATCCATGACCATTCGTAATCAGGAAAAGGATTTTTCTTTAAAGCTAAAGTGTTTATCTCTTGCTTTAAGTTACTTTTTATAAACTCTTTTAAATCAGATGGTGATATCATAAAATTTAAACTAATTATTCGCTAAAACAAACGTATGGCAACCAACAAGTGCAGCAGTTTCGGTACGCAAACGTGTGCTTCCTAAAGCAACGGGTAAATAACCATTTGCAAGTGCTTTGTTGATTTCGTTTGTAGAAAAATCGCCTTCAGGACCAATCAGTAAAGTATAATTCTGCTGTGTTTCAATTCGGTCTTTTAATTCAACTTTATCGCTTTCTTCACAATGTGCAATAAACTTTTGTCCGCTGATTTCTTTCGATAAAAAATCGGTCAGTTTAATTGGTTCGTTTAAAACGGGCAGATACATTTGATTCGATTGTTTCATGGCACTGATTAAAATTTTATCAAAACGTTCGGTCTTGATAATCTTTCGTTCGGAATGATCACAGATAATCGGCGTAATTTCATCAACACCAATTTCGGCAGCTTTCTCTAAAAACCATTCGTAACGATCGTTCATTTTAGTAGGAGCAACAACCATGTGAATTCGAAAACTTCTTGGTTCGGTAAATTGTGATTCATTTATTCTAACCACACATTTTTTTTCTGATGCTAAAATAATCTCACAAATAAATAAAAAACCTTTTCCGTTGGTAATGTGTAAAATAGAACCTTCTGATTTACGTAAAACTTTAACAATGTGTTTACTTTCTTCTTTGTCAAAAACAAACTCATTTGTTTCATTGTCTATATCCGGAGCGTAAAATAACTGCATAATTAAAATTCTAATCTTGCTTTAGAAACCACTTCATCATCACTAAAAATTCCTAAACGAAATTTATGATAACCAACAATACCAATCATCGCGGCATTATCGGTGGTATATTCAAATTTTGGTATAAAAGTTTTCCAGCCGTATTTGGTTTCGGTTTCTTTTAGCGCTTTACGAATGCCCGAATTTGCCGAAACACCGCCGCCAATTGCAATCTGGGTAATTCCGGTTTGTTCAACGGCAAGCTTAATTTTATCCATTAAAATTTTAATGATGATGTTTTGCACAGAAGCGCAAATATCATCGATGTTTTCTTTAATAAAGTCCGGATTTTTCTGAACTTCTTTCTGAATAAAATATAATATCTGTGTTTTTAACCCCGAAAAACTAAAATTCAATCCGTCCACTTTTGGTTTGGTAAATGTGTAGGCTTTTGGATTTCCTCTTTGCGCATGTTTGTCAATCAAAGGTCCGCCAGGATATGGAAAACCTAATATTTTCGCGGTTTTATCGTAAGCTTCACCAACAGCATCATCAGTAGTCTCGCCTAAAATTTCCATATCCAAAAAAGAATTCACTTTCACAATCTGTGTATGTCCGCCACTAATTGTCATTGCCAAAAACGGGAATGTCGGTTTATCAAATCCTTCTTCATCAATAAAATGAGCCAGAATATGTGCGTGCATGTGATTTACGGCAATCAATGGAATATCCAACGCCATACTTAACGATTTTGCAAAAGAACCGCCCACCAGCAAAGATCCCATTAAACCCGGACCTTGCGTAAACGCAATAGCGCTTAAGTCGGTTTTATGTATGCCTGCTTTTTGCAACGCAACATCTACAACAGGCACAATATTTTGCTGATGTGCGCGCGAAGCCAATTCGGGAATTACACCGCCGTACAACTCGTGAATTTCCTGCTTTGCCACCACATTGCTCAATACTTTATCGTTGCATAATACGGCTGCACCGGTATCATCGCACGAACTTTCAATCGCCAAAATGTACTTTAATTGTTCCATTGTAAAAAATCGGTATAATTTATGTGTATAAAGTCTACTAAATACCGTATTAACTTACATAAATTAGTATTTTTGTTTCTTTAAATTAAAAAGCAAATTTAAAACAAATAAGGCTATCAAAAAACTTTTTAAAATACTGTTTGGATTGCTGTTGGGCTTGGCGCTGGTTTTTATACTGGCAGCCGTAATTATTACCACACCAATAGTTCAGACAGAATTGGCGCATTATGCGACCACCAGAATTAACGAACAATTCAATATCCGAACATCGATCGGGCAGGTTGCCGTGCAGTTGGACGGAAGCGTTCTGTTGAAAAAAGTTCATGTTTTAGACGACCGAAACAATGATTTAGCCTACATTGACCGATTATATACCGATATTACTGATTTTAAACAGCTGACCGAAGGTAAATTGTTGTTTGGAAGTACCGAAATTCAGGATGTCAACTTTTTTATCCATAAATACAAAGGCGATACCTTAACCAATTTAGACAAGTTTATTGCTGTTTTTGATGACGGAAAACCCGGAAGCGGTAAGTTTTTAATGAAGATTGATCATTTGGATCTTACAAACGGAAGGTTTAAAATTACCGACGATAATACCGGAAATACTCCGATAGATTTTAAAGAAATGAACGGTTCTTTAGATAAATTGTTGGTTCAAGGCGCGAATATTAATGCTGATATTAACAAGTTATCGTTAAAAGACAAACGCGGCATTTACATTAAAGATCTGGTTACAAGTTTCTCTATGACGAAAACGGGCATGGATTTAAAACCTTTTGCCGTTGAAACCGAAGAGTCGTATATCAAAGGAAATATTACCATGCGCTATGCCGAAGGTGATTTGAAATATTTTACCGAAAAGGTAAATTTGGCGGTCGATCTTAATAAATCAAAGGTTGCAACAAACGATTTAAAGTATTTCTATAAAGAATTTGGTGCCGATAACGTTCTGTATCTAACCACAAAAGCAACAGGTACGTTGAACAATTTTAAGCTGGAAAACACCCAGCTTTCTGATAAATTCGGATCTGAAATCATTGGAAACTTCGCTTTAAAAAATCTGTTTGTAAAGAAAAATCCGTTTCGGGTTGAAGCTAATTTGAATCGTTTGAACATTACGCGTTCTAATGCCGTTGCGCTGCTTCCGAATGTTTTAGGAAAATCGCTGCCGGTTCAATTGGAAAAATTGGGCTTGCTTAATTTGCAGGGTTTTGTAGCGTACGAAGATTTTTATGTGGATGCTGATGTGGAAGCTACTACAAATCTTGGTTTTGCGAAAGCCGATGTAGAATTGTGGAACGTTAATCAAAAACAAAATGCCACTTATAAAGGCGATATTGCGCTTGATAATTTTGATATTGGCGGATTGATCGAAAATGAAAAAATCGGTACAGCAACGTTAACAGCAAGTGTAGACGGTAAAAGTTTTGATCCGGAATCTTTCAACACCATCATAAAAAGTCAGGTGCAGCAGTTTACGTTTAACAATTATTCGTACAAAGACATTACGATCGACGGAAATCTGAAATTGCCTGCATATACCGGAACTTTGGTAAGTAAGGATCCAAATGCACTGCTTGATTTCAATGGGACTTTAGATCTTTCAAATGATAAAACCGCGGTTGATTTTAAAGCAGATATCGAGCATCTGAATATGAATGCCCTAAACATCGTAAAAGATTCGCTGGGTGTTTTTAAAGGTCATTTTGAATTGGCGGGGACAGGAAAAAACCTGGATACCTTTGAAGGTACCATTCTGGTGCAAAATGCAACCTACACCAATTCTAAAGAAACGTATGCGTTTGACAGCCTTTCTATTAAATCGGAATTTCAAGAGAACAACATCCGCAGAATCGATATTAAATCAAACGATATTGTAAACGGCTATATTCGAGGAAATTTTAAATACGATCAGTTAAAGGGAATTGTAGAAAACTCGTTGGGAAGTCTGTACAAAAACTATTCGCCCAACAAAATTGCGACCAATCAGTTTATCGAATACAATCTGGATATTCAAAATAAGATTGTCGATTTGTTTGTTCCAAAATTGGAGA
>JAVXSC010000120.1:0-7775 GCA_036643355.1 Myroides sp.
ATTAGGTGGTCACTTTCATCCGAAACTGGTGGTCACTTTGCACTGGAATTAGGTGGTCACTTTGACCGTTTTTTCCAATATAAGTACTAAAACCGCTTTTATATTCGTTTAAAAAAGGCGAAAGCGTACTGCGGGTAGTATTTAATTGTTTCGCTAGATCATCTAAATTTACTGGTTCTAAAAAGCCTTTTTCCTGCTCAAAATTGTTTAACCCGTCTAATAACCGCTGGTCTGTTGCCGATAGTACAGGCGTGCTTTTCCCCTGTTGCTTTGTTTCAGATAATTCTGTTTCGTTTTCAACAACGCTTTCTATTTCTGCAACCTCAATAGTTGTTATTCCGGTGTTTTCAATAACATCAACTGTTTCTAATGCTTTTTCAATTTCAGCTACTTCCTTATCAGCTACTTCCGTTTTTTCAATTACTTGGATTTTATTGTTTTTACTTTTTTTCCAAAATAAGTAACCCGCTGTAAGCACTAAAACACCTCCTAAAACACTGATCCACAAATTGTATTTACTTACTAATTTTTGCCATTGCGACGTTATTTTTTTGTTTTCTAAATCTTGGTGTAAAATGCTTGTAATACTTTGCTGTTCTTTTTCAAATTGTTGGTTTAATGCCATAAGGCTATTTGTAGCATTTAATTGCAGTTGCGGTTGATTGGTTTCATTGTAATACGCAATTAAATAATCATACGCTTCACGCAACTCATAGTTTAAAAACTTTTTTTCTTTAAAAAGCGTGTCTATTTTTGTAAAATACTCCATAGCTTCGGCTTTCTGGTTTTGCCGCCAGGCTATTTTACCCAAATACAAATAAATAATATGCTCATTGGTAAAATCACCATTTTGTTGTATGGCAGGCAATGCTTTTATAAAATGCTGTTTGGCAGCCACATTATTTTTTTGCAAAAAACCCAAGCCGCCCCTTACATATTCTAAATAAGCGGTTTCTAATTGCTGGTGTCGTGGTTTAAGCTGCAAAACCACTTGCTCATTTTCTTTTATAGTAGCAGTTAAGTGGTCTATATCTTTTAACTGCCAATAAGTTTTATTCAGACAATATAAGGTAACAATATAACTTCTTAAGTGGTTATAGTCTTTTTGAGTTTGGTAATAGCTTTTTGCCTGTGTAAAATAGTCAATAGCTTTGGCATAATAACGTGTATGTAGGTAAATATTGCCAATATCTATACGTACAGCGTTTAAATTGTATAGATTATTTATTTCTTCGTTAAACGCTTCCGATTCTATAGCGTAATATAATGCGTTTTTAAAATCGCGGTGCTTGTAATAAAACACCGTGCTTCGATTTAAAAAATCACCTTTTATACTATCGTTATCCATTTTTTGTATCAAGGGGTGCATCTGGTGTAGCAATAAAGTGGCATCGGCAAACGAAATTAGATAAGACATATTTTCTAATGCCTTATACTGTTCTAAAAGATTATTTTCATTCCGTGCTTTTTGATAATACACCTCTAAATACTGTACCTTTTTTTCGTTGGAAACCGTATCATTTTCAATTATTTTCCAAAGATTTTTATAAGAATCTGCCGTTGTCTGCCCAAACAAGCAAAACGATAACAGAAAAATAATCCAACAAGGGAATATATTATCCAATACAGGGAATAAATTGTACAACTTTTTAAAAAACATGCATAAATTTTTTTCTAACCGCACAAAAATACATAAAAATAACCAACAGCATTCCCTTATTTACTAATACGCTGATTTTAAAAACAATACTAATAAAAAAAGAGAATCTACGAACGGAAAAATTATTCAGAGAGGGAATAAATTGTTCAAAAAAGCAAACAAATTATCCAACCCTTTAAATCCGGATAATTTGTTTGCTTGTTGTTTTAAAAACGGATCATATTTGTAACCGAAACAAAAGCTACCCGGGCAGCGCTATTAAAAAACTCCGAAAGTAATGAAACGATTTTTTTTATATGCTGTAGCAATATCTGCTTTATGCAGCTCGTGCGAAACAGAAGACGAAGCATTCGCAACAGAAACAAACAACCAAACCAATACTTTGCATCAGGAAAAAGGTGTTAAGACAAGTGATTACCAAACCTATCAAAGCGTTTTAAACAGCTTTGAATATAACCACCAACAAACACATCAGGAAAATCTGTTGCTGTTTGAACAACACGTAAACCGGCAAATGCTTAATTACGTGCCACAAGAAACATATAAGTACGAAAAAATAAACGCCGAACAATTGTTGGTATTAGAACAAGCCGACACCAATTTTATAGAACAACTAGCTTATTCTAAAGAAACCAAAAAGGTAATTTACGCGATAATAAGCAATAGTTTTAACAGCGAAGCCATAGCGTTAATTCCTAACCTAAACGAACGCCATTTAATAGAAACCTTGTTTGCATTGCACAGCAAAGGTAACGGTAACGGTGATGATAAAAAGTTAAATGATAAAAGAGGTATTGCCTTTGCTTATGGTGCACAATACAGTTTTACCCAAGCAGTATTGTATGCGGGGGCAATAGAGCTATTAACCAAATAGTAATAAAGTCTTAAAGTCGAATGTCAAGTCAATAAGTCAAGAGAGACATACAATTACAAACAATAAAAAACTGAAAAAGAACTATTTACCTATTTGTTTCGGAGAACCGGTAGTCGCGAATACCGGTTAAGAAACAAATTTTAAAAGCCGATTACAGCGGGTTACCTGTAAAACTATTTTTTAACCGCAGTTTATAAAATAATAAAAACAAAACTGTATAATTTTTATTTTAAATGAAGAATTTTAGAAAGCTTACAATTGGTATGATTGGTGCGATTCTATTAAGTGTTGGATTGTATTCTTGTCGTAATGATGATGTAGCCGAAGTAACAGAACAATCAAGCAAGGAATTAAATATTGCCCATAGAGAAGGTGAACAAGCAATACCAGAAGTACAAAAGTACTATAACAACCTTAAAACTATTATATTTGCTGCTGAACTCAACAAATTAGACGTTATAAACAGTTTAAGTGAAGAGGAGATTCCTATGGTTGAAAAAATTAAGACATTAGATCTTGTTGATGAAGGAGACAAACAAATAACTTTTTTTGATTTAGAGAATGAAGAACAACAAATAGACTTCATGGATCAATATTTAGACGAAGAAGCTCTTTCGGTTTCAAAAAAGATTACGAATGAGCCTGAATTAATTAATAATTTTAAGGAAGAAAATTTAGTTATAGAAAGATTGTTGAATGAATACAATGTAACAAGCTCTTCAATAAAAATTGCTGATAAAATTTCATTCTTCAGTCGTTTTAAAGGGGAAATCGAAGCAATATATCTTCCTTTAAATCCAACTCCGATAGAAGGGTTTCCATTGCCTATTGAACTACCTACTAAAGCTGAAATACTAAGAAATAAATTAGCAAAGATGAATCCAGAGAGAGGTGATTTCTTTGTAGCTTTACCAACCCACGGTGTTTCATTTCAATTAATTGATCTTTTTAATAAGAGATTCAAAGTAGGGCATGCTGGTATTGTAACTAAAAATATTACATCAACTACCGATCCAGAAAATGAAAATGTTTTAGTAGAAGCATGGAATACTGTACAATATAAACAGATAGAAGATTGGGTTGGTGCCAAATTTTATGTTATGGAGTTTAAAAAGAAGAGAACTCGCTTAATAATAAAATGGACTAAAATTAAAATTGAAACAAGCTACCATCCTGTAAATAAAAATGGTATTGCTAATTATGCTATAGGAAAATTAGGAAAATCATATGTGAAGAATTTATTTGAATTTGGAGCAATGAAAGCTACAGCAAAAAATTTGGATCGATATACTTGTACAACATTAGTATGGCGCTCATCTGATGTTGCAGTAGATATAAAACCATCACCATGGGCATCCCCTATAGTTACTCCTAGTAATTTATATACAGATGGCGAAACATTTGTAAAAGGTCAAATTAATTAGATATTTATGAAAAATAGAGTATTGTTAAAAAGTATTATTAGTTTGTGTTTTATAAGTATTTTAACCTTAATAAACGTATCGTGTGATAAAGACGATGAACGTATTGATTTTTACAAAAACCAAAACCATTCAGAAGAACTAAAAGGTTGGTGGAAAAGAATCAATAATGAAGAGCATCCATATTATATAGTTTTAGATGCGTTTACTTTTAAAACGGTAAGCTATTCAGAAATTCATGGATATTATATTCCACCCGAAGGTGATTATTGGTATAATGATGATACATCTATATTTAAATTATCTGTTGGTAATTTTAAATCAAATGGTGTTGAAAATCAAACTCCTTATAAGCTAAGTACCACAAAAGATACTTTACGTTTAGGTAATAATCCACCAGCATATTATGTAAAATCGGTACAACCTTAAATCAACAAATTTAAAGAGCATTTTAATAAATGCTCTTTAAAATATTACAGTATTATGAAAACAAAAATTACTTTAATTATTACATTATTCATTGGTTTGTTTACAAATGCACAACCTTTTTATACTTTTAACAAGTTGACAACTGTTTACAGCGATTTAACGGGGTTAACAAGTGTACATAACAACCTTCCATGGGAAAAACATAATGTAAACAATGCGTTAAATTGGAACTATACCTTACCATTTAACTTTAAGATAAATGGTGTAAACTATAAACTTATTGAGTTTGATGGCGCTAATAGTTTTTTACATAGTATAAATGGTAGTGAAATTGAAATTTATGCAAGCGGTATTGGTATTGCCGATAAAAGTGCTGCGAATTCCACAACATCGGTATCACCAGTTGGATACAAAGTAGAAGGTACTGTAGGAAACCGTATTTTTAAAATGCAGTTGAAAAATATTGGTTCAGCTGTTGAAAAATATTTTTATTTTACAAATACTTATTATTTAAATGTTCAAATTTGGTTATACGAAGGTTCAAATGTTATTGAGTATCGTATTGGAGATCATAATTTAAGTACCTACAACTATCCTAATGAAGAACCTGTAACTAATTTTGGTTTTGGAGGCGAACCATCATCAGGAGGTTTTGTATGTATATTATTTGATGATGCACAAAATCCGTTACTAGGAGAATATACAGATGAGAGCCAGGTAACATTAGATAATTATGGATTTAATGGGTATCCCGCAAGTGGAACTGTTTTTAGATTTACGCCAGTTAATACTGCCAGCATACAAGATAATTTATTTAATACCGTTAAAGTGTATCCAAACCCAACAACCGATTTCTTATTTTTTGATCATTTAACCGAAACAGAAAAATATACGATCTATGAATTAAACGGAAAAGTTGTAAAAAAAGGAATTATCAACAATGAGCATAATAGCATTAATGTATCCGAAATTCCTGCAGCGGTTTATTTGTTGCAAACAGATCAATCAACAATTAAGTTTGTAAAAAAGTAAACTAAATATATTTACCGAAGTTCCAGCGCTGTCGCGAGTGTCATTTTTGTGACTAACATAAATAGTTCTAGAACACCAAAAACTAAATAAGCACGACCAAGATGCTAACAACAGCAGTTACATTAAAAAAATAAACAATGAAACTACTAAAAGAATACCTACCCCATACCTTAGCGCTTTTAGGAATAATCTTAATAGTAATAGGGTTAATATATTAAACGTTGTTGCCTATATGTACTATAGGTTTATTACAAGCACGTTTGGTTTACCTTTCCCGACTAATCAGGAGATTATTAATGAACAGATTTTAGCTTTCCTAAGTATTCGGGACATTACAAACACGTAGTTTTTTCCTTTCCCGATTACTCGGTTAACTACACACAAGTACGGTTTATCTTTCCCTAGTATTCGTGAGAATGTAATTCTGCTTTGCCCTATCTATTAAATTTATAAACCACTTATAGTAACTTAATTATAATTAAAAACTACCTATTATGAAAATTACATTAACCAGCTTATCTACAAAAAATTTGGCAACTTTAGCACAGCGGATTATTAATTCATCGCAAAGTGGCAATTATACCATTATTGAAGGTCACCCTTTGTTAATGGCACTTGCAACAAGTTATTCAACCTACGATGCAGTATATACAAAACTTACTTACAGCGGTAAAGGTAAAGAAGTAGCTGCTGCCGATAAAGAACGCGATGCTGCCTATAGTAGCATAAAGGCATTTTTAAACGGATACCGCAAATTGCCGTTTGCAGCGAACCATACAGATGCAGAGGCTTTATACACGATTTTTAAACAGTTTGGATTGAATTTGGATACGTTAAGTTATTCTGCCCAGACCGCACAATTAAAAAAGCTTATTGAAGAGTTAGAGAAACCCGAAAATATCCAACGCATTGAAAATTTAACCATTACAACGGCTTTTAACGATTTAAAAACAAAACACCAAGCTTTTGAAACTGTTTTTGCAGAACAAGCCGAAGCTAATGCAGATCTAAGAACTATTGCCAGCGCATCTTCAACCCGAAAAGAATTAGAACAAAGACTGCGATCTTATTTTAGCTTAATTACAGCTATGAAAGACATGCCCGAATGGTCTAAATTATACTACGATTTAAACGAAATTGTAAAAGCCGCAAAAAACAGTACATTGTCTGCAAATGGTAACAACACACCAACTTAAAAAAGGTTTGTTAATAGCAAAAATCCATCTTAAAACAAGATGGATTTTTAGTTTTTACGGATTATTCAATTTACTATTCCTTTTACTGTACGCAAAATAAACGATTATTCCCAGGACAAGCCAGAAACCAGATAGCATCAACGCCAGTTTGTCTAGTGTAATTATTAAACCTATATTAATAATTACACCTAAAATTACTATTAATTTATAAGCAGGCACTTTAAATGGGCGATCAATATTTGGTTGTCTTTTTCGCATGATCCAAACCGCAATACATACCATTGTAAAGGCAAACAAAGTACCAAAACTGGTCATGTGAGCCAAAGTTGATATAGGTGTTAAAGCAGAAACGGTAGCTACTATCAATCCTAATAAAATGATTCCTTTATACGGTGTTTTTGTTGTTGGATGCAATTCACCGAAAAATTTTGGAATCAGTCCGTCTTTAGACATTCCTATGAAAATACGAGATTGTCCCATCATCATTACCATAACAACCGAAATTAATCCAACCGTAGCAGCAATGGTAACAATATTACTTGCCCAATGTTTCCCGGCAATTTCAAACGCATAAGCCACCGGTGCTTTTATTGCTTCAGGATATTTCCCTAAAGGATCAAAATCAGAATAATGCATCATTCCGGTCAATACCAGCGAAACCATAATGTATAAGGCGGTACAAATCAATAAAGAGGTAATAATGGCAAACGGAACATCTTTTTTAGGATTAATCGCCTCGCCTGCCTGCGTAGAAACCGCATCGAAACCTATATAAGCAAAGAAAATTGCTGCCGCACCCGAGATAATTCCTTGAAAACCATAAGCCGGAGCCATTTCACCGCTTGTCTGTTTAATCATTGTTTGTTCCGGAATAAAAGGCATCCAGTTTTCTGGCACTACGTAAAATGCACCTACAATAACCACAAATACAACAGCTGTAGTTTTTAAAATAACGATAAAATTGTTTGTTTTAGCAGCTTCTTTAGTTCCTTTTACCAATAAAGCGGTTACTAAAAGTACAATGATGAATGCAGGTAGGTTCATTGCAAAACCTTCGCCTGTGTAACTTACGGGATCTGTAGTCAGATAATCGGGCAGATAAATGCCAAACATCTTTAAAAATTTGGTAAAATAACCGGACCAACTCACGGAGACCGCCATAC
>JAVXSC010000121.1:0-7775 GCA_036643355.1 Myroides sp.
TATATCGGGTAATTTAAAGGTTTCGGGCACAACGACAAATCCGAGTATTTTGGGCGCATTGAAGTTTAACGATGCAGGTTTTGGCGTTACACAGCTTAATACAACCTTTCAAAATATGAACGATGAAATCGCGTTTACACAGCGCGGTATCGAATTCAATTCCTTTAAAATTAATGATACCGACGGCAATGCACTTACAATTAACGGAAACGTTCTAACAAAAACGTACCGCGATTTCGCTTTCGGACTGAATATCTTGGCGCGCGACTTTAAAGTGGTAAATTCAACCAAAACCGATAATCAGATTCTGTATGGCGTTATGGCAATCAATGCCAACATTGGTGTAAAAGGCGATATGAACCTGCCAAAGATCGATGGTACGATTACCGTAACCGATAAAACCGATTTTACGTTTGTACTGCCGCAATCAAGTCCGGCGTTGCAAGAACGTGAAGGAATCATAGAGTTCGTAGATCAGGATCAGCTGGCGTTAGACGATACCTTGAAAGATCCGCAAGAAGAATTAGATGAAACATTGAAAGGTTTGGATGTTAATTTGAATATCGAATTAAAGAAAGATGCCAAACTTTCGATCATTATCGATAAAACAAACGGCGATTTCATTAAACTTCAAGGGGAAGCGCAGTTAACCGGAGGTATCGATCCATCTGGTAAAACAACCCTTGTGGGTAGATACGAGGTGAACGAAGGTGCGTACGAAATGTCGGTAAGTCTTTTAAAACGTCGTTTCGAAATTCAAGAGGGCAGTTCTATCGTATGGACAGGCGAACCAACCAAAGCAAATGTAGACCTTACGGCAATTTATAAAACCAAGGCAGCACCGCTTGATTTGGTGCAGCAGCAACTTCAGGGTGACGATCAGGCAAATCTGTTCAAACAACGCGTTCCGTTTAACACCTTTTTAAAGATGTCGGGCGAACTGCTGAAACCGGTTCTTACGTTTGATATTGAGATCGATGGAAACAATCCGGGTATTTCAAATGAGGTAACCACCTTGGTAGAGTCAAAATTAGATCAGTTGCGAACCGAACAATCCGAAATGAACAAGCAGGTTTTTGCGTTATTGTTATTGAATCGTTTCATTGGCGAAAATCCGTTTGCAAGCAGTACGGGAATGTCTGCCGAAAGTGTTGCACGTCAAAGTGTAAGCCGCATGTTATCGGAACAATTAAATAATCTGGCTGCTGATTTGGTAGAAGGTGTCGAGTTGAATTTCGATCTGGAATCTTCAGACGATTACAGTACGGGAAGCCGTGAAAACAGAACCGATTTAAACGTAGGAGTTTCTAAAACACTGTTGAACGATCGTTTAAAAGTAAGTGTGGGCAGTAATTTCGGATTGGAAGGAACTGAACGTCAAAACGAGGAAATGACTAATATTGCAGGTGATATCCAGGTTGAATATTTGTTGTCTAAAGACGGCAGATACATGTTGAAAGCTTATCGTAAAAACGAGTATCAGGTAGCTTTACAGGGACAGATTATAGAAACAGGCGTTGGTTTTGTAATTACGCTTGATTATACCGAATTTAAAGATTTAATGCGCCGCCGCAAACGTAACAGAGAATTTAGAAAAACACAAAGAGTTATACAGAATGAGCAGACTACCACAACAACTAAATAAAGCATTTTTTGCCGCAACAGCACTGTTTTTGGTAGGTTGCAGCAATACAAAATTTGTTCCCAAAGGCGATTATCTGTACACGGGAGCATCAATAAACATCATCAGCGATTCGTTATCTAAATCGCAAAAGAACGAACTTAAAAAAGAGTTGGAAAGCTCGCTTACGCCCAAACCGAATTCAACCCTTTTAGGGCTGCGTCCTAAATTGTATGTGTACAACAGGGTAAGCGAACCTAAAAAAGAAAGTGGATTCAAATACTGGTTAAAATACAAGGTAGGCGAAAAACCGGTACATTTAAGCGATGTGGATATTCCTTTTAATTTGGATCTGATCGAAAATACCGGTGAGAATAGAGGGTATTTCAATATTACAGCCAGTTACGATACACTGCCTAAAAACAAAAGGGTAAAAATAAAATACAATGTGTCGCCACGATCGCAGTATCTTATCAACAAGGTTACGTTCCCAACAGACAGTACCGTTCTATCAAAAGAAATCAATAAAACGGTTGCAAAAACACTTCTGAAAGTTAACGAGCCTTTTAATTTAGATGTGATAAAAACCGAACGCGAACGCATTGATGCTTCGTTAAAAGAAAATGGTTTTTATTATTTCGATCCCGATAATCTGATCATTCAGGTCGACAGTACCGAGGTAAAACACAAGGTAGATCTGAATGTGAAAATCAAGAACAATACACCTGAACTGGCGCGCAAACAGTTTACTATCGATAAGATTTATATTTTTTCAGATTACAACCTGCGCAATACCAGAAACAGAAGGGGATTGGTTCGTGCAGATGTTGATACCATTTTGTGGAAGGAAAACAGTTATATTATTGATCCGAAGGAAAAATTCCGTCCGCAGATTTACGATCGTGCACTGTATTTTAAATCAGGCGATTTGTACAACAGATCCAACCACAACCTTACCTTAAGCAGGCTGATAAATCTGGGAACGTTCAAGTTTGTAAAAAATCAGTTTGTACTGTCCGATTCTTTGGCAAACAAGTTCGATGCCTATTATTATCTTACACCGCATGAATTCAAATCATTGCGTTTGGAAACTCTGGGTAAATCAAACTCGGCAAGTTACGTAGGCGGCGAGGTAAATTTCAACTGGCGTCACCGGAACTTTTTAAGAGGAGCCGAAATTTTTGCGGCTACGTTGTATACGGCAATCGATTTTCAGTTGGGCGGCAATAAAGATTCCAACAATATTTACCGTGTAGGTAGTAAGTTCAGCTTAACCTGGCCCCGTATCATTGCACCTTTTAAATTTGAATCTTCAAGTGCTTTCGTACCGCGAACAAGGGTAGAGTTGGGGTATGAATTTCAAAACCGAACGCAATTGTACACGTTGCACAATTTTAATGCATCTTTTGGTTATTTATGGAAAGAAAATGCCCTGCGGGAACACGACTTAAAGATAATAGAGGTTACATATGTAACACCTGAAAACGAAACCGCTAAATTTGAAGAAGAAAAAATAAAAAATCCTGCTTTAAAGCGTGTTACAGAAAAACAGTTGATTTTTGGTCCGGTTTATAACTACACCTATACCAATACCATGCTTCCTAAAAAGCATACCTTTTATTACAAGGGGTTATTGGATCTTTCTGCTAATTTAACGGGATTGATATCGGGCGCAAATGCTAAAACAGATTCAATTAATAATATTACTGATGCTAAAACTATTTTAGGAGTTCCTTACAGTCAATATGTAAAAACAGAGCACGACTTCAGATATTATTTAAAGCTGGATGAAACATCGCAAATCGCAACACGCTTTATTGGAGGCGTGGCTTATCCGTACGGTAATTCGGTTTACATGCCGTTTGTAAAACAGTTTTTTGTTGGTGGTAGTAACAGTATACGTGCATTCCGTGCACGAACTTTGGGACCCGGAAGTTACGATCCACGCACATCCGGTTCATCTTTCTTCCATGATCAGGCGGGAGATATCAAGTTAGAAGCAAATATAGAATATCGTAAAAAACTGGTAAGCTTTTTAAACGTGGCTGCCTTTGTTGATGCCGGAAACGTTTGGTTGTTCAATGAAGAAAAAAGCCGCCCGGGTGGTAAAATAAGTGGTGACTTTCTTAAGGAAATTGCAGTTGGTGGTGGTTTGGGATTACGTCTTGATTTCAGCATCCTGATACTTCGCCTTGATTTGTCAATTCCGTTCCGTATCCCGTATTATCCTGATGGTGATCGCTGGGCTTTTAACGAAATTAATTTTAAAGACAGACAGTGGCGTCGTGATAATTTAATGCTGAACATTGCCATAGGATATCCTTTTTAATGGAGGAATTTCCGTTAGTTGCTAAAACATCTATGCTAGTTTCTTACACTGGTAATTTAAATGTTAAAATTATTAATCTTGTAAATATGTTATATACTGGCACTTTATTCAAATTAAGTTAAAAATATAGTTGTTAAATAATTATTTTGTAACTTTCCAAAATCCTTATTTAAGACCTAATACGAATTATTGAGCTTTAGAATGAAAAAAATTTTAATTATAGAAGACGATGTTTCTTTTTGTTTAATGATGAAAACGTTTCTTACCAAAAAAGGTTTTGAAGTTTTTAATGCATTTTCATTTAAAGAAGCTACTACAATTTTAAACGATCAGCAGCTTGATCTTGTTTTAACCGACGTTCGTTTGCCCGATAGCGACGGTATTGAAATACTAAAATATATTAAAGAAGTAAATCCTGCCATTCAGGTAATCCTGATGACGGGCTATACCGATATTAAAACCGCAGTCAACGTAATGAAAATGGGTGCTTTTGACTATGTTTCAAAACCCATAAATTCAGACGAAATTCTGTACACCATTCACAAAGCGCTTACCGAAGGCGTTAAAACGTCTACTGTTGTAAATGTTTCAGCTGAAAGTGATAAAAAAGAAACCCGTCCGGTAAAAAATGCCTATACTGGCAGTCATTTTATTAAGGGAAGAAGTGCAAAATCAAAAGAATTGTACGATTTTATTAATGTGGTGGCTCCAACAAATATTTCTGTTCTTATCATTGGCGACAGTGGAACAGGGAAAGAAAATATTGCTTATTCCATTCACAAATTAAGCAAACGTGAAAACATGCCTTACGTGGCGGTAGATTGTGGTGCGATACCAAAAGATCTGGCAGCAAGTGAGTTTTTTGGTCACGTTAAAGGATCGTTTACAGGTGCTGTTACCGATAAGATTGGTCATTTTGAAGCAGCTAACGGTGGTACTATTTTCTTGGACGAAGTTGGAAATTTAACGTACGATGTTCAGGTGCAGTTGTTACGTGCATTACAAGAACGTAAAGTAAAACCTGTGGGAAGCAGTAAAGAAGTCGATGTAGATATCCGCATCATTGCAGCAACCAACGAAGATTTACAAAAAGCGGTTCGCGAAGGTGATTTCCGTGAAGATTTATATCATAGATTGAACGAGTTTTCTATTCAGGCACCCCGTTTGAGCGAACGTGGAAAAGATGTGTTGGAATTTGCAGAATTCTTTATAGCACAATCCAATGCTGAATTAGAACGTAACGTAGAAGGATTGTCTGATGAGGTAACCGAAGTTTTTTTAAGTTACGAATGGCCGGGTAACCTGCGTGAAATGCGTAATATAATTAAACGTGCGGTGCTTTTAAGCAGTTCAAACCTTATCGAGAAAAATGTATTGCCCGCAGAAATGTTTAAAGAGAATGTTTTAAAAAACATCGAAGCACACGATCACGTAATAGCATCATCTGATAGTTTTGCAGCTACAAGCATGCAGCGCGAAGATTTAAAACTGTATTCTTCAAGTAACGAAGAGCAGTTGATCCGTGTGGCGTTGGAAAAAGCGAAATACAATAAAACAAAAGCAGCTCATATATTGGGTATCGACAGAAAAACCCTGTACAATAAATTAAAGTTGTACGATATTGAATTATAAAAAGTAATAGTAAAGTAATTATTAGGAATTTGTACGAAAGCATTTTGACCTATAATATTTAAAAAGTCGTCACTTCGATTAGCGTAACATAGTGAAGTGTATCGAGAAGTTTCATATTGAAAGTTCTCAACGGGCTTCGGTTATAGACTTTAGTTTATCTTGAGCTTGATAAAAGGCTCGAACTGACGAAAGTTTGATAAATTCTATTTGATATAAACTTTCCGATAATCTTTTAATATTAAAAACGGGCTTATGCCCGTTTTTTAGTAATTGTTTTTAATCGGGGTACAAAACAACAGTTTGTAGACTATTAAAGCTTAAAAAATTATTAATTATTTTTTTATTAATTGATATTTAGATGTTTATGTTTGGTGTGCTGTGTTGGCTCAATGATTGAAATAAAAAATTGACATTAAAGAAGAAAAATGAACAAAGAATATAAAATTGCAATAATAGGTTTAGGGTATGTAGGCTTGCCGTTAGCAGCACTTTTTGCTTCAAAATATGCAGTGATCGGTTATGATATAAACCAAAAAAGAATCGACGAATTGAAGCAAGGGATAGATACCACATTAGAAGTTTCCGAAGAAGCTTTGAACGGTGTCCTAAATACATCAGATCGTATTAACGATAACGCTGTAGGATTGTATTTTACAACAGAAGAAGCCGATTTAAAAGCAGCCAATTACTATATTATAACCGTACCTACACCGGTAGATAAAAACAACAGTCCCGATCTTACACCATTGAAGAAGGCGTCGGAATTGGTGGGTAAAGTATTGAAAAAAGGCGATGTGGTGGTGTATGAATCTACCGTTTATCCGGGTGTCACCGAAGAAGAATGTGTTCCGGTATTGGAACGTGTTTCAGGTTTAAAATTTAATGTAGATTTCTTTGCAGGCTATTCTCCGGAACGGGTGAATCCGGGAGATAAAGAACGTACCATCGACAAAATTATGAAGGTAACTTCGGGATCTACCCCTGAAACGGCATTGGAGGTCGATGCCTTATATCGATCTGTAATTCCTGCTGGTACACATCTGGCTCCTTCTATAAAGGTAGCCGAAGCAGCAAAAGTCATCGAAAATTCACAACGCGACATCAATATTGCATTTGTTAATGAACTGGCAAAGATCTTTGCACTTATGGGTATCGATACCAAAGCGGTATTGAAAGCAGCTGGTACCAAATGGAACTTTATGCCTTTTCAACCGGGTCTGGTTGGGGGTCACTGTATTGGTGTAGATCCGTTTTATCTGGCTCAAAAAGCGCAGCAGATTGGTTATTATTCAGAATTGATTTTGTCTGCCCGAAGACTAAACGATTCTATGGGATCATTTGTAGCATCAGAAGTGGTTAAGCTAATGATTAAGAACGATCTTAAAGTAAAAAATGCCGCTGTATTAGTAATGGGCGTAACTTTTAAAGAAAACTGTCCAGACATGCGTAATTCAAAAGTGTGGGATGTGGTAGATGGTCTGCTAGACTACGGCTGTAAGGTTGTGGTTTACGATCCGTGGGTTGATTGGTCAAAACGCACAATTCCAACAGGTGTAACTGTTGTTGAGAATTTGGAAACCTCTAATTATGATGCAGCTGTTCTTGCTGTAGCTCATCAACAGTTTTTAGAGTTGAATGTGCGTAGTTACCTAAAAGCAGACGGAATCATTTACGATGTAAAAGGAGCATTATTGGAAAAAGTAGAAGGCAGATTGTAAAATATAATAAATTACAATTTAAGAGGATAAATAAAGAAAACGGACATTAGTCCGTTTTTTTTTATATTGTAACCGAAACCACAGAATAACAGTTAAATATCGGCGTAAATAATCAAACAATAAGCATCAGACACCCAACACCCAACATCAAACATCAAACATCAAACATCAAACATCAAACATCAAGCACCTAACCACAGATTACATGATTTACACGAATTAATATGTTTAGCTTGTCATCCGGCATCCCACACCAAGCACCCAACGCCCAATACCAGACATCAAACATCAAACATCAAACATCAAGCACCTAACCACAGATTACATGATTTACACGAATTAATATGTTTAGCTTGTCATCCGGCATCCCACACCAAGCACCCAACGCCCAATACCAGACACCCAACATCAAACATCAAACATCAAGCACCTAACCACAGATTACATGATTTACACGAATTAATATGTTTAGCTT
>JAVXSC010000122.1:0-7762 GCA_036643355.1 Myroides sp.
TTAAAAGAAAATAACAACAATCTGTTTGTTAAAAAAAATAGGTTATACAAGTAATTGTATGCCTTTTTTTATTGCTAAAAATATAGTTTCTTTTATGAATTAGCGAAAATCCACTAACTATAAAAATTGTCGTGTGGATAACTAAATTTCTTTGAGGAATAAAAAATAAGGTGGAACAGAACTTTCTGTATCCACCTTATCTAAATAAAAACAAGTGCATTTACTGTTATATGCCATTTTTAACCTTCTTTAAAAGTATGGGGACAATATATTTAATAGATTTTTTAACTGATTAAAAAGCTGTTGGCATAAATTATTATTGATGCGCCACCTATTATAATTAATAATAAAGCTAATAACCGATCGTTTATTTTTTTTCTGTCTGTCATAACGTTTGTTTTTAAATTAATATTTAATTGAATTAGTCATTCAAATCATTGAACTGGTATCTGGGTAGTACAAAAGTTATCTTCAGTAATGTCAGGATTCTGCATAAAAAATTAAACACAGTCCTGCTTTCAATAAGTTTTTGCTAAAGATTCTTGTCAACATTTTGTTCTCATGTTATCTCTTTTCTTGGAAGATCAAACAAAACAAATGATAATATAATGATGAAAATCTGAATGTAATGTGCTCTAATATAAAAGTAGAGTAGGTAAAGATTTAGATAATTTGCTTGAAACTCATGTCCAATGAAGCATTTTATCAAAGATACGGAATTTTTAGCGCTTATCCAAAAAAGTGGCTTGTTAGCCTATCAATATTAGCAATTTATCAATATAAAAATTTGTTTGTTCGGAACAGTTTACGTGCTTAAGTTTCAAAATAGTAAACTTTAAAAAACAACTATAAATTAAAATCCAACAAAAGAAGAATCTGTTTAATATGATAACATTTAGAAAGTATAGTTTTTAAATTTATTTAGATTTTAGTATCTTGATAAAAAAAATATGTTTTTTACAGGCTCTCGTCTATTTTATGATCGTTACCGCTTAAATACACCTAATGGAAATTTTCAGTTGAAACTTACTCCAGAACAACTTATTTATCAATTTTCAGCTGATATTTCTAAAGTTTTTCCCATTTTTAATCAATTGCCTCACAAGTTTAAGATTAATTTCAGCAAACGTATTTTAAAATTTCTAAAACAATACGCTTTTGTATGCAAAGAAAATGCACCCTTAACCAACGCACATAAAGTTTCAATTGCAGCAAGTTATGTAAAGCTTACTTTGGGTTATAATAATTTTTTGATCAACACTTTTAATAACATCGTTGTTTATCCAACAGCTCAATATTTTCCTCATTTAGATGAAACCCACACAGGGCATTTTAATCCCAAAATGCAAACCATTATGTTGGCTTTAGATGAATATGAACGCGATATTTATTATAATCAAGATGGTAAAGATGTTGCTTTACACGAATTCACTCATGCTTTAAGTTTTGAAATGTTGCAAACGTATTCTAAACATCCTGATGCAGCTGTATTTAAAAAAGGTTTTAGGTTAGTTAATGAATGGATGGAAGTGCCACAGCATAAAATTAGAATCAGCCAAATAGATTTTATTCGTGCCTACGCCTTTACCAATCGGTTAGAATTGATTTCGGTTCTAATAGAGTTGTTCTTTGAAAAAGAAGCCATTTTTAAACAGTATTATCCCGATTTATTTATGCATGTTGGCGGTATGATCAAACATCCCAAAACAAAATAGCTTGCAGGTTTATAAAAATTACCAAAATTCTTTGGCAATGGTTAAATTCAGCATATTTTTTTTAGTAGCGATCTTTGTCAGAAAATTTTAAATCCTGTATTTTAGGTAAGGGTCTAATCAAAACCGTTTTTTTTCGTGTGTTATTCTTCAGTATTTTATCTGAATTCGTATCATCAGTTTCAATTCTCAATCCCGTAATCAAATCAAATTTAGTTTCGGTAAATAGGGTATTTTCGTCAATATATCCTTTTGTTGCATTGTTCGTTAATTTATCTATGTTGACTAATTCAAAATTTCCATTCTGATACTTGAATTTGTAAGTAATATTTCCTCCCTTAATTTCACTCCACATCAATAAATATCCATTCTCAATTCTAAAATCCGGAATTTGGTATCCGTTGTATTCTCCGTGTTTTTCGGCAGGGTATTGCGGTTCTATAATTTGAGTTGATGAAACTACTAATGCCGTCTTTCCATTTGGTTGCGATAGAAAAATTTGCAGTTTTAAAGGATACGTTTTATCAATGGTATCCATATATACAGTAACTCTATCCGTTTTACCGTCTGCATTTAAATCGCCAGTTTCCTCTCTTACAAGATAATTGAAATTATCTTTTGTTTTCATGTTTTGACCAAACACATTTATCTGGATCAAAATTAAAAATATTGCAAAGTGTATAAAAATGTTTTTCATAGCATTTGGAAAGATACGTTGGAGCTTATTGCTACACCAAAAGTGATGCCAGCTATAGCTTTAAGTAAGCTTCTGATAATTAATTATTGCGTCAGCTTAAATTTTATTCGTTTGGCTGTATTATGATAGCTTATAATATTTGATAGTGAGTTATTTGCATTGTTATTTTGTCTACCTTTAATAACAATCAAACTTTGTAACATGTCTAAAATAATAATTAAGAGAGAAGATTTTCAGAAAATTGATAATTCGTGGGTAGCTATATACGATAATGAGATGAAAGCTACTGCAATTGGCGAAGTATTAATGGATAATGAAGAAGGATGTGTTTCACCATCAGGTGCAGTTGGCAGTTTTGAAGATGATAAAATTATCATATCTATAAATTATCAAACAATGGAACCATTTAATGGAATGGTTATTTTAGTTTAAAAAATCGCCTTTCAACCTGTAAATTTATAATGTTCCTATTAAATATTCTTGTACCAATGCCTCAAGATTAGTACTCCAAACAGTTTGTATTTGTTGGTAGTTGTGGAATTTTATGTCAGCTTATAAACGTGCACCTGTTACTTTCAACGTTCCGTTAAAGCGTTTGTAAACTGTGAGATATGGGGATTTTCCATCATTCTCACATTGACTTTAATTATAACAATTGAAAGTAAGTTGTCGCTAATGATCTAATTTTTATCAATTTTGTTAAGACATATTAAGCTTGCTTAACACCAACGAATAAGTTAATTTTTTCAATGATTTTCAAACTATTTAAATCTGCTTCGCTGTACTTCGGAAACTTTTTTAGATTTTCACTTACTCTTTTAAGTAAACACTCTTTTATTAAAATTAAATCAGCTTCTGTAAACATATTATGGTGAGATATTAGTGGATTATTACCGTTAGTAAAGGTAGTTAATTTTTAACAAAATTAAATAATTATTACATAAGCTTTATTTTTGTTGAATATCAGTAGGTTAAAGTTTTTAAATTTTGATAATATTTAAATAATATATCCAATCAAATAAGTTTTAGTTTAATGTATATTAGAATGGAAAAATGAAACGTTTAATGTGTTTTGTAATTCAAAATGAAAGATATTGTGCATTGGAAGGCTAACACTATTTGTCTGTCAATTTTTTATGAGTAAGGTATATAAAAAATAAAAGGGATTATATGTGCGGTTATAATTTCTAAAGGATTTTAACTTAAATGATTAAGTATATCATATATAATAATTTTACGTAAAAAAGGAAAGAGGTTTACTCAACATGGTTCTTATCTTTAAAAATTGTGCCATAACGGTATTTTAATCTGTGTATCTAAATTAAAACTAAAAACTTATTTATGAGCTATGAAATGGATCTTAAAAGTAAAATGAATGAGAAATCACAATTTTTTAGTTATTATATTTTTAAAGTAATCAATAACTGTGCAATTCAGTAGATCTAAATATAGGTTCTTTTTCTTAAATTTTGTATCTTTATAAATCATATAAATAAATACTCTATGATGAAAAGAAATCTTTTAATAGCAATGATGTCGCTTGCGTTAGTCGCTTGTGCCGATAAAAAAGAACAGGAAAATACCGAAAAATTAACTGTTGAAACTACCGAAGTTACGGCCGATCCAAAAGAACTGCTGGGTAAAGAATGGAAACTGAAAGAACTCAACGGAACAAAAGTGGTTATAGACAGTACTGCAGGAAATCAGCCGTATATAAAATTTGATGACCTTCAAAAAGCATCAGGCAATTTGGGATGTAACGGCTTTGGTGCCAAAGTAGAATTCTCGGGGAACAACAGCGTAAAAATTTCCGAAATTATGTCAACCAAGATGGCATGTGGATCTATGCAAACCGAAACGCAGTTTAGCGAAGCTCTGCAAAAAGCATCTACATACATCATTTCAGGAACAACGCTTTATTTGAATAACGCAGAAAATACTACGGTTGCGGTGATAGAATCTGATATGTAAGAACTTTTAATTTTCTTACGTAAATCAATACAATAAAACGGATGAAAAAAAGAATAATAAGTAATACCGATCTTGAAATAGCTCCCTTAAATTTTGGCGGAAATGTTTTCGGATGGACATTGAATGAAAAAGAATCGTTCCATATTTTGGACAGATTTACCGAAGCAGGATTTAATTTCATTGATACTGCCGATACTTATTCCTGGTGGGTAAACGGAACCGGCGGTCAGTCCGAAGAAATCATCGGCAGATGGATGCGGGAAAGAAAGAACAGAAACAATATCGTGCTGGCTACAAAAGTGGGATCCGAAACCAAGGAACACGGTTTTGATATCAGCAGAAAACACATTCTTAAATCTGTTGACGAATCGCTGAAACGCCTTGGTACCGATCACATTGATCTGTATTACACGCATTTCGATGATAACGTAACTCCCGTAGAAGAAACCTTGGCAGCTTACGATGAAATTATTAAGGCAGGTAAGGTCAGATACATAGCGGCATCTAATGTTTCGCCGGAAAGGTTGATGGAATCTTTTGAAGTCGCAGAAAAGAATAATCTGCCGAAGTATGTAGCATTGCAGCCTCATTACAATTTGGTAGAAAGAGAAAAGTTTGAAACACACTATGCTCCTTTAGTAGAAAAATTCGGATTGAGTGTGTTTCCATACTATTCTTTAGCATCAGGTTTTTTAACCGGAAAATACAGAACAGAAGCCGATTTTGAACAAACAGCAAGAGGAGGCGGAATTAAAAAGTATTTTAATGCGGATGGAAAAGCAGTACTGGCTGCATTGGATAAGGTTTCAGCAAAACACAATTCTCAACCTGCAACTGTTGCTTTGGCTTGGCTGCTGGCAAATCCTTTTATTACAGCACCTATTGTTAGTGCAACCAGCGAAAAACAGTTGCAAACCATTTTTAAAGCACCACAATTGCAACTGGATTCGGAAGATATGGAAATTCTTAACAGTGCAGGTAAATAATATGAATTGATACGGAGTGAAATCCGTAATTTTATAATCTTTTAATTCGACTGCAACATCAGGAATATTTAACAAAATTCTGATGTTGCAGTCTTTTTTATTCTTATTTAACAAGGACGCTTTTACCGAAAAGTATTTTTTTACTGCTAGGTTTTCTGTAACTTTATAGAGATTGCTATTTTAAACTACAAAATTATTGCTATGAAAAGAATTACAACAATTGCATTGGCGTGCTTGTGCATAACTGCTGCGCATGCACAAAAAATCAAGGAGCTTTCCGAAAAAGAAAAACAGCAGTACAGCAAACAAGACAGCGTAACGGTAATGACTACTGTGGGACCGCTTAAACTGCCGCCTCCGTACGCTACAGAATCCGTAACATTCAGACATGTAATGGCAGATTGGCCCGAAGGACAACTGCCAAAAGTGCCTGCCGGATTTAAGGTGGAACGCTTAGCAGCAGATCTTAAAAATCCGCGTACTTCATACATAGCAACAAACGGCGATTTATTCGTAACCGAATCAAATACTTTTAACAGCGCAGACAGAATCACCATCTTAAGAGATGCCGATAAAAACGGCAGCTACGAAGTAAAGGAGGTATTTGCCGATAATTTAAAACTTCCATTTGGTACTTTAATCGTGAAAGATCAGTTTTATGTCGCCTTGAGTGATGGTCTGTATGTTTATCCTTATAAGTCAGGCGATATGAAACTGCAGGGTAATGGACGAAAAATAGTGGAGCTTCCGGCAGGCGGATACAACAATCATTGGACGCGAAACATCATTACCAATAAAGAGCAGACTAAAATTTATATATCGGTTGGTTCTGCAAGTAATGTGGGCGAGTACGGATTGGAAAAAGAAGTCCGCAGAGCTGCTATTTTAGAGGTGAATTTAGATGGATCCGGAGAAATTATCTATGGTTCGGGCTTGAGAAATCCGGTGGGTATGGACTGGAATCCGGTGGATGGTTCATTATGGACGGCTGTAAACGAACGCGATAATTTGGGCGACGGTTTGGTGCCAGATTATGTAACAAAAGTGCAGAAATCGGCGTTCTACGGCTGGCCTTATTCGTATTTTGGTAACATAGAAGATCCGCGCCTAAAAGGTATACGTCCCGATTTGGTAAAGCAGGCGGTTGTGCCCGATGTTGCGGTGGGCAACCACACGGCTTCTTTAGGGTTGACGTTTTATGTAGGATCTAAATTCCCAGAAAAATACAGAAACGGTATTTTTGTTGCCCAACACGGTTCATGGAATAAATCTTCGTTTTCTGGATACAAAGTGGTATTCATTCCTTTTAAAGATGGAAAACCTACTGGTGCACCCGAAGATTTCATGACGGGTTTCATTGCTGATAATGAAAAGGCGAAAGTTTACGGAAGACCGTCTGCGGTTAAGAATCTTCCTGATGGTTCGCTACTTGTGAACGATGACAGCGGAAATGTTCTGTGGCGCATCTCCTACACGGGTAACTAGTTCATATTAGTTATGAGAGATTTTTTAATGGTGATTATTTTTGTGCTCGGAATTACTCACGTACGGGCACAAGATTCGCTGCATTCCACCTTGTTGCAAGATTTGGTGATTAGTACTTCCGGTCCGCAAATGTATCCGCTGCAAGTCTCCGACAGTATTTTTCAGCTGCCTGCTTCGGTTGCACGGTTAAATGCGGAACTTTTGCAGAGTAATAACAGGGTAGAACTGGCACCGATACTCAATACCGTATCGGGTGTATTTATGCAGTCGGGTACTTTTAATACCAACCGGTTGTCTATTCGTGGAATTGGTGCGCGAACGCCTTATGGCACTAATAAAGTACGCGCATTTTTTGGAAATATTCCGCTTACAGGCGGAAACAGCGAAACAACAATTGAAGATATCGATCTGGAATTCCTACAAAATATTCATATCATTAAAGGACCGCTTTCAAGTGTGTACGGTGCCGGATTGGGTGGTGCCGTTTTGCTTCAGCCAAAAACACCCGATCCTGAACAAATGCAGGCAGGTGTTTCTGCAACGGTTGGGTCTTTCGGATTGATAAAAAATCAGCTTTTTGTATCATCGGGTGCCGATACTTATAGTTTTAATGTGGGATACCATAAGATTGAAAATAACGGATACCGTGAAAACAGTTCGTATTACCGCGAAGGTATAACCATAACGGGCGATGCGTTCCGAAGAAAAAAATCAAAACTAACGTACCTTTCGCAGTACACTTCGCTTAAGGCGTATATACCAAGTTCTATTGATAGGGAAACGTTTTTGAACAATCCCAAAGCGGCGGCTACAAATTGGAAGGAAGCAAAAGGATACGAAGCATACAAAAATTTCATGATTGGTTTAAATTACGATTTTGCTGTTCATGAGAACATCACCTCGGCTACATC
>JAVXSC010000123.1:0-7703 GCA_036643355.1 Myroides sp.
TTCCCGTTACACACATGGCAGGCAAACACCTACGAAAAATCTCCAACTATTGGTACCATGTTACTTTCGGGTATCATGCTTAAAATGGGTATTTATTCTATTTTACGTTGGCAAATGCCGATTGCAGGCAATGTATCAGAAAACATACTAAAAACGGTAATCGTTCTTTGTATTGTCGGAATTATCTATGCATCGTTAATCGCATTAAGATCGAACAACTTAAAACGTTTATTGGCATATTCGTCAATGGCACACGTTGGTTTGGTTGCTGCAGGTGCTTATGTTGGAAACAGCACAGGTTATCAAGGTGCAATTATTCAAATGGTTGCTCACGGTTTTGTAGTGGTTGGTTTGTTTTATCTTGCCGATATTATTTACAAAAGATACGATACGTACGAAATTAAGGAAATGGGCGGTATTCGTTCACAAGCTCCTAAATTCACAACATTCTTTTTAATCATCATGTTTGCATCGATCGGTTTACCGGGAACTTTCGGATTCATCGGAGAATTTACCTTGTTGTTCGCATTATCAGAAAAAGAATTACTGTATGCTGTTTTTGCAGGAACATCGATCATTCTTGGAGCGTATTACATGCTTAAAATGTTTCAGAATGCCGTTTTAGGAAGCACAGAAAACAAGGTTTTTGCCGAAGTAACTACAAAAGAATATTTTGTTTTAGCGGTTATTTGTGTGGTTTTAATTGGTTTGGGAATCTATCCAAAATTACTAACCGATTTATTTATTCAATAGAACATAGAAAAATTAAACTATGAGTACATTAATAGCTTTAGCATCTTTAGCGGTTCTTATATTAGTATTAGAAATTTTTAACCTGCGCAAAACCATTGTGCCACTAACTTTGGTTGGATTATTGGTTGCGTTGGGTTTAAATATATGCGATTTTAATTCGGTTGATTCTTTCTACAACAACATGATTGTGGTGAACAAATCAACGGTTTTATTTAATTCGCTTTTTATTGTTTTAACGTTTTTCATTGTTGCTTTAGGGCAGTCGTTCTACAAAGAACAGTACGATAAAATATCTGACTATACTTCTTTAAAAATATTTTTATTGATTGGCGCTTACTGTATGGTTTCTTTCGGAAACCTGGTAATGTTCTTTTTAGGATTAGAAATTTTATCGATCACTTTATACGTTTTAGCAGGAAGCGACAGAACAAACATTAAAAGTAACGAAGCCGGAATGAAGTATTTCTTAATGGGATCTTTTGCTTCTGGATTTATTTTGTTCGGAATCGCTTTAATTTACGGGGCAACAGCTACGTTTGATATGGATCAGATTGTTTTAGCAAGCACACAGTTGGCAATGCCAAAATGGTTCACGGTTGGTTTTGCGTTGATGTTAGTTGGTTTGTTATTTAAAATAGCAGCATTCCCTTTCCATTTTTGGGCTCCCGATGTTTATCAAGGATCGCCTTTGCTTACAACAACCACCATGAGTACCTTGGCAAAAGTTGCTGCGGTAGCTGCTTTCTATAAATTAAGCGTAGTATTTTTCCCTGCAATGCCAACAAACTTTGTAAACTTAATTGCCTTTTTAATTGTTGCCACATTTATAATTGGTAACGTAATGGCATTAAAACAAAACAACATTAAACGCCTTATGGCATATTCGGGTATTTCGCATGCCGGTTTCATGTTAATGGCAATCTTGTTGGGCAAAACAGCAGAACCTTATTTGTTTTATTACATGACAGCTTACGCAATTGCAGGTATTGCAGCGTTCAGCGTTATTTTATATGTATGTCAGGATAAAAAAGAAGAATTGGTTATTCATTTCCGCGGATTTGCAAAACACAAACCGGTATTAGCAGTTACCTTGTCGTTAGCTTTATTGTCAATGGCAGGAATACCAATTTTAGCAGGATTCTTTGGAAAACTGTTCTTGTTTACCGAAGCTTTAAAGCAAGGTTTCTACATCACGGTTATTACCGCAGTAATTACATCAATCATTAGTATTTACTACTACATAAAAGTAATTATAGTAATGTTCACTTATAAAAATGCCGATGCCAATACGGTTTATCAAAAAAACTTTATGTATTCGGCGGTTGCAGTTGCAGCCATCATCATTAATCTAATTATCGGATTTTGCCCGTCAATAATAATAGATTTATTTTAATTTTAGTTAATTGATTACTTTACTAAAGGTTGATTTGAATTTCGAATCAACCTTTTTTTATATCTTTAAACTATGAAATTTCCCGAAAGATATCAGCCCGAAAACAACCATTCTTTTTCAAGTTATTGGAAACCTACCAACGATAATTTACTGCCAAAATTATTACCGAATGTTTCTTTAGAAGAAAGCGAACAACTGATTCCGTTGTATTTTCAGGTAGATGAATTGGGCGATGCTGTAGCAAAAGAATATTTCAGCAATAAACGGTTTGGCGAAGCTATTGGAATGTTGCATCGCGATTTTTCTATGTATCCTTCCAACAAAGAAAATCTTTCTGAAGCTACTCAAATACTTTTCAAACAACTGACCGATATTCCGACTTGGGTAAATTTTGATTTGATTAATCTTGCGGCGACATACTGTAATCGTTCCGGGACATCGGCACTATCAGTTTTGCGCAACTATTGCTTAATGGGTGGTTACGAATCATCTGCAATTAACAAACCACTTATTTTTACACAAGCATTGCACAAAGGTGCCGTAAAGCGTTTGGCAGATACGGTTGATTTTTGGATGAATGTTACAACCGTTAACGGACTAAAACCGCAGCAAAAAGGGATTTATTCGATACTGACTACCCGACTAATTCACTCCTATTCGCGTTTACAGATTGAAAAATCGACAGATTGGAAACCGGAACTTTGGGGCAGACCGATTAATTTGTGGGATATGCTGGCTACTAATTTAGGTTTTTCGATCGCTTTTATGGACGGATTATCAAAATTAAAACTCCCGCCGACCAATGAAGAACTTACCGCTGTTTTACACCTTTGGAAATATGTAGGCTATCTTTTAGGCATTCCGTTGGAATTATTGCCCGATACAGGCGAAGAAGCTGCAAAACTACTTTATTTGTGGAGTAAGACCCAAAAAGGCATCGATCAGGATTCTAAAGATTTAGCTTGGGCGTTGTACGAAGAACCAAAAATGGTTTCGTTTACCAACAATTCGTTTATGAAATGGTTTGTGCAAAAAACAAATGTCGGTTATAACGAAGTTTTATTAGGAGCTGAAAGTCGTTCTGCATTGGGACTTCCCTACTCTAAAGGAAAGTACTGGATTTTGCTGTTAAACAACATCAACCAATACTTCGATAAAAAAGCGAAAAGCGATCCAAAATCATATATAAAAGTTGCTTTAAGAGGAAGAAAACAACAGGAAGACGTTTGGGATTTGTATCGAAAGGAAAAGAGATAAGGTTCTCACGTCGAGCGAAGTCGAGATGTGAACTTTTAAGCAACAAAGGTCTCTACACCGATCAACCTGACAGATCAAACACCAATATAAACAACAAAAGATGCTTTTCAGCATCTTTTATTTATTAAACTTATACGTTAAACCAACCTGAAAAACACTGTTGTAATTTATATCGCCAAAATAAAAAAGCCAATAGACATCATCCTCTATCACATCGGCAACACCCACTTTATATCTTCCTTCAACCGATAAATTTTCGGTAATATCGTAACCTAAACCAAGGTTAAGCGATAAATCGGCTCTGTTGTTATTGTATCTGCTTTCTGTTAACAGCAAATCTAACGACGGACCTACCTGTAAAAAGAATGATTTTAAGTTAAACTTGTTCATTACGGTTAAACCTAAATAATTCAAAGGAACATCGGCTTTTCCTCCGTTAGTTTCAGGAAAATATCGATCGCTTAAAAGGACATCGTTGGCACCCTGCATAGAAAAATTTAGTTCGGGCTGTAACGAATAAAACTTTGTAAACTTAATGTTTCCGAATGCACCAACATAAAAACCAGTTTTGGGTGATGCTTCAATATCTTCAATCGTAGAAATATTCAAACCGCCACGTAATCCTGTTCTAAATTCTGTTTGTGCTTGGGCAGCAGTAAAACCAAATACCATCAACCCTAAAAAAATAACTTTACGCATTGGCTTTTATTTAAAAGTGTATGTTGCACCGACCATAAACGAACGGTTTAAATTAGCTGAATAATCCGAATATATGCTTGCGTTAGAATAAATAGATTCAATAATTCCCTGACGCATGCGTGCTTCAATACCAAAATTTTCGGTAATGCTGTATCCTAACCCGAAGTTAAAAGTTAAATCAACGCCGTTGTTATGTGAATACAAAGGCTCATAATAATTACCTCCTGTGATATTATAATTATTGGTTGCTGTATGTTCCGACACTAGAAAATCAATTCCTGGTCCCACATTCATACTGAATTTATCAAAATTAAACTTATTGATAAGGTTTAAAGATAAATAGTCTAACGGTACGCTGCCTTGTCTTCCTTTAACATATTGGTAGGTATTATCATCATATCTATAAGACTGAATATTATCAACGCCTTGGCGTAAATACATCATCTCAAACTGCATATTGTAAATACGCGTTAATTTTAAATTACCGTATAAACCTAAATAAAAATTGTTTCGGTATTCGCCACCCATTCCAGTAACGGTAGAGGCAGAATATCCTGCTTTAACTCCTGGTTTAAGAGAAACCTGCGCATTTGCAGATCCAAAAGCACAAACTGCCAACAGCATTATAACTTTTTTCATAAGTAGTATTTTAAATGTTTGTTAATAAATGTTTATGAGCCGAATATACTATTTTCTTTTGATATTACCATAAAGAAACTTCTTGCACTACATTAAGCAGAAACCACAACTATTTTACGAACTTTACTAAAAATTAGAACATATGGAACTAGGAATATCGATGTTTGGCGATTTAAGGTTAGATCCGCAAACGCAACAACGCAAAGCACCTCATCAACGATTTACCGAAATGCTGGAACAGGTTAAACTGGCAGACGAAGTTGGTTTAGATGTTTTTGAAATGGGTGAACACCACCGTGCAGACTACAGCGTAACCAATCCGCAGTTGTTCTTAAGTGCAGCAGCGGCAGTTACAAAAAACATAAAGTTAGGATCGGCAGTTACGGTTTTAAGTTCGAGTGATCCTGTGCGTTTGTTCGAAGATTTCAGTATGCTGGACCAAATATCTAAAGGTAGAGCGCACATTATGGCGGGTCGCGGCAGTTTTATAGAATCGTTTCCGCTTTTTGGCTTTAGTTTGGATAATTACGATGCACTGTTTGAAGACAAGCTGATGCTTTTATTGGATTTGATTGATAAAAACGGCACAGATATTAACTGGAACGGGCGTTTGACTCAAAGCCTGCAGAATGTAAATCTGTACCCGAAACCATTTCAGGACAAATTACCTGTTTGGATAGCGGTTGGCGGTACACCGGCATCGGTTCTTCGTGCAGCCCGATTGGGTTTACCGATCATGTTTGCCATTATTGGCGGAATGCCGATTAACTTTAAACCTTTGGTTGATTATTACAAAGAGAATTATTTAGCGGCAGGTCACGATGCATCAAAAATGCAGTTGGGAATTAATTCGCATACTTTTGTAGGAGCCACCAGCAATATAAAAGATGAATATTTTCCTTTTTATGCCGCACAGATGGATCATATAGGGAAAGATCGCGGTTGGGCACCTTTTAGCAAAGAGGTATTTTTAAACACCACCCGACCGGAAGGTGCGTATTTTATGGACGAACCAAATGCGGTAGTCGATAAAATTCTGCAACAGCACGAATGGTTTGGTCATACCCGTTTTGTAGGTCAGATGGATGTTGGCGACCCAGATCACAATATGCTTATGAAATCGATTGAATTGTTTGGAACTAAAGTGGCTCCGGAAGTTAGAAAGGCTTTGAGATAAAGAAATCCTGCTGGTTTAAACTCTGGCAGGATTTACTCAATTTTTGAAGTAACATAATCCTTTTAAATTTTTTGACTTTGAAACATCAAAGATAAAATTTTCAGGTTCTTTACAGAAGCGAGTATCGTTAATTGTAACACAGTAAGCAGTATCGCCAATGTACTCCTCTTTTCCATCTATTATAGCAGTGAATATTGACGATGTTTCTAAATAATACATTTCCCCTTGCTTTATTTTGTTTTTAGATTCACACTGATCTTTTTTTGAAACAATCTTATAATCATGTCCCTTAATTCTTTCTCTTGCATAGATAATATAATAGTCATTAATAGAATCAATACGACTAATGTAATATTCAACTGAACAACAACATCTATCATTCTTTGCAGATGAAGATTTACAACTAATAATAATTATGGATACTAACATAACAAAATATATGTAACGCATTTCAATCATTTTTTTCATAAATGTAATTTGAAATAATTATAATCAATTCTTCTTCTTTAATTTTTGCATCGAATTATTCTTATCACCAATAAACCCGCTCATTTCGCGGAAATTTAATGCGGAATAAATCAAACAAATAATAAACAAGCCAATTAAAATAAAAAGTACTTTTAAACTGCTTACACCCGATGCAAAAAACAACATAGACAATACAAAGCCTGCCAACCAGGTAACACCAATGGGCAACGCAAACAAAGTGCCCATTTTTTCGGCAAAAATCCGCAGACCAATTGCTTTTAGAAATGTATCGACCAGATAAATAACAATTGCCAGCGGAATTATTCCAAAAGCGACTATAAACACCAAGATTCCCGGTTCGGATTCCAAATAGCTTAAAAAATCAACAATCATTCTGTTAGAATTTAACGCCGTTATACACTTTTTCCTGTTCGGTAATCTGTAAAAAATTACGCTTGTTGTAACGCAGCATTCCTGCAAAAATTACGTTGGGAAATTCCTGAATTCCGGTATTGTACAAAGCTACCGTTTCGTTAAAAAGTTCGCGACGGTCGGCAATGGCATCTTCGATTCCTGAAACACGATTCTGCAAATTATTAAACGCCGTACTTGATTGTAATTCGGGGTAATTCTCGCTTACCGCAAAAACCGTTTTCAATGCACCTGCTGTTTCGTTTGCAATAGCAACTTTTTCATCGCTGTGTGTTGCATTCAGAAAATCGGTGCGCAGTTTGGTAAGTTTTTCTAAAACAGATTGTTCAAAACCGGTGTGCTGTTTCACAACTTCAATAAGATTCGGAATTTCATCGGCACGCTGTTTCAAAAGAACATCGATATTCGCAAAAGCCTTGTCGGCATTATTGTTTAAAAAAACCAGGCGGTTGTAAATGGCAATTGCGCCGCCCACTAAAGCAACCACAAGAACTACAACAATTAAAAGTGCCAATAAATTTTCCATAATTTGTTTTATTTAATTTTCAACAGGTTCCGCATAAATAGCCTCATCGCTACTTTCATTGGTTACCTGTTCTTCTTTTTCTGATTTATTATCTTTAAAAATAGCAAAATTTTTGCTTAAATACTTATGCGGACTAACGGAAACTCCAGACGATGTTACTCGAATATCCGACGAAAGTATAAATGCCGCCCACAATAAAAATGCGATGATGTAAGGACGTGCTTTCGATAAATAATACATTGCCTGATCGTGTTTTTCTACGGCAGTTGTAGGTGTAATAGATAAAATTCGTTTATTTTCATCGTATGCAAAAACAGGTTCATTGTTTTCTATCGAAGCCTTTCCTATCATTAAATACA
>JAVXSC010000124.1:0-7583 GCA_036643355.1 Myroides sp.
AATTAAATTAAAAGGGGAGTGGACATTAACAAATGTAAAATATCCATCGGGATACAAAGTAACATCTTTCAATGTTGCCGATGCAAAATGTTTTGAAGGCAGCCAGTGGAAATTTGTATCTAACAATAACACAGGTACAGTTACTTTAAATAACAATAGTGCTAATTGTCCGCAATATAATTCTAAAATTATATGGAACATTAAGCACGATACATCGTTCAACTTAAAGTTTATTGGTGATGATAAATCTAAACATGTAACAACAGGTTACAATTTAACAGTATCAGATATTACAGACAACACTTTTGAATTGATTGATAATTCTACAGAAGCTACTATTGTATATTCATTCGCAAAAAACAACAAATAGAAAAATAATTAAGTTATGAAAAAATTAAATGTATATGTATTAAGTACTGCAATTTTAGCAGCGTCTTTTTTAACTAGTTGTAATACGGTTAAAAATGCAAATAATACACAGAAAGCAGCTGTGGTAGGTGCTACTGCAGGTGCCGTTTTAGGTGGGGTTTTAGGTAACAACGTTGGGAGCAAAAATAATAGTGCATTAGGTGCTGTTTTAGGTGGAGTTATTGGTGGTACTGCGGGTGCAATCATTGGTAAAAACATGGATAAGCAAGCTCAGGAAATAGAAAATGCTGTACCAGGTGCAACAGTGGAAAGAGTAGGTGAAGGTATTAAAGTTGTTTTAAACGAAAACACTGTAAACTTTAACTTTGATTCGGCTGAATTGACTTCAACAGCAAAAGGAAATTTAGATAAAATATCTAAAGTATTAATTAATAACCCAAAAACTTTAATTACTATTTACGGTTATACAGATAGCGTTGGTAAAGATGAGTACAATATGAAATTGTCTCGTAGCCGTGCTAATGCCGTGAAATCTTACTTAGGTACGAAAGGAATTGGAGTAAAAAGAATTACATCACAAGGTATGGGTGAAGCAGATCCAATCGCTTCTAATGATACAAAAGAAGGACAAGCAAAAAATCGTCGTGTTGAATTTGGTATCATAGCAAACGAAGACATGGTACAAGATGCTCAGAAAGAAGCAGCACGTTACTAATAAAAAGTGATTTTTTTATAATTAAAAGCAGAGTTATCATCATAACTCTGCTTTTTTTGTTATAAATACAACAATAATTCGTAATTTTAGATCCGTTTTTAAATTTAAAAACATCATAAAAACCTAACTAATGAATAAAAACTTCTTTCAATTAAAAAAATATCTACACGTTTAATTTTAGCGGCTGTTTTATTGTAAGGAAGCACTATTTCTGCTTCTAATATAATAATCAATAAAAGTTATAAAGTAAATACTGATTTGCCAAAACCCCGATATCAAAACGCGTTTGGTACTTTTATGGTCGATTTTACAAATTCGAATGTATCTGTTTCTGAATTTACCAATAATTTAAACGATTATTTTAATTTAGATAACTCGCACAAATTTGAATTGGTTAATGAAAAAAACGATTCACAGACTGGTTTTACCAATTACAGTTATCAGCATTATTACAATGATGTTAAGGTAAACGGAGATATGATTTTTTTACATGCAAAAGAGGGTAAACTTCAATTTGTTAATGGGCAAGTAGTTAACGTAAAAGAGTTATCAACTTCTGGTTCAATCAGCGAAGAAAAACTTAAAAGCATTGCTTACGAAGATTTTGGCAGAAAAGAAAATGTTAAAGAAAGTAAAGTAGAAACATACATATTAAAACACCAAACAGAAAAAAATGTAGTTCTTAAGTTGGTGAACAAGATTAATCTTACAAGTTTTAATCCTATAAAAAGTGTCGATTTTGTAATAGATGCGCAAACAGGCGAAATAGTATCGCAAATTGATAAAGTTATGCATGCTGATACTCCAAGTTCAAGTGCTACTTATTTTAGAGGTACCAAAAGTATAACTGTTGATTCTTATAGCGGAGGTTATAGGTTAATGGATAATGCTAGAAAAATTAAAACTGTAAATGGGTCACAAGTAGGTTGGGGTTTAAATTCTGATGGAACTTTTTCAGGTTATTCAGAATATACTAATACAGTGGCAAACTTTACATCTACAAGCAGTAGACCGGCAGTTGAAGTGCATTGGGGAATGATCAAGACATACGATTACTATAAAAATATACATAATAGATCAAGTTTCGATGGTAATAATCATTCAATACATAATTATTATGATGCAGGAGATTTTTTAGGTGACGATGAAAATGCAGCTGCATTTGATGAAATGTTTGGAAGTGATCTTTATAACGGAATGTTTTATGGAAAAGGAGGTTCTGATATGCATCCAGTTGTTGCGCTTGATGTTGCAGGTCACGAATTCACACACATGGTGGTTAACAGAAATGGCAATGGCGGTTTGAATTATCAAGGTGAATCAGGTGCTTTAAATGAATCTTTTGCCGATATTTTTGGAACAGCTATTGAGTTTTATGTAAATGATAACCCAAATTGGACAATAGGCGAAGGTATTTTTAAAAGTAATATCAATTACAATTATTTTAGAAGTATGAGCGATCCTAATACCATACCGGCTTTTTTGGCGCCAAATCAGCCAGATACTTATGAGGGAAACTATTGGGCAAATACTTCTTCTTCTTTTGATAATGGCGGTGTACATATTAACAGTGGTGTTGGTAATCATTGGTTTTATTTGTTAAGCGTGGGTGGAATGGGAATAAATGATTTAAATAACAACTATTATGTTAATCCAATAACCATTCAAAAAGCAGAAAAAATAGCTTATAAAGCCTTAACAACAGGATTAACACCAACTGCTACTTATTTAGATGCTTATAATGCTACTATTGCAGCAGCAATTACTTTATACGGGGCGAATTCTAACGAATGGGAGCAAGTTGTTAATGCTTGGTATGCTGTAGGAATTGGCGATGCACCCGCATCAACTAAAAATTACGAAATGCAGTCTAAATTAAAAGTGTATCCAAATCCAACTACTGGAAATGAAGTTACAATTGAGTCTGAATTAGATGCTGCTACACCTGTTGAAATGTTCGATTTAGCAGGTAGAAAAGTTTTAGCACCTACATTGTTGCAAAACCGAACAACTATAAATGTTGCAGGTTACAAAACAGGAATGTACATTTTAAAATTCAAATCAAATCAAGGAGAATATTCTCATAAATTGATGATTAAGTAAATAAAATTTAATATTTTTAATTCAAATAAAGGTTAACGCAATATCGTTAACCTTTTTAATTTTTACACAAATGGATTTTAATATAGCATCAGATCACTGGGAAGCACTTGATTTACTAAAAGCAGTAACGTCTTTAATTATTGGTATGATACTAGGTGCCGAACGGGAGCTTAAAGATAAAGCGGCGGGTTTTAGAACCATTACATTAATTTGTTTGGGAAGCACTCTTTTTACACTTCTTTCATACAAATTGGGTATGGGTGAATCTGAAGATGCTACACGTATTGCTTCGTATGTGGTAAGTGGAATTGGTTTTTTAGGTGCCGGAGTTATCTTTAAAGACGGTTTTTCAATAAACGGTTTAACCACAGCGAGTATTATTTGGATTGCTGCCGCTATTGGAATGAGTATTGGTTTCGGACAATTTTATATTGCTTTTACTTTTTTAGGAGCCAGCTTTGTAATTATTCATTTAGGCGGATACATCAATAAAAAACTACTTACCATGATTTCTTTGAAAAATATTGAATTACAGATTGATAAGAAAGATTATGAAAGCAGAAATGAATTAGAAACAGATATAAATACTTTTTGTAAAAGGATTGAATTACGCCAGATGGAAGAACATAATAACATAATAATTCTTCATTACGAGTGTAAAGTATATACTAAAAAAGTGCTTGATCTTGAAAATTATCTTGTGAACAATAAGTACATCAATAGTTTTAAAATATAGTTAGAGTGTGTTTGTAGGATTAATTTTACCCGAAAGCATCTGTTTTACCGTTTCGTTCCATTCATTATTTAGAATACTTAAAACCATTGTGTCACGACGAACACCGGTTTTGGGGCAAATGGCATTACTGCGTAAAACGCCGTCAACGGAACAACCAATACTAAGCAGTGCATTTATACTGCGCAAATTTTCGGTATATGCTCTAAATTCTACACGAACCATCTGCATTTTTTCAAAAGCAAATTCTAAAAGCAGCCATTTACAGTGTTTGTTCACGCCGGTTCCCTGATGCTCTTTTCCGTACCAGGTATAACCCATTTGCAGTCTGTTACTGTCTAAAAAAATATCGCAGTAACGTGTGGCACCAACAAATTTTTGTTTCTTTTTATCGAAAACTGCAAAAGTATATTCTTTTTGATCGATTCTTTTTTGAGTGGCAATTCCAATGTACTTGTTTAAGTTTTCGGGCGTATCGCATTTAACCATAGAATATTCCCATATTTCTGGTTCATTCAGCGTATATTCCAAAAGTTCTTCGTAATGCTTTGCCGATAAAGGTTCAAGCCTTACAAAATCATTTTCCAGAATATAATCTTCGTTAAAATCGAAATTAATCATTAAACAGTACCGTGAATCTTATTGAATTATACTTTTAAAGAAAACCTTACAGTTATTGTCAAAATCGGTATCTTTTAAAAACTCTAACGCCATAGAGCTGATTTTTTCGTAATCTTCTTTTTCAAGCTGATCTTTAAAAATATCGTTATAAATGTTACTGATTATACCAAAAACACCTTTTAGTTCTTCGAGTTTTATCTCTTTATTTTTTGCAAATATAATCCTTAAAAAGTTTGCTGCAACATAGGCTGCAATTTCTACCGCAATGTTAACCGAAATTTCACCTTTTAGACTTTTGTGGTATAGAAGTGTTTCTAAATCTTTTTGAATTAAATTTTCTATGTTTGATGAATTCATATCTGTTTTAAGATAAAAAAAACCTGCTTTAAACAGGTTTTTAATTTATTAATGACAACTTTTATCGAGATGTTTTTTTACCGAACCACCTTCGCAGGTTGGAATTTTGTCAAAATCATATAGCTTTTTAACTGTTTCACCGTCTACTGTTGTGGTGTATGTAATTTCTTCGCGGGTTGTATAACCGTCACCATCATCGTCTAAATCTAAAAAGTTTGGTTTGCCGTCACTGTCTGTATCATCATCCCATAAATCACCGTTTCCGTTTACATCTTCGTATTTATCCAAAATACCATCGTTATCATGATCAGCATCTTTTTTGGCGATCAATGTTATATCGAAAATTATCGGAGAATAAGCACTAATAGATCCTGACGGAGAACTGAAATACCCTAATCCCGATGGAATAAATACCAAAACACGACCTGGGTTTTCGTAAGTATAAGTACCATCACCATTATCAGTTACGCTTGTGGCGGTTTTAATTTTCTCAAGAATTTGTCGGTAACCTGCAATCGTTTCTGTATAAGTTGAATAGGCTGGATAGGCACTCCAATATCCGAACTGGTATTTATCAAAAACACTTTTATCTAAATTGTAACCTGTGTACGACGTAAAAGCATTATCGTGAATCATTGGGGTTTCGCCACCGCCTTCGTTCAAAATTAAATAGTAGATTTTGTATTCTACAGGATCATTCTGCTTTTGTAAACCTTGTGTTCCAGTAAAGTACGGAAGATTTTTTACGGTCATAGATTGTAGCGGATATTCTGTTTGTTTCCATATTGAATTATCAGCTTCAGACGCAACAGTTTCAAAACTTACACCGTCTTCTAAAACCTCAACGCTGTTCGTTTTTAAGAAATTTTCAATTTCCTTAATATTGTCATTAAAAACTTCCTGTCTGTCACGATCAACTACTTTGGCAGTATTATCGTCTGGCTTACAGTTCCATAGTAATAAAGAACCCGTGCAAATTACAGCCGATATAAAAAATCTTTTCATTTAACTTAAATTAATGGTGCAAGATACAATTTTCATTTATTTTTGTTTAAAAATTAACCCAAAATTATAATATAAACATGCGTGTAGATAAATATTTGTGGTGTATCAGAATTTTTAAAACGCGAAGTATTGCAACCGAAGCTGTTAAAAAAGGACATGTTTCTGTGAACAATCAGCAGGCAAAAGCGTCAAGAGATGTGTTTGCGGGCGATAAAATTCAGGTTCGGAAAGATCAAATAAATTATCAGTATTCGGTTTTGGATATTCCGCAGAACAGAGTAGGAGCCAAGTTGGTTGACATGTACAGGAAAGATGAAACACCTGTCGAGGCTTTTGAACATTTGGAACTTTTAAAACTGGCTAAAGAGAATTACAGATTAAAAGGCGATGGAAGACCAACCAAAAAAGACCGAAGAGAGATAGACGGATATTTAGATGATGAAACCTATTTTGAAGAATTAAACAATGAAGCTAAATAAAGAGTACTGGACAGAACGTTACAGCCAAAATAATATTCCGTGGGATGCTGGCATAATTACAACGCCTATTAAAGAATATATTGATCAATTGACTAATAAGGATTTGAAAATTTTAATTCCCGGTGTAGGTAATGGTCACGAGTTAAATTACCTGTACACCAACGGATTTAAAAATGTTTATGGTTTAGATATTTCTGAAGAACCTATTGCAAATTTTAAAAACAATAATCCTGATTTTCCTGAAGATCAGTTAATAGTTGGCGATTTCTTTAAACATGATAATCAATACGATTTAATAATTGAACAAACATTTTTTTGCGCCTTAAATACAGAATTAAGACCTTTGTATGTAGCTAAAATGCACAATTTGTTAAAAGAAAATGGTAAATTGTCAGGAGTTTTATTTTCATTTCCGCTAACTGAACAAGGTCCGCCATTTGGTGGCAGCAAAGAAGAATATCAAGAATTATTTTCAGAAAAGTTCTTACTTAAAACATTAGAATCCTGTTACAATTCAATAAAACCAAGAGAAAACAACGAACTGTTTATTATATTCCATAAAAAATGACACAAAATATTATACTAACACAGCAGCAGATACAGCAAATAACTAAACGTATTGCATATCAGATTTACGAAACTTTTGTAGATGAAACCGAGATTGTGATTGCAGGTATTGCAAACAGCGGTTATACTTTTGCTCAGAAAATAAGCGATGAGGTTTCTAAAATTTCAGATATAAAAGTTGTTTTGGGAAAAGTTGAGGTAAACAAACAAAATCCGTTACAAGAAATTAAAACCGATTTATTAAAAGCCGATTACGAAAACAAAGCAATTGTTCTGGTTGATGATGTAATGAATTCTGGCGCTACATTGGTTTATGGCGTTAAATACTTTTTAGAAGTACCTTTAAAAAAGTTTAAAACAGCCGTTTTAATAGACAGAAGCCATAAAAAATATCCGGTAAAAGCTGATTTTAAAGGGATTTCTTTATCAACATCTAGTTTAGAACACATTCAGGTTGTTTTTAACGAAAACGAAGAATATGCTTATTTAAGCTAACAAAAAACCTCAAACATTTGTTTGAGGTTTTTTGTTATTTATTTTGTTTCATACATTACTTCAACCCAACCGGTTTTAATGCCGTTTAAAGATTGAAAGCTATAAAAGTAAGTTCCTGATGGTAAAATACTACCGTTGG
>JAVXSC010000125.1:0-7519 GCA_036643355.1 Myroides sp.
TTTATTCGAACGATCTAAACCATTTTTCATTTTTTTATTTGCATGCCGAATATTTTCAGAAAAAACATCTTGTGCAAACGAAATTTGAATTGAAAAAACTAAAAAAATTAAAATTATCCTTTTCATGATACTAATATAACAAAAAAGCCAATACATTTCTATACTGGCTTTTTTAATCAATTTATATTTTAATTAAGCTTCTTTAACAGTAAGCTCTTTTGCGTTTTTAACCTTTTGATTTGTCAATGCTAAATCAATAACTTCGGTCATTTTATCAACGTAATGAAACGTTAATCCCGTTAAATATTCCGGTTTAATTTGGTCGATATCACGTTTGTTTTCTTTACAAAGAATAATTTCCTTGATGTTCGCGCGTTTTGCAGCCAATATTTTTTCTTTGATACCACCAACCGGAAGCACTTTTCCACGTAAGGTAATTTCACCGGTCATTGCAACATTTTTCTTGATTTTACGTTGGGTAAAACTCGAAACCATTGATGTTAGCATGGCAATACCAGCCGACGGACCATCTTTAGGTGTTGCACCTTCTGGTACGTGAACATGAATTTTGTATTTATCGAATATTTTAGAATCAATATTAAAAAGATGATTGTTTGATTTTATATATTCCAACGCAATAGTTGCCGATTCTTTCATTACATTACCCAGATTTCCGGTCATTGTAAGCGTTCCTTTTCCTTCAGAAAGTATCGATTCTATAAACAGAATGTCTCCACCAACGCGTGTCCAAGCCAAGCCTGTAACCACACCGGCAACATCGTTTGATTCGTATTTATCATAATCGTATTTAGGTGCCCCTAAAATTTTAATGATATCTTCTTCGGTCAGTTTTTCGTTGAATTCTTCTTCTAAAACAATCGATTTTGCGATATTTCGTACAATAGTCGCAACTTCCTTATCTAACCTACGGACACCCGATTCACGTGTGTATTTGGTAACGATAAATTCCATAACCTTTTTAGAAATACTGATTATTTTTGCATCTAAACCGTGTTCCTTCAATTGTTTTGGAAGCAAATGTTGTCTTAAAATCTCGGTTTTTTCTTCAATGGTGTAACCGTTCATTTCAATAACTTCCATACGATCCAACAACGCAGGCTGAATGGTGTTTAAGCTATTTGACGTAGCAATGAACATTACTTTTGAAAGATCAAAGCCCAATTCTACGAAATTATCATAGAATTCTTTATTTTGTTCCGGATCTAAAACTTCTAACATTGCACTTGACGGATCGCCCTGATTACTGCTTGAAAGTTTATCGATTTCATCTAAAACAAACACCGGATTTGATGTTTTTGCTTTTTTGATCGATTGAATGATTCGACCTGGCATCGCTCCGATGTAGGTTTTACGGTGTCCGCGAATTTCGGCTTCGTCACGCAAACCGCCTAATGAAATACGAACATATTCGCGACCCAATGCTTTTGCAACCGATTTTCCGATAGATGTTTTACCAACACCCGGCGGACCATACAAACACAAAATTGGCGATTTCATATCGTTTCGAAGTTTTAAAACTGCCATGTGTTCAATTACACGACGCTTAACATCTTCTAACCCGTAATGATCTTTATCTAAAATCTTTTTGGCGTTTTTAAGATCGAATTTGTCTTTTGTATATTCGTTCCAAGGCAATTCCAACAAAAGTTCCAGGTAATTTCTTTGGATCGAAAATTCTGCAACCTGCGGATTCATTCGCTGCATTTTGCTTAATTCCTTATCAAAATGCTCCTTAATTTTAGTATCCCACTTTTTAGATTTCGCTTTTGTACGCATTTCTTCAAATTCCTGCTCATGCGAAACGCCGCCCAGTTCTTCCTGAATGGTTTTTATTTGCTGATGTAGGAAATATTCTTTTTGCTGCTGATCTAAATCTATACGGACTTTGGTTTGAATATCGTTCTTTAAATTCAATTTTTGAAGTTCAGTATTCATTCTGCGAAGAGTTTCCAACGCGCGTTCCTTTAGATCATTTTTCTCTAAAAGTGCTTGTTTATCTGCAACATCAAGATTCAGGTTTGACGAAACAAAGTTTACCAAAAACGAATCACTTTCGATATTTTTAAGTGCAAAAGCAGCTTCTGAAGGAATATTCGGATTTTCGCGAACAATTTCCTGCGCTGTTTCTTTAATTGTTTCAATAATTGTTTTAAATTCCAAATCGTTTGCATCTGGCTTTGAATCTTCAGCTTCAACAACTTTTGCTTTTAAATACGGATCTTCTTGAATAATTTCATCAATTGCGAAACGCTTTTTACCTTGTAAGATTACGGTAATGTTACCATCGGGCAATTTAAGAGTCTTTAAAATTTTGGCAACCGTACCAAATCGGTACACGTCATTTCCGCCGGGAACTTCAACTTCTTCGTTAAGTTGTGCAACAACCCCGATTGTTTTATTTCCTTCTAAAGCTTCGTTAATTAATTTGATGGATTTATCGCGACCTGCCGTAATAGGAATTACAACACCCGGAAACAAAACCATGTTGCGTAAAGGTAATATACTAAGTTCTGTAGGGATTTCTTCTTTGTTCATTGCCTCTTCGTCTTCTTGAGAAAACAAAGGAATAAATTCTGCATTTGAATCTAGATCTTGAAGTGACAAATTGTCTAATGATATGATTTTTTCGTGTGACATAAATATTTTATAAGTCAAAATGTCATTATAAAAGATAAATAACATTTTAAAACATTAAGTTCGTATGTATTTCTAACTAAGTTCTTACTGTTTCAATATTTATGCCAATAAAAAACGCCTTACAATTGTAAGGCGTTTTGATATTAGTAAGGTAAGTAATTATAATTACCTTTTGTAATTCTTTGTGGTTCTAAAGTTAAATCAATATCCTCATCCTCCAATTCAGTTGGGATAAGAAGATAATCAAAATTTCCACTCATATATCTTGCTATATCGTTTATACGTGTAATATTTCCATAACCTGCATTTTGTTTTTCATCTGCATTCAATGTAGAATATTGTACCCAAACTCTGTTATAAACACCTTCTTCCTCTTCATCAGGTACCATTTCTTGTACATTTAAAGTAGCAGTGCTTAAAAAATTACTAGGATTGTCAATACTTAATGTAGTAGGAAAATTACCTACAGTGAAAGTACTATACATAATAGCAAGGTTAGCTGCTTTATAACGCAATTCAGGATTTGAAGTATTTCCGTGATTCACTAATGACAAACGCGCATTAATAGTAATGCTGTTTCCGTTAAAATCAACCGTTACTTTATCAGTTACAACTGTTTCTTTAGCATTTAAATCGAAACTAAAAATTGGTTTCCCTGGTAAACTATCATCCTTTACTTTTTCATCAATAGGCTCTGTTTCACATGATGCAAATCCAGCCGACAAAACTACTGATGCCAAAATATATTTTAATTTTCTCATAAGATTTAGTAAGAATGTTAAATTTATCCAAATATAAAATTATTTTTTTTACATATGAAAGTATTTGTAAAAATATTATTCATTTTAACTAATAACTTCTTTTTTTGCTGTTCTAATCAACAAAACAATTCCTATTGCAAAAAATACGACTAAAAATAATATAGCGTTTTGCATTTTGCCTGTAATTTGAGCTATCACTCCGTAAATAAGCATTCCTATTACAATTCCAATCTTTTCGGTTACATCGTAAAAGCTAAAAAACGAAGTGGTATCTGTTGTTTCGGGCAGTAATTTTGAGTAAGTTGATCTTGATAGTGACTGAATTCCACCCATTACCAACCCAACCATTGCTGCCACAATATAAAAACTAGTCGGTTTTACAACAAAATACGCACATATACAGATAAAAATCCAAGCGGTATTTATTACAATTAAGGCATTAATGTTACCAATACGTTTTGATAATTTTGATGTAAGAATCGCACCGACAACCGCAATAAGTTGAATAAGAAGAATACTTACGATCAACCCCATTTGTCGTTGGTCGTCATCTTCCCACTGAACTTCTTTCTCTCCAAAATAAGCAGCAATAATCATTACGGTTTGTACTGCCATGCTGTAAACAAAGAAAGCACCTAAATATCCTTTTAAAACGGGATATTGTTTTAATTCTTTAAAAATTCGTTTTAATTCTCTAAATCCTGAAAAGAATGCCTGTGTACTTATTTTTTTTGAATTTCTGAAATTCGGTAACAATCTGTAAGAAATCTGACTGAAGCCCAACCACCAAATTCCAACTAACACAAAAGAAAATTTCATTGCCTGCATAGGTCCATCAAACCCGAAAAGCTCACTTTTCATAACCATTGCAAGGTTGATAATCAGTAAAATTACCGATCCAATGTATCCTAACGAATATCCTTTGGCAGAAACAGCATCTTGTTGTTCAGGATAAGCAATATCGGGCAGATAAGAATTGTAGAAAACCAAACTTCCCCAGAAACCAATTAACGCCATCATATAAAAGAACAGACTTATATATAGGTTGTTTAAATCGAAAAAGTAAAGCATCATACAGGAAATAGATCCTACGAAACAAAATAATTTCAAGAAAAACTTTTTGTTACCCAAATAATCTGCAACACCCGATAAAAGTGGCGATATAAAAGCAATTATTAAAAAACCGATGGCGGTTACGTAACTTATAATTGATTCGCTAGGAGTATCAATACCAAAAAACGAAGCAGACTCTTTATCTTCTAACCTAAACAAGGCGCCGTAAAATAGCGGAAAAATAGAAGATGAGATCACCAAGGCATACACAGAGTTTGCCCAATCGTAAAAAGCCCATGCGTTAAGAACTTTTTTTTCGCCTTTTATATGTGTTTTCATAAAGAAGAAATAAAAAGGCAGTTTTGCAACCGCCTTTTAAATGAAGTTAATATTTTTTCCCAAATTTAGCTGCTTCTGCCTTTGCTTCTGGAATTAATTTTTGAATATCTGCAATACGCGTTTTATCGCTTGGGTGCGTGCTTAACAATTCCGGAGTTTTACTACCGCCTTGAGCTGACATTCGCTGCCAGAACGAAATAGCGTTATCTGGATTATATCCTGCAATTGCCATTAACATTAATCCTAAACGATCTGCTTCTGATTCATCTCCTCTTCCGTATGCCAACATTGCCAAGTTTGATCCGGTTCCGTATAACAAACCTAATCCTTGCTGAACTGCCGCCGAACTGCCAGATGTTGCTGCACCTAAACCTTGCGCTACACCTGCTTGAATTAAGGCTTTGTCCATACGTTTACGGCTGTGGCTTAACAAAGCATGTGCAACTTCGTGACCCATAACTGTTGCCAAACCTGCTTCATCTTTCGTTACAGGCATAATTCCTGTAAATACGGCAATTTTTCCACCAGGCATACACCACGCGTTGATTTCTTTGCCTTGAATCAATTTATATTCCCATTTATAGCTGGCAATTTGATCTTGAAATCCTTTCGATGTCATCCATTTTACTGCCGCATCCTTAATTTTTGCTCCAACATTCTGCACTTTTGTAGCATCCGCAGTTCCTGTAACAACTTTATTCTCCTTTAAAAAGGTAGTATATTGTTGATAAGCTGCCGGAATTAACTGTTCGTTTTCATTTGTTAAAGCCAGTCCTTTCTTTCCCGTTAACGGGTTGGTAGCACACGCCAGCATTAAAGCTGCCACGCTGCATAATACTAATACTTTTTTCATAGCTAAATAATTTAATCTTTAAATTTTTCTAAAATTATAAAATATTCCAAACAATACCATTTAACTTTGTTTACAAAAGTAAAAAATATGGCACAAAAACAAGAAAAAGTTTTAGAAGTTCCACGTTATATTAAAAACACATCGAAGGTTTTACAAACATTAAACAAAAATATGGCAGCTGCGTTTGCCTTGAAATTGTTTGAAACACCTATTAAATACAAAATGCCGAAGCGCGAACAGAAAATGTACGAAGTTTCGCATAAATCGAAATTAACATTACCAAAAAGCGGTAAAGAGATTGTAATTTATGAGAATAAATTCGGACCTAAAAAAGTATTGCTTGTTCACGGATGGAATGGTCGCGGCACACAATTGGTATCTATTGCAAAAGCTTTTAAGGAATTAAATTACACCATTATAAGTTTTGATGCTCCCGGACACGGTAAAAGCACAAAAACCGCAGCGAATATGAAACATTTTATTGAAGCTGTTTTTGAATTGGATAAGAAGTACAACGGTTTCGATGTTATGATTGGTCATTCATTAGGCGGAATGAGCGTGATAAATTCTTTAGGTAGAGGCTTGCAAACAGACAAGGCAGTAATAATTGGCAGCGGAAACACCACAAAAGCCATTACCGAAGATTTTTTAGTAACCATTGGAATGAAACAAAAATTAACGCCGATACTAATTAATTTGTTCGAAAGGAAATACAACGACAAAATGACCAATTACGATGTTGCCGATCAAGCTTTAAAAGTAAACGTTCCCGTTTTAATTATTCATGATAAAAATGATAAAGACGTGCCTTTTACTGCTGCCGAAGCAATTTCAAAAAGCCTAGAAAACAACGAATTATTAATAACAACAGGATTAGGACACAGAAAAATTTTAGGAGATGAGAAAGTTATTGAAAAAATCGTACAGTTCGTTACCAGTTAAAATATTTTGGATATTTTTATGTGTACAATTTATAAGCTGTAAAGAACACAATGCCAACGCACAAACCCAAACAACAAAAACTATGACAGAGAAAGATTGGAAAGAAAAGCTAACACCCGAAGAATATTACATTTTACGCGAAAAAGGAACCGAAAGACCTTTTAGTGGTAAATACAATGATTTTTTTGAAAAAGGATCTTACGTTTGTGCTGCTTGCGGAAACAAACTTTTTAATTCGGATGCAAAATTTGATTCTTCATGCGGTTGGCCATCGTTTGATCAGGCAATTGAAGGATCGGTTATTTACACAAAAGATACTACGCACGGAATGGTAAGAACAGAAGTTACCTGTGCAAAGTGCGACGGGCATTTAGGTCATGTTTTTGATGACGGACCAAAAGATACTACCGGAGAACGTTACTGTATGAATTCTGTTTCTATAAAATTTGTTCCGGGGAATTAATACATCAATTTAATATCTTTTAAATTATAACATTTTAAATCGTCATTTTCTAGCTGTAAAACCAGCTGACCATGACGATTTTTGTGTTTAATATTACTCTGTTAATTCTTTTTAGTTGATGAATTGATCTTTGGTATTATATTTAGATTATCGTGTAAATTATTTTTTTTAAAACCAGGAATACAATGAAACAAATATTATTTTTCTTTAAAATTTCACTACTTTTTTGCTGTATGTGCTTTCAGTCTTATGCACAAAAACCGTTTGTTGGCACTTGGTACACTGCTACTCAAGAATCTAAAGATAAAAATACGTCCTACCATATTAAAATATTTTTAGAAGGACAATATACTTACACTTGGGAAAATGTAGAAAAACCTGAGATAAACGGCGAAGGTTCAGAGATAGATGATTTTCATTTGATTTTTTCTGAAAGAGGGAAATATCGTA
>JAVXSC010000126.1:0-7480 GCA_036643355.1 Myroides sp.
AAGCGAACAATTTTGGCTACGTAAACGAAATGTTTCTTCGTATTTTTTTAAGAATCTTTATGGCAGGTTTTTAAAAATAAACAACCAAAAAGACGGCATTCAATCTTATAATAAATTTGTTGATTTATTGATTAATTACAACAAAAAATATCCTGAAATTTAATTATCCTGCGGTTTAATATCTCTGTTTTTACGGTACGGACGAATAATTACGCGCGATTCACGATCGAAAACAAAATAATTATAAACCCAGCTCCAGAATACCAACGTTTTGTTTTTAAAGCCGATTAGCGAAAATAAGTGAACAAACATCCACACAAACCAAGCAAAAACTCCGTTAAAATGCAGTTTAGGTAAATCTACAACAGCTTTATTTCTACCAATGGTGGCCATAGATCCTTTATCGTTGTAGATGAATTTTTTAAGCGATTGCTTTTTTGTTAATCGCTCTAAATTTTCTGCCAACAAATTACCTTGCTGAATGGCAGGTTGCGCCATCATTGGATGCCCGTATTGATATTTTTCACCGTACATTGCAGCAACATCACCCAAAGCAAAAACATCGTTAAAACCTTCTACCTGATTAAATTCGTTCACACGAATACGCGACGCACGATCTAAAGTTTGCGGCATTCCTTCAATCGGAGCACCCTTCACTCCTGCCGACCAAATTACTGCGTGCGTATCAAAAGATAATCCGCCTTTAGTTTCGATTTTTTTACCGTCGTAGTTCGTTACAATCGTTTTTAAGTGGATTTTTACTCCTAAATCCTTCAGAAACTTTTCGGCAGCTTTCGACGATTTTTTAGACATGGCATCTAAAATATTATCAGATCCCTGAACCAAATTAATTTCCATCATAGAAATATCCAAATCGGGATAATCTTTAGGAAAAACGGCATTTTTCATTTCTGCCAAAGCTCCGGCTAATTCCACACCGGTTGGTCCTGCACCCACAATTACGAAATTCATTAACGCTTTACGTTCGTTCATATCGTTTGTTTGCAAAGCCAATTCGAAATTTTCAAGCAGTAAAGTTCTAATATTTAAAGCTTCGGGTATGGTTTTCATTACCATACTGTTTTTTTCAATCTCTTTATTTCCGAAATAATTGTTGGTAGAACCTGTTGCAATGACCAAATAATCGTAATAAATTGTTCCGATATCGGTAATAACTTTTTTGTTTTCGGTATCGATTTTTTCGACCAAAGTCATTCTAAAAAAAGCTTCGCGGTGCTCTTTAATGATCTTACGCATTGGATACGCGATAGAACCAGACTCTAATCCGCCGGTTGCCACCTGATACATTAAGGGCTGAAAGTTATGATAATTGTGTTTATCTAGCAAAACAACTTGGAATGCTTTGTTTTTTAACTTTTGTGCTATTGCAACACCTGCAAATCCACCACCTATGATAACGACTCTAGGATTGCTAGAATCTGGAATATTCATCATATTTAAAACTATTTGAATTACTACAAAATTACGAAGTAAATGATAATAATTGCAGTATTATTTTGTTTTTGAACGCTTGGCTGTTAATTGTAAAATATATTGTTATTTTGCATAAAAATTAACAATACATGAAGGGTTTAAATTTTTTTAAAGATACTTATGCTGATATAAATACTGCGAAATTTAATAGTCGTGATGAATTATATGATGCTATTAAGAAAAAATCGATACGCAGTTTGTTATGGATTTGCATTATAAATATTCTGATATTGACCTTTTTTGTATTTTCTAGTTTTGTCTATCAAATAAATAGTCAACAAAATGTGAATACTTTACCATCGTTGTTTTTGCAAATTGCAGATTATGCTCTTTTAATTTTACCTGTAGTTTTTACACTTATATGTGCCTATTTAATTTATAAAATAAAAGCTAAAAATACAGTTGAAACATTATTATTAAGCGTAAAAAATGCAAAAAACGGGTTGAAATTATACCTTTCGTTAATTTTGGTTGCCTATCTGATTATTATTTACATAACGATATACCAAACCATAGTATCGGGTACAAATGACACAACATTAGATGACAGTTTTTCATTTTACGCCGCAATAATTTTAACCTGCGTGGTTTGTACTATAGTAATTTTACTTATACTTTGGCTACTTTATAAACTATTGTACAGTCGATTTTTAAGAAGCCTAACAAAGAACTATTATATTTTAAAGGATTTTGTATAAAAAAAGCCATTAGAAATAATGGCTTTTTTTATATTATTTATTGATTTTAATTTCGAACATTTTATCCCAGTTTTTGCCGGTTACAAAGAAAGTGTCCGTTTTCTTATTATAGGCAATCCCGTTTAAAACATCTAAATCTGGGTGTGGTGTAACTTTACTTTTTAAATCTTTAAGATCGATTACGGCGTTTACAGTTCCATCAATCGGACTAAAAACACCTATCGCATCCTGACCATAAAAGTTTGCATATATTTCGCCGTTAACCCATTCTAGTTCATTTACTGATGGAACAGTACCACGATTTGTTGAAACTACAGCATAATCTATCAAAGTAAAATCTGCAGGATTTACTTTATATACTCGGTCACTTCCATCGGTCATATACAAATTAGTTCCATCATTCGTTAACCCCCAACCTTCGGTATTTTTAAAATATGGCAACGTTTTTTCTTTTTGTAGCGATTCTAAATTATATACGTAAGCTTCGTTATTTTTATACGTTAACTGATAAATTTTATTGTTTAGAACTGTTGCTCCTTCCGCAAAAATAGCATCGTCTAATTCATTAATCTTTATAACTTCACCTGTTTTGGCATTTACTTTACGAATACTTGATTTTCCTTTGGTACGTGTTCCTATTCCTTCACCGTTACCGGTACTTTCAATCAGTAAATCACCATAAAATTCTAATCCCTGTGTGTAAGCTTTAATATCATGTGGATAGGTATTTACAATAGTATAAGAATATACCGCAGGCTGAACGTGCGACAACACATCAAATTTTGTTGTAGTTTCATTGGTTTTACCTTTAGTGTAAGCAATTGCCTTAATATTTTGAATGCCGTGTTTTGCATTTGATAAATTATAAGTAAGTACAGAATTTGCCTTAACCGAACCTATTTTTATATCGTTGATGAAATATTGTACAGAATCGATTTCGTTACCGGCATCGCTTTTTAACTGTAAATTGACATCTTCTTTTAAGGTGTAAGTTTGTTTTAAATTAGAAAATTCAATTTTTTCTAATTTTTTTTCGTCTTTACAAGCAACAAATAATAATGATAAAGTAAAGACAGTTAGGTATTTATATTTTTTCATGGTTTATGTAATTAGATGTACAATTATACAACCCTTTTTTTATTTGGCAAAAGGCTTGCTAAAATATAATTTGTTTGTATATTTGCAACGGCAAGTCCTACACGACCAGCTCCTGCAGACTCCTCCAGGGTGGGAACACAGCAAAGGTATGTGGTTGTAGCGGTGCGATGTAGGTCGCTTGCCTTTTTTTCTATACTGAGTATAGAAAAAAGAATTAAAATAACAGATAAATAATTCTTATTAGGGTTATAAATTTAATTTCTAATAAAATTATTATCTTTCTTCATTAATATCCTACCATTACTTTTATTTTCGATTAACCGTATAACATTTCAATAGTTTTACTAATAATTTTTAATTATTCATCTTGATTTTCTAAAATAGTTTTCAAAAAACAATAATTAAACGTTAAAAGCCCAATACAATAATAAATGATTTGAGGTTATATTTAATCTGAAAATCAAAATAATTGTCAATCTATCAAACATTTGTATATTTGTTTCAAGCTTTAGGGGTATTCTGAAAAGAATTGAGAGAGTCCCTTTGAACCTGATACGACTCACATCGACGTAGGGAAAAGCAGGAATACATCTTTTGATGTTTTCTTTCTATTCTATCTGTTTTCCTAAAGCTTATTTAAAATTAAAAGTAAATGGGAAACAACCTCTGGAATTACATTCAATCTGTAAAAAATCAATCGCCGCTTGTTCATAATATGACGAATTTTGTTGTAATGAACAATACCGCTAATGCGCTTTTGGCAGTTGGAGCGTCACCGATTATGGCTCACGCAAAATCTGAAATCAAAGAAATGGTCGCTATTTCGAATGCTGTCGTTATCAATATCGGAACACTCGATGAATATTGGTCTGAATCAATGTTGATTGCTGCGGAAGAAGCTCATAGACTCAATAAAACTTGGATTTTAGACCCAGTCGGAGCGGGCGCAACTTCTTTCAGAGATGAAGTTTTAGCAAAACTTTTAGAATTTAAGCCAACCATTATCAGAGGAAATGCGTCTGAAATCATCGCTTTAGCAAAAGCTAACAAAACCATTACAAAAGGAGTCGACAGTACTGCAGAAAGTAATGAAGCTATTTCTGCAGCTCAAAGTCTTGTTGAAAATTATCAGTCTGTAGTCTGTATTTCGGGCGCAACGGATATTATTATCGATGATAAAGAAACTTATTTTGTTGAAAACGGACATCCGTTAATGACTAAAGTAACAGGTTTAGGTTGCTCTGCTTCGGCAATTATTGGAGCTTTTGCTGCGATTTCTGAAAATAAAACCGAATCTACCGTTGCTGCAATGTCTCTTTTAGGAATTGCTGGAGAATTGTCTGAAAAGATTTCAAATGGATCGGGAAGTCTTCAAATGAATATTTTAGATAAGCTTTACAATATTTCTGAACAGGAATTTTCTGAAAATATAAAAGTTTCTAAAAAATGAGTTTAATACAATCATTTCCTTATCAATTGTATCTGGTAATTTCCGAAGCAGATTGTAAAGGACGAAACTTTCTTGAAGTTGCTGACCAATCAATTTTAGGTGGAGTAGACATCATCCAGTTACGTGAGAAAAATGCTTCTGACCAGAATTTTCTTGAAAAAGCAATTCGTCTGAAAGAAATCACTGACAAATATGGAATTCCTTTAATCATTAATGATAATACTTTCGTGGCCAAAGAAGTCGATGCTTTTGGAATTCACGTTGGGAATAATGATACTCAGCCAACAGTTTTAAGAGGAAATTCATTTCAAAATGAGATGATTGGATATTCTATTGAATATTTGGAGCAACTTGAAAATCAAGAAACTATGGTTTCAGATTATTTAGGAATCAGTCCGGTTTTCAGAACTGATACGAAGACAGATACGGTTACAGAATGGGGATTGGAAGGTTTAATGAAAATCAGAAAACTGACAGAAAAACCTTTGGTTGCTATCGGAAATATCCATTTAAAAAATGCCAAAGCTGTGATGCATGCAGGCGCAGATTGTATCGCTGTAGTTTCGGAAATATGCACTGCTGAAAATCCTCAAAAAGCAGCTTTTAATCTAAAAAATGAAATCAATAAATGACAAAATACAAATATCCATCAGTTCTCACGATTGCAGGTTTCGATGGAAGTGGAGGCGCAGGAATTCAGGCTGATATAAAAACGATTTCGGCTTTGGGATGCTATGCAACTTCGGTTTTAACGGCTTTGCCTGTTCAGAATACGATAGGCGTTCGAAATATTTTTCCGATTCCCGTTCAGGCGGTTTCAGAACAGATTGAATCAATTTTAGACGATATTTTTCCTGATGCCATAAAAATTGGAATGGTTCACACGCCAGAATTGGTTGAAACGATTGTGGAAACTTTAGCCAAATATAAAAAAATACCGATTGTTTTTGACCCCGTAATGGTGGCAACAAGCGGACATCGGCTGATTGTAGAAGAAACTATTCAGACAATTATCGAAAAACTTTTCCCGATTTCAGATATTATCACTCCGAATATGGATGAAGCTTCCATTTTAGCCAATATGGAAGTGAAAACTTTAGACGATATGAAAATTGCCGGAGAGAATATTAAAGAATTAGGCTGTAAGTATATTTTACTGAAAGGCGGTCATCAAACAACCGAAAAAATTACATCTTTATTTTATAGTGATAAAGACGATTTTCAAACTTTTGAATCTTTAAAATTAAATACAAAAAATACCCACGGTTCAGGCTGTACATTGTCATCTGCGATTGCTTCTTTCATTGCTCAAGGAAAATCTATGGACGAAGCTGTAGCTTTAGCTCAAAACTACGTTTCAGAAGCGATTCTTGCAGGAAGCGATGTCCAAACCGGAAAAGGAAATGGTCCTTTGAATCACTTTTTTAATCCTCAAAAATTGATAAAAAATGAATTGGTCTGAAAACGCCTGGAAATCAATTGAAAATATTTATCAAGACATCATTAAAATGCCTTTTATTAAGGAATTATCAGATGGAACTTTAGACAAAGAAAAATTCCAGTTTTACATTGCTCAGGATTCTTTGTATCTGGAACATTTTGGAAGAACTTTAGCGTTAATTGGAAGTAAAGCGCATCAGATTGAAGACGCTTTGGCTTACATGAGATTTGCCGAAAACGCAATCGTTGTGGAAAATGCTTTGCACGAATCTTATTTTAAAGAATTTGAAATTTCAGACAAAGGAATTTTAGAACCCGTTTGTCATCATTACATTCATTTTTTGAGAAGTACCGCAGCTTTTGAACCTGTTGAAGTGGCTTTAGCAGCAACTTTACCTTGCTTTTGGATTTATAAGGAAGTCGGAGATTATATTTTGAATCTTGAACAAGCATCAGAAAATCCTTATCAAAGCTGGATTGAAACTTACTGCGGAGAAGATTTTGCCGTTGCCGTTAAAACCGCTATCGAAATTTGCAACAAAGCCGCTGAAAACACAACTCCAGAAATAAGAAACCGAATGAATGAAGCTTTTATCAAAGCTTCCAAACTTGAGTTTAAGTTTTGGCAGGCTGCCTATGATTTGAAAATCTGGAAGTAATTGGTAAAGAATAAAACAGCCTTTCAAACCAATCGCAATTTAATTATTTGTTACTAGCAATGATTAATAGACGAATATTTAAATACTACTAATTATCCTTCTAAGTTTAAAAGCTTTATCATTTTGTCCAATGCTACTCCAGCTTCTTTCATTACAGGTAAAAGCGGCCAGATGTGGGGCATCCCTTCACCTATAAATACTCTATGTTTAACTTTTGCATTACTTAAGTTTTTTATAAAAATCTGCTGATCAGGAAATGTGATATCATTGTCTGCAATAAAGAGAATGGTTTCAGGAAAATTATCTACACTGCCTGCTATAGGAGAAAGTAACGGATCGTTTAAATTACCATCCACAGCACATAGTAATTTAGCACTTAACACTCCTTTTTTAGAGAGTATTGGATCTGTTTTATCAATCAGATCAATCTTCGGATTTTTAAAAGACGGATCAATAACCGGAGAAATTAAAAACAGTTTATCTGGTAACCTTATTTTATTTTCAATTAATCTTTGCGTAAGCGTTATCAATAAAGTTCCTCCTACCGAATCTCCTATTAAGATTATATTCTCAGAATCAAAATGCTGTAATGCTTCTTTATAAACTTCATCAATATTTCTAGAAATTTCGGGGATTTTATT
>JAVXSC010000127.1:0-7428 GCA_036643355.1 Myroides sp.
TGGACTTTTATATGCTTTTAATGATCCGTTATCGAAAATTGGAGGTATTCACATATTACCTAAAAAATTATTCGGAATGGACGGATCAATTGCAGTTATTGTAATAGGTTTGGTTTTATTCTTGATTTTAGTTGTATCGCGCGTTGTTAGATATTCGCCTGTGGTTAGAGATCGAATGATCGCTGTTACCATTTTCGCATTCTTTACGATTTTCTTTTGGATGAGTTTCGAACAAGGTGCATCCTCTTTGGTAATTTTCGCTCGTGATAATGTAGATCGTACATTATTCGGACCATCATTAACAACATTCAACATTATAAATACATTGCTAACTGTAGTTCCTTTAGTTATTATTTCTTGGGTTCTTTTCTTATTGGCAAAGCAAACTTTTGGTAAAGCACCGGCATCAAACATTGTATTAGCAATTACGTTTTTAGGTGTTTGGGGTGTAGCTATCTGGATGTTAAACAATGAATTCAGTAAATCTGCTTCAGAGATTGATCCTACTTGGTTTTCAATTTTAAACTCATTCTTTATCATTGCATTGGCTTCTTCTGTTTCTAAAATATGGGATTCTAAATTCAATCCGCCAGCAGCCGTTAAATACGGACTTGGTTTAATTATCATGGCTATTGGTTTCGGATTATTGGCTTATGGTTCACACGGAATTCAAGAAGGAGTTAAAGTTTCAATGATCTGGTTAGTTTTGGCTTACTTGTTCCATACTTTAGGAGAATTATTCTTATCTCCAGTAGGTTTATCATACGTTTCAAAATTAGTACCTGCTCGTATGATTGCTTTCATGTTCGGTATCTGGTACCTTGCGATTGCGATTGGAAATAAATTGGCAGCAGCAGTTGGTGGCGAAATCGAAAACATTACGGCACAATACTCTTTATCAACATTCTTCTTAATCTTTACAATTGTACCAATTGCAGCAGGATTATTGGTAATGATGTTGAATCCGATTCTTAAAAAATTAATGCATGGCGTTAAATAAGGCATGCTTTTTGAAAATAACAAATCCGATAGTTTTTGCTATCGGATTTTTTTTATATTTACGTATTAATTTTTAAACAATGAAAAAAAGCATATTATTAGTATTATTTACTATGGCTTGTTTTGTTAGCCAGGCTCAAGAAATTAAATGGATGAGCATGAAAGATGCACTTACAGCACAAAAAAAGAACAAAAAACCTATTTTTATTGATGCTTACACTGTTTGGTGTGGTCCTTGTAAAATGTTAGATAAAAACACATTCTCTGATGCCAAGGTTATAAAAGCAATCAACGAAAAATATAATGCAGTAAAATTTAACGCCGAAGGTAACGAAGAATTTCAATTTGGTGGAAAATTATACACGAATCCAGATTATCAGGAAGCAAGAAAAAATTCAAGAAACGGTATGCATCAGTTTACAGGTTTCCTACAAGTTCCGGGCTATCCAACAATGATTGTGATTAATTCGGATGGAAAAATTCAAAAATCTATTGTTGGGTACAATACACCAGCAGATTTATTACCTCAATTATAATTTACAACATAACTTCCCTTAGTACGCATATCGTGGTAAGGGATTTTTCTTTTCTTAAAATAGTCTACATATTCCTCAATCAAATACTGATAATTACCATTGTGCAACAAAATCATTTTGGGTTGAACATCGTGCATCAGTCGGTCTAAATTGATTTTTGGATTCTGATATAAAACCACATAATCATACTGTTGTTTCGGATACACTTCCAAACTATCAATTACAAGCCACTTTTTACCTTTCAACACAAAAGAATTTTGCATCGAATCTATAGTTTTGACTTTAGAATTTGTGTGCAGTTCATAATTTTTCAGGCTTTGCAACGTATATTTATTTGCGTTACCAATTTGATTGATTTGATCTCCTATTCTGTTTAGAATTATCACATTATCGGCATCGCTCATTACTACAATTTCGTCTTTACTTCTATTTTCAATTATATCTTTTAAGGTTATCAATTGAAACAAAACTACTATCGACAGGAAAATATATACTTTGTTTAGTTCCTTTTTTCGGAAAAACCAAAATATCGTAAAAATCATCAACAAAGCCAATATGGTCTGTAAAATCCCGAAATGAAAATCGATCGTTTTAATGGAAAAATAATCAGAAAGGCTACCTAAAACATCAAAGCAAAAAGTACTTATCCAGCTCAAAATCGGCGTTATCAGTGCAAATATCTCAATCGAAATCAAACTTAAAAGCATCTGTATAAACCATGCACAAAGTAAAAATGATGTTATAGGAATCGCAATGATATTTCCTATCAAGAATAAGAGCTGAATCTGTTTAAAATAATAAATACTCAATGGTAAAACGCCTAATTGCGCAACTAACGATACACCAACCAACTGACCAAAATAGTTCAAAATCCAGTTTTTAAACGTAAAATAATGTTGAACCACCGGGTAACAAAACACAATGGAAAACACGGCAAGATAGCTTAACTGAAAACCGACATCGAACAAATAATTAGGTTCAAAAAGTAGAATTAACAGCATGCTGCCCACCAAAAGATTGATTGTATGAATTCTTCTTCCGGCTAAAGTCCCAACAATCGTCATTAAACACATTAATGCGGCACGAACTACCGATCCTGAAAATCCAGCCATTAAACTGAAGATCAACAGAAAGACAATCAATATTACGGTTATTACATTTTTTGAAACACGCAATTTTTGCAAAACATACGAAATGGTTGAAAACAACAATACAACGTGCATTCCCGATACTGCAAGTACATGCAAAATTCCGAAATCTTTAAACTGTTGCTGAATTTCATCGTTTAAATTGGTTTTAATACCAAAAAGAAGCGCCTGAATAAAACCTTGTGTTTTCTCTGAATATCCTAATTTGGAAAACTGTCTGGTAAGATAATCTCTACCACTTATAATGATCGATTGAAAAGATTTTTCCTCGGTAATTATAAAAGGTTCGTGGTAAGATGTTATCTGATAATGAATATTTTTCAGTCGTAAATATTCGCTGTAATTAAAATCGTAAAGATTTCTTGGTTCAGAAACTTTCTTAATTGTTCCGACCAATTTGTAAACCGTACCGACTTTAGGAATTGTGGATTTATTTGAAAAGGTAACCAAAACTTTGGGCTCTTGTTTCTGGGATACCAGATCGGCATACATTCGGTGCGAATAAGCATTCGATTTTAAAACATCGGTAACTTTTATCGTAAATTCCTTTTCATTTAAATTATCGATAATTATGGGCTCGTTATTAAAACTGTACGATAGAAATCCAAGCGAAGAAAAAGAACTAAAAACAGCCAGAATAGTAAATAAATTCAACTTACTGTTAAAACCTTTATTTCGCTGTAAAATGCAAAGAGATACTAAAGCCACGAAAGATAAAACAGCAACCGAAAGCACAACAGCATTTGGAAGCTTAAAATAAAAGCCACAAAAAATCCCACTAACATAAGAAAATGTAATGGGATAAATTGGATATTTCATTACCTTATTCATTAGAATAAAGATATGAAAATTTGAATATTAAATAACTAACTATAATACTTGTCTGTCGTAAACGCGGTTTATTTGTACAAACCCTTTACTGTAATACGCTTCTTTCGTTGAATTGATTGAAACACCTTTAGATGTTGCAGAATGGATAAATTTAATATCGTCTCCATCTACTTCAATTACGATTCCTACGTGATTTATCACTCTTGAACCACCATTTTTAAAGAAAATCAAGTCACCAGGTTTAGCATCTGTAGAAGATACGCGTTCACCGCGTGATGCCATTTCTTTTGAAGTTCTTGGTAACTCTATATTAAACTGATTGAATGCATTTTTAACAAAACCTGAACAATCCATACCTGTGCGTGACATTCCACCCCATTGGTAACGTATTCCCTGATAATCGTTTGCTACGTTAAGCAATTGTTCGGTTAAATAGCAGTATTTTGATTTTTCAGCTTTTTTAGACGTTTTATTGTCTAACTGGTCATCAATTGCGTTCATTTGTTTATTAATGTTGGCAATTGTAGCCTCTTCCTTTGCCTTCTGTATCTTTGATGTAGTTGTCACAGTAGGTTTTTTGCTTTGCGCAGCAACCTCTGTGCTTAAACATACAGTAAACAAAGTTACTAACGTTAAAGCTAAATTTTTCATTAATTAATATTTTGAATAATAGAATTTATAATCTTTGCTTTGGTATAACACAAATATAGGTTTTTTAATTTTCTTAAACTTCCTAAAAAGTTCTTAAAGTTTTCTTAATTATGTTGATAACTCGCTCGCTCGCTCCGCCTCCGCCTAACAATTCACTTAATTCATGGTACTTTGCAAGCATTTTAGATCGATCCAAATTGTTGATAACTTTATCGAATTCTTTTTTTATGTTCGCTGTATTACACTCTTTTTGAATTAATTCGGTAACAATTTGTTCATCCATTATTAAATTTACAAGCGAAATGTACTTTAATTTAATCACACGCTTTGCAATTTGATACGATATTTCGTTACCCTTGTAAACCACCACTTGTGGCACATTAAACAAGGCAGTTTCTAACGTTGCCGTGCCCGATGTTACTATGGCTGCGTACGAATTATTCAGCAGGTTATAAGTATCGTTTAAGATTAACTGTACGTTTTCTTGTTTGATGAATGGCTTATAAAAATCGGCATTTAAACTTGGTGCTCCTGCAATAATGAATTGAAACTGCGGATACGAATCCACAATACGAAGCATTTCGGTAAGCAGTTTTGAAATTTCCTGTTTGCGGCTTCCTGGCAATAAGGCAATTATTGGTCGATCATCCAAACCATAAACTCCTCTAAAATCTACCGACTGATTTTTTTTGAATGATTCAATAGCATCCAATAGCGGATGTCCAACATAATGTACTGGATAATTGTGCTTGTTTTCGTAAAAGTCTTTTTCGAAAGGGAGAATGGTGTACATTTGATTTACATCTCGCTTTATCGCTTTAATTCTGCCTTCTTTCCAAGCCCAGATTTGTGGCGAAATATAATAGTGCGTATCAAAACCTTCTTTTTTTGCCCATTTAGCAATGCGCATATTAAAACCGGGATAATCAATAAAAATAATTACATCAGGATTAAACGCTTTGATATCCTTCTTACATAAATCGATATTCTTAAAAATGGTTCTTAAGTTGGCTACAACTTCTGCAAAGCCCATAAAAGCCAAATCTTTATAGTGTTTTACCAACGTACCGCCAACCTGCTGCATTAATTCGCCACCCCAAAAACGCACTTCTGCATTAGGTTCTTCCTTAAAAAGAGCTTTCATTAAATTGGCTCCATGCAAATCGCCCGAAGCTTCGCCGGCTATAATGTAATATTTCATTAACTAAAAATAATGTAGAAGGCAATTAGTATAAACGAGAAAATAACGCCGCGTGCACTAAAGTAATTTTCGCGGTTTAAAAACAGATAGAACAAACCGATATTAGGAATTGATCCCAATGAAAATGCTTTGGTTGATACATCGGTCATTTTAAAAATCAAACCACCGTCTAAAGGATTCATCTTTGTAAACAGATAAAATAAAACGCAGCCGCATACAAACGAAACTGCCAATGCACAAAAAGTTCCCAATAAAAATTTTAAAAATCGATCCATTACAAATCCCATGTATTAAGTTGTTGTACTGCGTGGTAAGCAGTTAAATCGTATTGTACAGGCACTACCGAAATGTATCCGTTAGCAAGTGCCCATTCATCGGTATCTTCGCCTTTGTCGTGATTTACAAAAGTTCCGGTTAACCAATAATATTTTTTTCCATGCGGATTGGTGCGTTCATCGAACTTTTCAACCCACGTAGCTTTTGCCTGTCGGCATATTTTAATTCCTTTGATGCTTTTTTCTGCCAGTTTTGGGAAATTCACATTTAAAACAACGCCTTCGGGCAAACCGTTTTTAAGTGTTTCCAACGTAATTTTTTTCACAAACTTTTTAATCGGTTCAAAATCAGCGTTCCAACTAAAATCAGCCAAAGAAAAACCTATTGCCGGAATTCCGCTCATACCAGCTTCTACCGCCGCAGACATGGTTCCTGAATAAATTACGTTTGAAGCTGAATTGGATCCATGATTAATACCCGAAACACAAATATCCGGTTTTGCTTTAATAATCTGATCAATTGCAATTTTCACGCAATCTACAGGCGTTCCCGAACAGGCAAATTCTTTTATTTCGTCTTTATCAATGTAAACCTGCTCTAAAAACAAGGTATTGTTTACGGTAATTGCATGCCCCATTGCCGATTGCGGACTGTCTGGTGCTACAACCACAACCTGACCAATTTCTTTCATAATACTAATTAAAGTACGAATTCCCGGAGCTGTAATTCCGTCGTCGTTCGTTACTAAAATCAATGGCTTTTTCATAAAAAAACTTTTGTTACCGTAAAAGTAATCATTTTAATTAAAAAAGCCCTTAAAACAAGTACCCGCTTAAAACAGTTAACAAAATTTTATTTATCCTTTAATAGTTTTTGTAATAAGAATTTATTTACTTTAGTTGAAAATTATTTGATGACTGCTATTTGGCAATTTATGAAGAGAAATTATAAAGTATTGATACTTGTTGTGGCGCTTGCTGCAGCATTATGGAGTTTTATTCCGTTTAAAAAATCGGCAGATCCGGATCCGGAAAAAGAAGCGTTTTTAATGGGTGTTTTAAATTTTGTGCTTACAAATGCGCATTATCATCCGGCAGATTTAAACGACGCTTTTTCGGAAAAAGTATATACAAACTATTTAAAGGTTATAGATGGTAACAAACGCTATTTACTGGAATCTGATATTGAGGTTTTAAATAAATATAAAACCTTGATAGATGATGAGTTTAAAGAACAGCGCATCAACTTTTTTAACGAAAGTTATCCGTTGTTTCAAACCAGAATTCAGGAAGCAAAAACGTATTACAAGGAAATTTTGGCTAAACCTATAGATTTTACCGTGAAGGAATCGATTGATACCGATTACGAAAAACAACCGTGGGCTAAAAACAAAGAAGAGCTTAAAGAGCGTTGGCGCAAGCAGTTGAAGTTGAACGTACTTTCGAGCATCGAAGATAAGTTAAAGCTTCAGGAAAAAGATTCTATTGGTAAAGAACCAAAGAAAAACTTTGCCGAATTGGAAAAAGAATCGCGTGAAACAACTTTAAAATCACTGAACGAATTTTTCGAATTTTTCGAAGAGATTTCTCGTGAAGAATGGTTATCGGTTTACATCAACACCCTTTTAGAGCAGTTTGATCCGCATACGAATTATCTTGCTCCAGACGATAAACAAAAATTCGACGAAAGCATGGCGGGTTCTATGGAAGGAATTGGTGCACAGCTTCGTAAAAAAGATCAGAATACCGAAATTACCGAAGTTATTCCGGGCGGACCTGCAATGAAA
>JAVXSC010000128.1:0-7356 GCA_036643355.1 Myroides sp.
AGAAAACGCACGCGGAACATCAAGAAGCATTCAGTTTTTTGGAAAAGATGGCGATGCTATCCACAAAATATTTTTAACTGCCGATAGTAATGTGGAAGCTTTTGAAGCCTTGGTTGAAAAATATAAAGATGAAGATCAGCAACCGTTTGAAACATCGGAAGCTTACGAATTAAATTTAGACGAAAAACCAGACAACGAAATTGATGTTGAAGGATTTAAACAAGCTTGGTTGGAGCTAAAAGATACGCACGACTTTTTTATGATGTTACGTAAATTTGGTGTTAGCCGTACACAAGCTCTACGTTTGGCTCCGTCTGATTTTCATGCAAAACAAATTTCTAAAGACGGAATTGTTACCATGTTAGAAGAAGTTGCTAAAGAAAAAACACCAATTATGGTTTTTGTTGGTAATAAAGGAAACATTCAGATTCATACAGGTCGCGTACGTAAAACTATGTGGCACCAAGAATGGTACAACATCATGGATCCTGATTTTAACCTGCATTTAGATATGAGCAAAATTGCACAAACATGGGTTGTTCGCAAACCAACCGAAGATGGTGTAGTTACTGCAATTGAGGTTTTCAACGAAATGGGCGATATTATTGTTCAGTTCTTTGGAAAACGCAAACCGGGAATTCCTGAATTAGATATCTGGAGAGAAACAGTTGAGAAATTGAATTAATAAAAAAAGACCTATCGTTTGATAGGTCTTTCTTCTTTTACCATATTTTTATTCTTCTAACTTTGAAGAAAGTTCAAACCAGCGTTCTTCTTTTTGTTCTAAATTTTCGATTATTTTTTGAAGTTCCAATCCTTTTGAGATCATCTCATCATCAGAAATAGTTCCGTTTGAAAAACCGTCTTCGATTTGCTTTTTCTGATATTCCAAATCTTTTATTTCGCGTTCAATTTTAGAAAACTCTTTCTGTTCATTGAAATTCAAACCACCTTTTTTAGGCTGATTGCCTTTCCAATTCACTTTTTCTTTCGGAGCATCATCTTTCACAGGCTCGGCAGAATCTTCGTAAATTCTAAAATCAGAATAATTTCCCGGGAAATCTTCAATCTCACCTTCTCCTCTAAACACAAATAAATGATCAACAATTTTATCCATAAAATAACGGTCGTGCGAAACTACCAGTAAACATCCCGGATAATCTAACAAAAAGTTTTCCAGCACGTTCAACGTAACAATATCAAGATCATTTGTAGGCTCATCAAGAATCAAAAAGTTAGGATTCTGAATTAAAACCGTACACAAATACAGTCGTTTTAACTCACCTCCGCTTAATTTCTCAACAAAATCGTATTGCTTTTTTCTATCGAACAAAAATCGTTCTAACAATTGTCCTGCCGAAATGGTTCTCCCTTTTGTAAGCGGAATATATTCACCGTATTCTTTAATAATATCGATAACTTTTTGCTCGGGTTTTGGGTTGATGCCGCTTTGCGTGTAGTAACCAACTTTAATGGTATCGCCAATGACCACTTTACCAGAATCTGGCTGAAGCGTTTGGGTTAAAATATTTAAAAAGGTAGATTTTCCTGTTCCGTTTTTGCCGATGATACCAATGCGTTCGCCACGATTAAACAGGTAATCGAAGTTTTTCATGATTACTTTGTTCGGGAACGACAATGAAACGTTGTGCAGTTCAATAATTTTTGAACCCATGCGTTCCATATTGATTTCCAGCTCTAACACATGTTCTTTACGACGTGAATTGGCTTTATCTTTGATTACATAGAAATCGTCTTGACGAGATTTTGACTTGGTGGTACGTGCTTTTGGCTGACGGCGCATCCAGTCTAATTCTTTTACAAAAAGGTTTTTTGCTTTATCAATCGAAGCGTTTTCAGATGCAATACGTTCTTCTTTCTTTTGCAGATAGTACGAATAATTGCCTTTATATTGATAGATTTTTCCGTTGTCTAATTCAATGATTTCGTTACAAACACGTTCCAGAAAGAAACGGTCATGCGTAACCATAAACAAAGTAATATTTTCTTTAGCGAAGTAATCTTCCAACCATTCAATCATTTCCAGATCCAAATGGTTGGTAGGCTCATCTAAAATCAATAAATCGGGTTTGTTGATCAAAATAATTGCCAATGCCAGACGTTTACGCTGACCACCCGACATGTTTTTAACCTTTGCCTTTAAATCTTCGAGCTTTAATTTGAAGAGAATCTGCTTGTACTGTGTTTCAAAATCCCAAGCATTGTATTGATCCATCTGGTCGAACGCAAGCTGATATGCTTCTTGATCGTCCATGTTCTCCAACGCCTTTTCGTATCGTTCAATAACCTTAAGAATTTCGTTATCTGATGCAAAAATGCTTTCTTCAACCGTTAATTCATTTTGCAAATGAGGTTCTTGTGATAAAAATTCCATTCGGATTCCTTTACGAATCACCACCTGACCGGTATCGGGAAAATCCAATCCGTTGATTATGCTTAGTATGGTAGATTTTCCGGTTCCGTTTTTAGCTACAAATGCAATTTTTTGGTCTTTGTTGATACCGAATGATACGCCTTCAAACAGCGTACGCGCCCCGAAAGATTTTGATATATTTTCTACTGAAAGATAGTTCATGATTGATTTCTTGAAGCACAAAAGTACGTTTTTTTGGCTTATGAATATGACGACTTATGTATTGATACTGATATTGTATATTAAAACAAGCGGTAACCAAATTTTACGCGTAGTACAGGTGCTATGTTACCGTAAGTTGTATCAAAATCGTACATATAACCTAAACCAATGTTGGTATTAAGTGTAAATTTTGCACCTAAACTTCGTTGCAATCCCCAATGAATATCAGTAAGAAGCACTTTATTTAAAGCCAAACTGTTATTTTTACCAAAACTATATTTTGTTTGTAAGCCTACATAATTTCCGGCATTGTTGGCATTGTTCTTTTCTTTTGTTTCGCGTTTTTCACGGTTGTAGATCCATTTTAATTCTGTAGAAACAAATGGTACAGGATCTAACAGATAAAAAGTATATCTGCTATTATCTTTATCAGATTCCATTCCCACACCTAAACCAGCTGCAGATTCTAAAAGTAAACTTTTACCTAATGGAAGTTCGTACGAAAATTCGGCACCTTGCAAACCTAAACTCACTTTACCAATATTTTCTAATGTTGTTTGTGCAAAACAAGCTGACGCATTTGCTACTAAAAATGCAGATAACAAATATTTTTTCATGGTGTTTTATTTTTTTATTGTGCTTGCAAAGGTCGGCTTTTAAAATAAAAATCACAAACACTAACGGGTATTGCTAAAAAAAGGCTGCTTTACAGCAACCTTTTTTATTTTATATTATTCTTTGTTAACCAAGCAGTATATTTATCTCGGTTTGCAGCGTGTTCTTCAATAGTTCTCGCAAATTCATGATACCCCATTCGCTCTACACTTGCGCAGAAATAAATATAGTTGTGTTTTTCTGCATTTAGTACGGCATCTATCGAACTTTCATCGGGCATTGCGATCAATCCTTTTGGAACACCTTTGTATTTATAAGTATTGAATGGATGATCTAAAACCAAATCTTTCAAATAAACACGTTTTATAACTTGTTCAAAATCATTACTTAAGGCTTTCTTTGCAAATACAACGGTTGGATCTGCCTGTAAAAGCATATCTCTGTTCAATCTGTTTAAATAAGCTCCAGCAACACGTGGGCGTTCATCTACTTTTGCTGTTTCTTTTTGAACAATTGCTGCCAATGACGAAACTTCAACCGGAGATAAGTTCAACGCTTTTGCTTTTGCTTTGCGTTCATCGTTCCAAAACCTCTGATATGATTTTTGTAGTAAATTTCTAATTTTTAAAGGCGAACTATTCCAATAAACCTCATACGTGTTCGGCATACACATAGCCAAAACATTGTCTTTTGTCATACCCATTTCCTGTAAAAACGCAGGTTCGGTGAATGACTGATACAAATCGGCAATATCTGGTTCTACTTGTGACGAAATACGTTCTAACAATTTTTGCAACGTTTCCTGATTATTGAACGTAAGCTTAACCGGCACGTTGTGGCGTAATGCTTTTATAATTCTGTAATTACTATAACCGTTTTCAATAAGATATCTTCCTGGTTCAACCGTAGCCGATTCGCCCAATTTAGAAAACAGATTTTCTAACGATTCGTAATTTTTTACATATTTTTTTAAAGAATCCCGAACCTGCACATGCGTTGCATCGGTTGGAACAAGAATGTATATACTTTTTTCAGAAAAATTGGTATTCGCCGTAAAAGCCTTGCGGTAAAGAGTATAACCAAATATTAATGCTATGAATATTAAAGCAACAGAAACATAGCTTACTAATTTATTAATTTTCATTTAAAGGATTTATTAATTGATACAGGGTTTCATCAACATATACAGAACCTATTTTGTTCCATTGCTTTTTGACTCCGATTTTTTGAAATCCAAAATTAGAAAAAAGCTTGATACTAGCACTATTTGTTTCGGCAACATTAACAAATATTTGATGCACGTTTAAAACCTGAAACGCATAACCCAAAAGCAGTTTTACCGATTCACTGCCAAAACCTTTATTTCTTTCGGAAGGATTTTTAACAACAATACCCAATCCTACCCTGCTGTTTTTAGGATCGAAATCATAAAGATCAATTAATCCGATTAAGTTTTCTGATGATTTTTCTACAATTGCCAATCGAAGTTGTTTTGCTTCGTAAATATCCTGATGACTGTTTTCCAGATAATTTTTCAACAACCATTTAGAATAAGGTGTTTGCGTATTGCTGACTTCCCACAGGGTTTCATCGTTTTCAATTTCGTACAGAAACGATAAATCTTCTGGTTCCAATGCACGCAAATAAACTTGATTTCCTTTTAAAAACATATTTAATCAATAGAAATTTCTCCTTTAAAAACCTGTTTCGCAGTTCCGGTTAACATTATGTTGTAATATTTTTCTTCGTTTTGATCGAAAGAAACCTGTACCTCACCACCTTGTACCTGAATAGTTATTTTGTCAGTTGCCGTTTTACCTAAATTGTTCATAGCAATTGCCACAGCTGTTGCTCCGGTTCCGCAAGACAACGTTTCGTCTTCCACCCCGCGCTCGTAAGTTCTAATTTTGAAAGAATCGTTTGATAATTGTTCAACAAAATTCACATTCGTTCCGCCAGGTTTGTATTGTTCGCTGTAACGAATATTTTTTCCGTTATCAAAAACATCGAAATTCTGAATATCGCTAACCATTGCAACGTGATGCGGTGATCCTGTAAACAAAAACGTAAAATCCGTATCCTTTTTTATGGTATCTTTTGCAACATCGATCATCTGTAACGCTACAATTCCTTCTTCATTAATTGTAGCATGATGCAAACCGTCAATCGCATTAAAAGTGGTATCCTTTGAAAAAATTTCTAAAAAATGAGCAAACGAAACAATACAGCGTCCGCCATTGCCACACATGGTACTTTCGTTACCATCGGCATTATAATACACCATTTTAAAATCGGCAGTTGGATCATTTTCCAATAAAATCAATCCGTCACCACCAATTCCAAATCTTCGGTTGCATAATTTTTCAATCAATTCTACATTTCTCTTCGGGAAAAACTCCGTGCGATTATCAATCATTACAAAATCGTTTCCTGTTCCCTGATATTTAAAAAAAGTTACGTTTTTCATACTACAAATATACAATTATTAAAGCTTCGTTAAGTTGTGTTAACATGCGTTAAACTGCTTTTTTGTTATTTAAACATCTTTTAATTTTAATGTTAAATAAACAAACATTCTATTTAAACATGAAAAATATAGGAACTATTTTAGCAACATCGTTGTTAAGTGGTGTTGTAACTTTGGGATCGTACAAATTGTTTTTTGAGCATGATTCTTTCTTGAACAATTCAAACACAATAACAACAACTGCACCGTTTAGAAATGTTGGAAATACTGCTTTTGAAGCACCAAATTTTAAACTCGCTGCCGAAAAAACCATCCATGCCGTTGTTCACGTTAAAAATGTATCGTTCAGAAATGCGCCGCGAAACCCCATAATGGATTATTTTTACGGATATCAGGGAGGTAATAAAACCTACGCACAAGTTGGTACAGGTTCGGGTGTGATTATTTCTGAAGACGGATACATTGTAACCAACAACCACGTAATTCAGAATGCCAGCGAATTGGAAATTACATTAAACGACAACCGCACGTTTAAAGCTAAGTTGATTGGAACAGATTCTAAAATGGATATTGCGTTGTTAAAGATTGATACCAATGAAAAACTGCCTTTTGCTGCTTTTGCCGATTCTGATGCCATTAGTGTGGGCGATTGGGTTTTGGCAGTAGGAAATCCGTATAATTTAACATCAACCGTTACTGCCGGAATTGTATCAGCCAAAGCACGGAATTTATCAGAAAACGGAATTCAATCTTTTATTCAAACCGATGCTGCTGTAAACCCGGGAAATTCGGGCGGTGCATTGGTTAACGGGAACGGCGATTTAATTGGTATCAACACCATGATATCGTCTGCAACGGGATCTTATGTTGGATATTCTTTTGCAATTCCTTCAAACATGACTCGGAAAATTGTAAACGATTTAATGGAATATGGGAAAGTTCAGCAGGGAATTTTGGGTGTTCAAGGTTACGAAATAAACAGTCAGGTTGCTGCCGAAAACAAACTGAATTTTAAACAAGGATTTTATGTAGAAAGCGTTACAAAAAATTCGGGTGCCGAACATGCAGGTCTTAAAAAAGGAGATATCATTTATAAAATCGACAACAAAGGAATTAATTCGTTTTTGGATTTAAACAGTATTATTGCAACCAAACGCCCGAATGATGAAGTAAAGGTTTCTTTAAAGCGAAACAATCAAGACAAGGAATTTCTGGTTACTTTAAGTAAAAAGGAAATTGCGCAGATACAGTTCAATGGTTTTGAAATTGAAAATTTATCGCCAACAGAACAAAAAGCGTTAGGTATAAATTATGGTGTTAAGATCAACGGAATTTCTAACGAACGTTTCAAACCTTACGAAGGCGAATTGAAGAACTCCATAATATTGGCAGTGAACGGGTCTAAAATTCAAAATACTGAACATGCGAACGAGATTTTATCAAAACTAAACCAGCAACAGCTTCGTATTGATTTAATTACGCCAAAAGGCGAACGATTGCGACTAATTTTATAAACCAACGAAAAAGTAGATTTTAATTAAAATCTACTTTTTTAATTATATGTGCTTGTGTATCATAAATTTTAATATTTTTGTACAACTTTTTAAATTACAACACAATTTATACCCCAAATTGAAAATAGTTTATACGAAAAAGAATTGTCTTTCCAAGCAGACAG
>JAVXSC010000129.1:0-284 GCA_036643355.1 Myroides sp.
TTGCGCCATCATTTCGGCCATTGTAGGTACTACTAAACTTTCTGACATTTTCTCTTTATTTTTAGTGATGATATGGATAGGTTAATTTTCGTCTTTCCAATTTAAACGATCCATCTGACTGTACTGCCAAGGTGCCCCATTGTTTTCAATGTTGGTCATCATAGTATTTAATTCCATTGGTGCAGCACTTTGTTCCATAACCAAAAATCGACGCATATCCATAATGATAGATAACGGACTGATGTCTATTGGACAAGCTTCAACACAGGCATTACAGGTAGTAC
>JAVXSC010000129.1:294-7336 GCA_036643355.1 Myroides sp.
AAGCCCACAATTCTTCGGGTGTAATATAATCATTCAACAATGTTTTACCATCATCTACAAAAGTTCCTTTATTGGTATCGATATTTTTACCAACTTCCTCTAAACGATCGCGCGTTTTCATCATTATTAAACGTGGCGATAGCTTTTTACCAGTTAAATTTGCCGGACACGATGATGTACAACGACCACATTCGGTACACGAATAGGCATTTAACAACTGTACCCAGTTTAAATCTTGAACATCTTGCGCACCAAATTTTGCTGGTGCTGCATTTTCATCAGGAGCTGGAGCTGCAAAAGGATCGGCATTAGGATCCATCATTAATTTTACTTCATTGGTAACTGCCTGTAAATTATCAAATTTCCCAAGCGGTTCTATTTGTGCAAAATAGGTATTCGGAAATGCCAGAATAATGTGCAAGTGTTTAGAATAGTACAGATAATTAAGGAAGGATAACACCATAATAAAGTGTCCCCACCAACCTATGCGCTCTAAAACATGCAAAGTACCTTCGCTAAAAGATCCAAAAACTGCAGGACCAATGAATTGAGAAATGGTGAAGTTAAAAGATCCCTGACCTGCAAAATGCGATTTACCCATGTTGTACAAAACCTCATCGGTTCCATTCATAGTAAAAATGCACAATACCAGAATAATTTCCATCATTAAAATTAAATTGGCATCTTTTTTAGGCCATCCCATTAATTCTTTCATGTTTAAACGTGGAAGTTTTAACAGATTTCTTCGTGATAAAAAGATAATTGTTGCGGTTAAAGCTGCAACCGACAATATTTCGATTAAACTGATCATGAAGGTATAAAAACCACCAAGCGGTTCCTTAAAAATACGGTGTGTTCCAAAAATACCGTCGATAAAAATCTCTATCAGTTCAATCTGGGTAATCATAAAGGCTGCATAAATGGCAAAATGCAAAAGTGCCGGAATGGGTCTGGCAAACATTTTCTTTTGTCCAAAAGCAACCAAAAGCATGTTTTTCCAACGATCTGCAGAACGGTCGGTTCTGTCTACAGACTGACCCAGCTTTATATTGCGGTAGATTTTTTTGGCATTTACTGCAAAAAAACCAAAGCCTGCAACGGTTAAAGCTATAAATAAAATACTGCTTAAAATGTGCATTATTGTAATGTATTAATTATTGTTTTTGTTGTATTTAGTTTTGTATGATTATTGTTTTACTGGTTCTGCATAAGGCTGTGCTTTTTTACCGAAAACCGAAATGTTTATGTAACGGCGTGGGTTTAGTTTAACGTCTTCTAACAAACTGTTTAATTCTTTTGTTGCCGATTCTAAGTTATTGTACAGCTGCTCTTCTTTCATTAACTTACCAATGTTTCCTTTTCCGCTGTTTGCATCGCTCATCATTTTATCAAGGCTTGAAGCTGCACTGTCGAATTTATTTAAGATATCTTGTAATTTCTGTAATTGAATCTTATCTAAATCGTTAGAAAAAGCCGAAAGGTTTTTAGATGTGGTGTTAAAATCTGAAACAATATTGCTGATTTTAGCTTCATTGCTCGATACAATTCTATCAAACTTACCGGTAATAGCGTTTGCGTTTGTCATTGTAGCATTCAATTGTGCCAAAGCATCCTGAAGATTCTTTTGTGCAGCCGGATCTAACGTTTTATTTATGGTTTGTACCAAAATGTTTACGTTGTAAAGAACAGAATCAAGCTTTTTTGCGATAGGATCTACCCTTTGACCTAAATCATCAATTAAACCTGCAATTTGTCCAGACTGTAAATAATCGCCGCTTTTTGCCAAGGTAGGATCGTTATAATTAATTTGAAGTGCAATTTGTTTCCCTCCAATTAAATCGGGCGAATAAATTACGGCTTTAGATGAGATCGGAATATCAACCTTGTCTGTCATAACCAATTCTACCAGCAGTTTGCCCTGCCCTTTTAACGAAATATGATGTACCTTACCTACTACCATTCCGTTTATTGTTACAGATGATGCGGTAGAAAGACCTTCTACATTTTCGTATTCCACAAAAAATGTTCTTGAACTGCTAAAGATGTTTTTACCGTTTAAAAAGGTATATCCCCAAATTAACATTCCTATAGATAATAACACTAGTACAGCGGTTTTTACCTCTTTTGATATAGCTATTTTCAATTTTCTTCTTTTTTTTAGTTACTTGTTAATTGCATCTTTAATACTTACTTTTTTACCGTTTTTATAGGCAACCAAAAAGGCAGAATTGTATCCTTTGTTTTTAGCAACTTCTAAAGCTTTACGAGCATGATCGTAATCGGTAGTTTCATTATAAAAATATTTGTACATATTGCCTTCTTTAACCATAGAAATGTTGTTTAAACCGTTAAAGTTACTTGGCGTTAAGGCAACATTTTTACTACTTGCAGAAATTTGAACTTTGAACGAAACACCGGTTTTTGTAACAGTTGCAGGTTTAGATGCATCTACAGACGATGTTTGTGCAGGTTCTACAACTTTTTGTTTAACCGTATCTACTTTTTTAGGTTCTTCTTCTCTAACAGGAGTTTCTCTAGGTTTTTGAGTCGAAATATTTTCGCTTGCAGAATGATACTGCTTTTTATAATCGATGATTGCGTTGGCAATACCGCGAGCTAACTCGTTCTTACCTTCTTCGCTATTAAGGTATGCTCCTTCTTCACTGTTCGATAAAAATCCTAATTCAACCAAAACACTCGGCATAAAAGCGGTGTACAAAACCACAAAAGGTGCTTGTTTAACACCACGGTTTTTTCTTTCGGCATCATTCGTAAATCGGGTTTGAACTTTTGATGCCAGCTCAATACTCTGCGTTACAAACTGTTCCTGTATTAAAGTTAATCCAATTAATGATTCTGGTTTGCTTGGATCGTATCCAGAATAAGATGTTTCATAATTATCCTCTAAAGTAATAACGGCATTCTCTTTTTTAGCGATTTCTAAATTCGATGCGTTTTTACTTGTACCCATTATAAAGGTTTCGGTTCCTGTAGCGCTTGGTGCGTTAGAAGCTGCGTTTGCGTGAATTGAAACAAAAATATCTGCTTTTTCACGATTGGCAATTTCAGTACGTTCTCTCAGCTCTAAAAAAACATCCGATTTACGAGTATAGATAACACTTATTCCTTTATCTCTTTTTAACAAGTCGCCTACTTTTTCGGCAACATCTAAAACAATTTTCTTTTCTACATAATTTCCGCGCACAGCACCAAAATCTTTACCTCCGTGTCCGGGATCTAAAACCACTTTAAAATTTTGGGCATAAACCGTTGATCCAACACACATTAAAAAGGCACCGACAACAACTTTAAAGTTATCTATAAACATAGCATATTTATATTTTCGTTTCTGATTATAAAGTCTAAAATTAAAAAATAACGGTTAAGATTTCTGCATAAAGCAGAATCCCATTCCAATTTACAAAAATAGTATATAAAACTTGTATACAAAAGTAATATATCTCGTTTTTAACTCGATTTTACCTACAACACGTTATTAAGAATTAAAACTAATAACCAAATTCCCTCCTAACAACATATCTTTTATTAGTTAGCATTACTTTTTTTATACTCTCTAATAGCTCTTGCAATAGCTTTAGCCATCTCGTTTTTACCTTCTTCGGAATTCAAATATTCGCCTTCTTCTTTATTTGAAATAAAACCTAATTCTACTAAAATACTCGGCATTAGTGCACTGTGCAATACCCAGAACGGACCTTGCCTTACACCTCTGTCAGTTCGTAGAACATCGTCTTTAAAACGAACCTGAATTTTCGATGCAAGATCAATACTCTGTTTGATGAATTGTTCCTGCATCAAAGTCAATCCTATCAAAGATTCCGGACGATTTGGATCGTATCCTTCATAATGTTTTTCATAATTATCTTCTAAAGTAATAACAGCATTCTCACGTTTTGCAACATCTAAATTTGCTTCGTTTTTACTAATACCCATAATATAGGTTTCTGTACCATAAGCAGCAGTGTTTTTTGCCGCGTTTACGTGAATAGATACAAAAACATCGGCTTTTTCACGGTTTGCTATTTTGGTACGTTCTTGAACTTCTATAAAAACATCTGTTTTTCGGGTAAAAATCACTTTAATATCTTTATCAAGCTTTAGCAGTTCGCCCACCTTTAAAGCAACATCCAAAACAATTTTCTTTTCTACATAATTTCCACGCATAGCACCCGGATCTTTCCCTCCGTGACCGGGATCTAAAACTACTTTAAAATTTTGTGCATAAACCGTTGATCCAATACACATTAAAAAGGCAGCAAAAGCAGCTTTAACCTTATTTACAAACATGATTTATTTTATATTTTGGTTTCTTATTTAAAAGTCTAAAAGTAAAAAAAAATATTAGTAAGTTTGAAGTCTAAAAAACACACCTACCAATTTTACAAAATAGCTTTAAAAAGTTGCATAGAAAAGTAATATATATCGTTTTTAATTTGATCTTGATTCCGGGCGCACTGTCAAAGGTTTCGGCACAAGAATTCCCTCATGTAAACAAGCGCTTAAATATTGAAAGTAAGAAAGATACACTTCAAAAAACACCAATTACGACTGCAACTTTAGATACCGTAAAGCCTGTTAAAAATGACAGTATTAAACCTAAACAAGGGCAACAATTAGAAGCACCTATGTTTAGAACTGCCAAAGATTACGAAAAGCTAGATCAGAAAAATAAAAAGGTTACGTTGTACAATCAGGCGGTTTTTAAGTATCAGGATTACGAACTTACGGCAGGAATCATTATTTATGATTATGAAAAGGAAGAAGTTTATGCAGGCAGAATTAAAGATTCGTTAGGAAATTTAACACAACATCCGGTTTTTAAACAAGGAACACAGATTGTAGAACCCGATTCTATTCGCTTCAACACAAAAACAAAAAAAGCGATTGTTTGGAACACCCGAACAAAATATCAGGATTTTAATGTTAAGGCTGCAAAAACCAAAAAAGTAAACGATTCGGTTTACTTTATGAAAGATGTAATTTTTACAACTGCAGAAGATATCGAGAATCCGGAATACTATTTCCGTACATCGAATGCTAAATTTGTTCCTAACAAAAAAATTGTAACTGGTGTCACCAATTTGGTTATCGAAGATGTACCAACACCTATTGGTTTGCCGTTTGCTTTTTTTCCGTTATCGCAAGGATCTGTTTCCGGTTTCATTATTCCGTCTTTTGGAGATACCAATTTGCGTGGTTACTATTTACAGAACGGTGGTTATTATTTTGCGTTTAACGATATGGTTGATTTAACCTTATTGGGTGACGTTTACCAAAACGGAAGTAACGCTTTAAATGCTCAATCGCAATATCGTAAAAGGTATAAATACAGTGGAAATCTTAATTTAAGATACGAAACATTGATTGATGGCGAGCGTGGTTTTGATAATTACCAGAAAGCCAAAATTTATAATATTCAGTGGAGTCATTCGCAAGATGCAAAGGCAAACCCAACATCGCGTTTTTCTGCATCGGTTAACTTGGGTAGTAGTAACTATTTCCGAAACTCTTTAAACACACAGAACATAGGATCAAACATGAATAACACCTTATCATCATCGATAAGTTATTCAAAAACAATACAATCTGTTCCGCAGGTAAATTATACGGTTTCGGCAAATCATACCCAAAACACTAATACGCAGCAAATTACTATGTCTTTGCCAAATGTGCAGGCAAGTGTAGACCGTGTGTATCCATTTGCACCAAAAAATGGTTCTAAAAAAGGATTTATTCAAAATTTAAACCTACAATATAATTTAAGCGGTAGAAATCAAATTCAAACCACAGATTCATTGTTCTTTAAATCGGCAATGTTTAATGAAATGGATGCCGGAATTCAACATACTATTCCATTAGCCACCAACTTTAAAGTATTAAAATACTTGTCGGTTACCATGACAGGAAGCTATAACGAAACCTGGGTTTTAAATACGTTTGACCGCTTTTACAGCAACGAAACCAATCAGATTGAAACAGTAAGAAATAATGGTTTTGACAGTTACCGTACTTATAATTTTGGAGCAAATGTAGGAACTACCTTGTATGGAACATTCAACTTCAACAAAAACTCTAAAATTCAGGCAATTCGTCACGTAATTCGCCCAGCGGTTTCTTACAACTACACACCGAGTTTCAATCAATATTACGACACGTATGCTATTGATGCATTGGGAACTACCATGGAAGAATATTCGCGTTTTAACGGAACTTTGTTTGGTGCGCCAAATCAAACTATGTCTAACATGGTAGGTTTATCGGTAGGAAATAATTTTGAAGCAAAAGTTCGTGACGATGAATCTGCAACGGGTGAACCTAAAAAAGTAATGCTTTTAAATTCACTGAATTTTGGTACATCGTACAATTTCACTGCCGATTCGTTAAAGCTAGCACCACTTAGAATGAGTGCTAACACCAATTTACTGAAAGATAAATTACAACTGAATTTTGGTACAACTTTAGATCCGCTGGCTATTGATAATGCTGGCAACAGAATTGATAAATTTAACATTGCAAACGGCGGAAGTTTGTTGCGCCTTACAAGTGCCAATATTACCGTAAATTATTCTTTAGCAAGTACCGATCCTTTGTTTGGCGGAAGTCCTAATCCCGAAGACGATAAAGAAAACCAAAACATACAAAACGGTGGTCGTGGGGATGATTTGTTCGGGCAATCGGTTGATTTAGCAGACAGACAAAAATCGATGTTTGATGATAAGAAGCGTGAAAAAACAAAAACATCTTTTTACAATACCGAAATTCCTTGGGACTTAACGTTGGCATGGAGTTTAACCTACAACAACGCCCGCCGTACATCAGAAATCACCAATAATTCGCTGATGGTTTCCGGAAACGTAACACTGTCGCCGGGTTGGTTGGCTGGTTTTTCTACGGGGTACGATTTTAAAAACAAAGGTATTACTTATACGCAATTGCGTTTTGAGCGTGATTTAAAATCATGGCGAATGGATTTTTCTTGGATTCCGAACGGATACTACAAACAGTGGAACTTTTTCATCGG
>JAVXSC010000130.1:0-7227 GCA_036643355.1 Myroides sp.
CCACAGCATTAGGATCGATTGTTCCGTAACCTTCTTCTGGCAAAATAGTGAACGATTTTTTATCGCCCGCTGTTAAACCGTTCATTTCGTCTTCGAACTTAGGAATCATCATACCTACACCGTGTAAATAAGTTAACGGGTTTTCTGCCGTAGTTTCTTCAACAAATACTTTTTCTCCGTTTGCTTCAATTGTATGAAGTTTGTAGTTTATTGTAACTACGTGGTTGTTTTCTATTGTCATTTTTTTGTTTTTTGTGAGATAGAACTCTCGTTGATGCAAAGATATTAGTGTAAAAACAACAGTCTTTGCTATTCGTTTTTATGTTTAAGTTAAGTATCAATAATTGTTCCGTTGCTTAAAAATAGGCTTTTGTAGTTTGTTTTGCATTTGTTAAGCCTTATGGTATATAGTTTTGACATAAAGTTCTGTCTATTTGTCATAAGATTGTATCTTTTAGACTTAATCTTGTATCTTTTGGACTTCATGTTGTGTTGCTCACACTTGATCTTCTACTCCTCACGCATGATTTTGTATTCCTCGGACTTGATCTTGTGTTGCTCTTACTTGATCTTGTCCTGCTCAGGCTTCATCTTGTATTGCTCAGACTTGATTTTGTGTTGCTCAGACTTCATCTTCTATTCCTCGGACTTTATGTTGTATTGCTCGGACTTGATCTTGCATTGCTCGGATGTATTATTACTCAAAGTCGGGAGACTTTGCGAAGCTTGATATTATTATATTTGATCTCTTACTTCCATTAATGCAAAACCTAATAAATTACTGCCTTCCCACAGATGAGGATTTCTTACTTTTCATCATCAACAGATAAGCCAATTCCCCAAATAGTATCTAACGGACTTGCTTCTACTAAGATTTTGTTGTTGGTATCTATAAGAAAAGTTTTCAATTTTTCATTTTGGCTAAATTTTAAAAAATTCCCTTTTACAACAATTTGATATTTATGTTGATCCCAAATGTCCTGATTGAAATTTTTTATCTGTCTACCTAATTCCTTAATCTTACCTTGCTTTCTCGTTTCTAAAATTTGATTATAGATATTGATGTCATCAAACAATTTAGCCTTTTCAGTCATCATATAATGCTCTGCGGTAAAATAGGTAATCTCGTCAACTTTAAATTCTGATTCATACCACTGACTTAAACAAGCTTTTGTAACATAATCTGCTTTTTCAGAATGACCCCAAAAGAATAAAAAATCAAGGTTATCATCAGAATTAAATCTATTCAAAATAGTTTCAACACTATATTTCATTTTGTTTCTTTAGTTTTCTGCAATATAATAAAAAACCGATGAACTTTCTCGTAGGCTAGCTCAGTGACCAATGAACGATCTGCCAAGCTGAACTTGTTTCAGCTTCCCATTCTATAGTTAAATATTTGTGAGATCCTGAAACGAGTTCAGGATAACAAACGATGTGCTAATTTATATCTGTGAATCTGTGGTAAATAATAAAACCTACAAGGTCAAGCAGACCTTGCAGGTTCTAATATCTAAAATCTAGTATCTAACAGACTACAACGGAATGTTTCCGTGTTTGCGGTTTGGTGTTGCTACTTCTTTATTCTCTAGCATTTTAAATGCTTTGATTAATTTTCGACGTGTATCTTGTGGAAAAATAACTTCATCTATAAATCCACGTTGTGCTGCACGATACGGATTAGCAAATTTTTCGAGATTTCTTGCTTCGCCATTAAACTCTCTGGCTATAAATAGTAATCTTATTATAGCTATACTTAACAAAGAATATGGTTTAGTCGGAACTATTAGTTTAAGCGGAATAACATTAATATCTGCTTAAGATGAAATCATTTCTAAGATTTGTGATGATAATATGCTGAAAAAGAGTGCTCTGTTAAGAAAAATCTTATATTTATAGAAATGTTAGCATTTTGGGCATAAAATAAATGCTGCATTTTAATATTAAGGAAAAATTTAGAAAATAGGGCAAATGAAAAAACACATCGTTTTTTTACTACTTTTTGGCATACAAGGTTTTTGCCAAACGGGTATTAATACACGAACTCCACACAATTCTGCTGAACTAGAAGTACAGTCAGATACCAAAGGTTTTTTACCTCCACGATTAACATCTGCAGCTATTAGCAGTTTATCGTCTACAGCTGCTGAAGGACTTATTGTTTTTGATAAAGATAAAAAGTTGTTTTTAGGATGGGATGGAACAAAATGGCAAATTTTCGGTAATACTGTAGCAGCTTCTTCTACAAGTTTTGCTTCTTGGGAAGTAAACGGAATTACAAGTTATGGCGCTTCGCCATTTAATGCTTCTGCTATAAATTCTAATCTTACTACGGCTACACTAAATAGGGGGTCGGGTTTATCAATAACAGGCGGTGGCGCAGGTGATGCATGGGGAGGATCTAATTTTAATAACTTAGCATTTGCAGATGCCGTACCTAATGGCGATTTTTTTGAATGTACTTTGAGTTTTGTTGCAGGTAAAACAGTTTCTTTTTCGCAAATAAACGCAATGAATGTTAGAACATCTAATACAGGATCTACAACTATTCAATGGCAATACAGTATAAACGGTACTACATTTATAAATATCGGGAGTGCATATACTTTAACATCTACAGCCGCTGCGGGAAATAATATCCCAAGCATTGATCTTGCATTGTACTATGATTTACAAAACATAAACACCAATACTGTTTCAATAATTAAATTTAGAATGATAGGTTATGGCGGAACAGCAACTTCAGGTAATACTTACATTAATAATATTTCAGGAAACGATTTTGAAATTCTAGGTTCAATACAATAAAGATCGATTTAATTTAAAAGAGTAAAACTAAAAAGTCCCGCATTTGCGGGACCTTTTACAACTAAACTAACCAAAATAAATTTTCCTTTTCATAACTTATATCGATTAATCAATTAGTGTGCCAAAAATATTATTTTAGTAGAAAAACTAAAAATATTGCCGGTATAAAGTAAATTACAATGGTTCGTGCACCGTCGTAATCTTTTGCAATACGTTGACCTAGTAATAAGAACAGCAGGGTAATGCAAGAAACAATTCCCGAGTATAAAGCAATTTCTTTACAGTCGTTAAATAAAAACCAGATTCCCGCCAATGCTAAAATTCCTGCAATAAATTCCAGAATCAAGATAATTCCTAACGAAAACGGAACTTTATCTCCTAAAAAAGTATTTGCAAAATGCGATTTTAACCAACCAACGTTTCCTTTCCAATCTGCCATTTTATCGTAACCCGATTGTAAAAAAGTAATTGCCAAGAACAATAAAATAAGTATTTCTGTAATGTAATTCATGTGTACGTTTATTTTTTGTAAAGGTAAAATATAATTTGGGTTTTTGCCAAAGAAGCTGTCTGTACTTGAAAAAGTTCATAAAAAAACGGTAGTTACCTACCGCGTTTGTTTCCTTTTCGTTGTTTATGTTCTTTGTGATGTTGCTTTTTTTGTTGCCCCGGTGCATATCGTTTTGCCGATCGGTCGCCACGTAATTTTTTCTCGTGCCCTGGTGGAAGTTTTCTACGTTCGCTATGATGTGGCGGTCTTACAACGCAACTGGTAAAAGTTGCCGAAAATGCCAGCAACAATAAAAATATAGTTGCGTAGCGAGCTGTTCTACTAAATAATAACTTTTTCATAAAACTAAAATTTAACTATTGTATCAGGTGTAATACAATAATCAAGCCGAACATCTTCTAAAAACACATCTTCGATTATTTCTGCAGGATCGAAAAAAGACAATCCAATTTTTACGACATCAGGTTTGCATTTCGATAGAAAAAGGTCGTAAAAACCTTTACCGTAACCTACTCTGTTTCCCAAGACATCGTACGCCAATAGCGGAACAAAAACAACATCGATCTGTTCATCTGCAACCGAAAATCCGTTTTGTGGCTCGGGAATGTTCCATTCGTTCTTTTTAATGGTTACATTATCAGTCAGTAAAACATGATTCATTGTTCGGTTTTCAAAATCGGCTTTGGAAACAATTATGTTTTTATCTTTTCCGTTTAAAATATGCAGCAGATAATCGGTCTGAACTTCCTTATGTTCGTGTATCGTTAGAAAAATATGATAGTTTTCGAAATTCCAGATAGGCAGTTTCAAGGCTTGATTAGCAATTTGCAGACTTAAATCTTCAATCGCATCAAAACTTAAATCGTTACGTAATTCTTTATATTTCTTGCGTAATTCTTTCTTGGTCATTTTTTAATTTGGTTGAAATATGATAAACGGCATCGCCCTGAAAAACAATGGCAGCTTGGTTTTTACAAATTATATATCCATCGTTAGGTGCTAAAATGGGCTCTTCTACCAAACCATACGGATCGGTAATTTTACCCAGTTGCATACCAGCTTTCACTAAAGCTCCGGGACGTACAAAATTATGCAGTAAGCCAGAATATTGTGCACGAACCCACGTAGAATTTTCAATACAAACCATTATTTGGCTAGGTTCTTTTACAGCGAAATTGTTGTTGAGCATTTGAAGTTTATCCAAAAAACGAATGGTTCCCTGAATAGCTTCTTCAATAACATCGTTGTTAATATCTAACGCTTTGCCGGCTTCAAACAGCAAATATTTTTTACCCAATTTATCGCAAGCTGCACGGAAAGATCCTTCGATATTTTTTGAATACAGAATAAAATGCGTAGAAAAAGCTTCTGCCAAAGTATCTAATTCTTCATTATTTGGTTCGATACGAATCTGCGGTACATTAAATCGACCGCGACCACCGGCATGAAAATCAATGATATAATCAACTGTGGGAATAATATCCTGCATAATTCGGTAAGCAAAACGGCTTGCCAAAGAACCCGATTGCGATCCTGGAAAAACTCGGTTTAAATCTCTGCCATCAGGAAAATCACGCGATTGATTTACAAAACCAAACACATTAACCAACGGTACACAAATTATGGTACCGCATTTCGGGTAATTGATTCCTTGACGAATAACCTGTCGTAAAATTTCAATTCCCGTTAGTTCATCGCCATGCAAACCCGCGATAAGTAACACGGTTGGTCCGTCGTAAACAGATCGTGAAACAATAATCGGAACCTTTAATTCCGTCATTGTATGTAGTGTTGCAATTTTTAATTCAATAGTTTTTGTTTCGCCCGGTATAACCGATTTGCCTAAAATTTCAAAATTACGTGTAGTAAAGTGCATTTATTAAATTTTATGAAAATCATAACTTAAAGATACTCTTTTAACCTTTAACAATTACAAATATTGTATTTATTATTGCGCTTTTTTAATTTGCAGTAGTCTCGATTATAGAATGTTTTGTGCTTAATAATTTCTTTAAATTATATAAATAACGGTTGACTTATTCCATTTTTTATTAAAAAAAGCCAGGACTTGTCCTTACTGGTTTCAACTTTACATTTCTAACAATAATTCGCTTTTTATTTTTAGTTTGTTTTGAGATAAGTTTGGGAACATTACTGTGCTCAATTTCTGAATTTTTTGGTAGATTAATAGAGAACTCCCCATTTTCATTTGTTCGGGTCTCATAAATTGAATCAGTATTTTTTAAATAAATATAGATTGGACGGTCGGTTAATTTTTCATCTTCAGTTCCAGTAAGTTTCCCTTTAACTAAGCAATAGTCAACATTTTTTATTTTAGATTGTCCATAACTTACATTCAAAAAAGTAGTGCCAATAAATAAACATGAAGCAATAGCAATTGATTTAATTCTTTTATAATTTACTATAAAATCAATTTGGTCATTTGTTAACGCCACACATTTACCTTGTCCATAGTGTTTTTTTGCAATTTCTTCAATTGTAAATTCAGATAAATCTGTTAAGTTTATTTTGCATTTTGAACAAAATCTACCATTTTTAACTTTAGCCATGTCATCCCAATTTTCAGGACAGAATTCGTTGCTTAAAATTTCTTTTTTCATACATTTTTTGTCTTTGCTTCAATTATTCAACAACTTTATACTTCCTCAGTTCCTTTGACTTTTTAGATAAGAATGAAGGTTGTAATTCTTACTAAAATAAGAAAATATAGCAAAAAGATCAATTTTTATTAGCTATACATATCCTATAAAAAAACTTAATGTAAATTTGTTGTGCAACCCAATGCCGCTATGACAACAAATTCCGATATTTCTTTACAATTGCAAACTTTACCCCAATTACCCGGTGTTTATCAGTATTTTGATAAAGACCAGAAGTTGCTGTATGTGGGCAAGGCAAAGAATCTAAAAAAACGGGTAGCATCGTACTTTAACAAAACGCACGACAATGCGCGGCTGAATGTTTTGGTTCGAAAAATTGTGACGATAAAGCACATTGTGGTTAAAACCGAGACCGATGCGCTGTTGCTGGAAAACAACTTGATTAAAAACCTGCAGCCGCGTTACAACATTTTATTGCGCGATGATAAAACGTATCCGTGGATTTGCATTAAAAATGAGCGTTTCCCAAGAGTTTTTTCTACCCGAAATTTTATTAAAGATGGATCTGAATATTTTGGTCCGTACACCAGTGGCAGAACTTTGCATACCTTGTTAGATTTAATTCGGGAACTGTATCCGTTGCGCAATTGTAATTACGATTTAAGCGTTCAAAACATTAAAAACGAAAAGTATAAGGTTTGTTTGGAGTATCATATCGGGAATTGTTTGGGACCTTGCGAAGCACATGAAACCGAAGAAGAATATCTGCGTAAAATTCAACATATTCGTCAGCTTTTAAAAGGAAATTTTAAGGAAAACCTGAAAGAATTTAAGCAATTGATGTTGCAATACGCTTCTGAAATGAAGTTTGAAGAAGCGCAGGCAGTCAAAGAAAAAATGCAGATTTTAGAGAATTATCAGGCAAAATCTACCATCGTAAATCCCAAAATTACAAATGTGGATGTTTTTTCTATTGTATCAGACGAAACTATGGCGTACATCAATTTTCTGCAGATTGCCCACGGTGCCGTTATAAGATCGCATACTTTGGAATTGAAAAAGCGTTTGAATGAAACCGATGATGAATTACTGGTTTTGGGAATTGTTGAAATCCGCGAGCGTTTTAAGCTGCTAACAAAAGAAGTTATTGTTCCGTTTGAAGTTGATCTGGGTGAGAAAATATCCATTACCGTTCCAAAATTAGGCGATAAAAAACAGTTGTTGGAATTATCTGAACGCAATGCACGTTATTACAGATTAGATCAGTTAAAACAGATAAAAATTGTA
>JAVXSC010000131.1:0-7079 GCA_036643355.1 Myroides sp.
GAGCAAATTGCCGAAACAAAATACGATTTATTGGTATTTGGTAAAAACGATGAAAAACTAGATTATAAACCGGCAAGTTGCTGTAACCCTATTCCGGGCGATCAGGTTTTTGGTTTTGTAACGATTAACGAAGGTATAAAAGTTCATAAAATCGACTGTCCAAATGCGATCAGTTTACAATCGAATTATGCGTATAGAATTCTTCCTGCAAAATGGATCGATTCATCTGTTCAAGAATTCAACGCATCGTTAATGATTAAGGGAATTGATGGTTTAGGGTTAACGAATGAACTTACCAGAGTAATATCTAACCAAATGAACGTGAATATTCAAAGTATTTCGTTAAGCTCTAATGCAGGAATTTTCAACGGACAAATTACCGTAATTGTTCCAAATAATCAGGTATTAAACAGGCTTATAGAAAACATTCAGGGCATTGATGGTGTTGAAAAAATTACGCGTATTTTAGGAACTGCTTAATTTTAAACATTTAATTTTTAGTATCGGTAATAAACTTTTATATTTGTGCTGTTAAAAAGGATCATGGAAGAAAATAAAAATCAAGAAATTGTAAAAAGCGTTTTTACTAAATATTTAGAAGATAAAGGGCACCGAAAAACTCCGGAACGTTACGCTATTCTTCAGGAAATTTACGAAAACGAAGAACATTTCGACATTGAATCGTTATACATTAAAATGAAAAACAAAAACTACCGTGTTAGTAGGGCTACGCTTTATAATACGATAGAATTGTTGTTGGAATGTGGTTTGGTGCGCCGTCATCAGTTCGGACAGAACCAGTCACATTACGAAAAATCGTATTTCGACAAACAGCATGATCATATTATTTTAACAGATACAGGCGAAGTTATTGAATTTTGTGATCCACGTATTCAAATAATCAAGCAAACAATCGAAGAAATTTTTAACATAAAAGTGCACAATCACTCTTTATATTTCTACGGAACAAAAGAAGATACTACCACAACTAATAATTAAAAACAGACTAACATACTAAACATGACAGTAGATTTGTTACTTGGTCTTCAATGGGGAGATGAAGGAAAAGGAAAAATTGTAGACGTTCTAACATCAAAGTACGATATTATCGCACGTTTTCAAGGAGGTCCAAATGCAGGACATACGTTGGAATTCGATGGAATTAAGCACGTTTTAAGAACAATTCCTTCTGGAATTTTCCATAAAAACTCAATAAATATCATCGGAAACGGCGTTGTAATGGATCCGGTGGTTTTTCAAAAAGAAATTGAAGGTTTGCAAAAGTTTGACATTGATGTTCAATCAAGACTTTTAATCTCAAGAAAAGCACATTTAATTTTACCTACACACCGTTTGTTAGATGCAGCTTCGGAAGCATCGAAAGGTAAAGCTAAAATTGGTTCTACTTTAAAAGGAATTGGTCCTACTTATATGGATAAAACCGGTAGAAACGGATTGCGTGTGGGCGATATTGAACTGGCAGATTTTAAAGAAAGATACAATGCGTTGGCTGAAAAGCACATTGATATGATTAAATTCTACAATGTTGATTTGCAGTACAATTTAGCTGAAATGGAAGATGAATTCTTTGCTGCTGTTGAAGAATTAAAGAAATTAACTTTTATTGATTCTGAATTTTATTTAAACAGTGCTTTAAAAGAAGGTAAAACTATTTTGGCAGAAGGTGCACAAGGATCTTTGTTAGATATCGATTTTGGAACATATCCTTTCGTAACATCATCAAACACAACTGCTGCGGGTGCTTGTACAGGTTTAGGTATTGCGCCTAACAAAGTAAAAGATGTTTTTGGTATTTTCAAGGCATATACAACCCGCGTTGGTTCGGGCCCATTCCCTACCGAATTATTTGATTCTGTTGGTGAAACAATGGCAAAAGTTGGTAACGAATTTGGTTCTGTAACAGGTCGTGCACGTCGTTGTGGCTGGTTAGATTTAGTTGCGTTGAAATATGCAGTTGAAGTAAACGGCGTTACCGCTTTATATATGATGAAAGGCGATGTTTTATCGGGCTTTGATACATTAAAAGTTTGTACTTCTTACAAATATAAAGGTGAACAAATTGATCATTTACCTTATAATATCGAAGAAGAAAATGTACAACCGGTTTATGTAGAGAAAAAAGGCTGGAAACAAGATTTAACAGGTTTAACAACGTATGGCGATTTACCTGAAGAATTAAAAGAATACATAGAATTTATTGAACAATACGTTGGCGTACCGATTAAAGTTGTATCGGTTGGTCCGGATCGTAAACAAACAATAATGAAATAATATTTAAGCACTCTTTACAGGGTGCTTTTTTAATGCTTAAATTCTTCTTAACGCAACGGTTACATCGTTAAAAAATGCGTAATTTTGAAAAAAATTATCCCAATTGAAAACCTTTTTTTTAAATCTGTTTTTTCTGTTGTTTTGTTGTGCTTTTTCGTTTGCACAAACACCTGAACCAAATGGTAAAATCATAAAATTATTAGCAGCAGATTTCACTGATGTTAATGAATACGAGGTTCCTGGAGCTAAAATTCTTACCGGGAATGTTCAAATGCAGCACGACAGTATGTATATTTACTGTAATAAGGCGTATTTTTTTGAGAAAGAAAATTATGCAAAACTGTTTGGTAATGTTAGAATTGTTCAAGACGATACCTTACAATTGAACAGTAAATATGCCGAATACAACGGTGTAGAAAAAATTGCATACGCTTCTGGAAATGTGGTAATGACATCACCCGATTCTTCGTTAAAAGCTGAAAAAGTTTATTACGATAGAAATACCGGAATTGCTTATTACAACGATAATGCAACAATTACCAACAAACTGAACACCTTAAAATCTAAATCGGGAAAATATTATTCGCGTGAATTAAAGTATGAATTCAGAACACAAGTTGTGATTACAAATCCTGAAAATGTAATCAAATCGAACCATTTGGATTTCTACGAAGATTCCGGTCACGCCTATTTGTTCGGTCCATCGACAATTGACAACAAAGGAAATCATATTTACACCGAAAACGGTTTTTACGACACTCGTTTAAATGAAGGAAAAATGATCGAAAAATCGTTTATTCTTTATGATAACAAGCGTATCGAAGCCGATGAAATGTTCTATGACGAGAAAAAATCGTACGCAAAAGGTATCAACAACGTAAAAGTGATCGATACCATTAACAATACCATTGCAACCAGTCATTTTGCAGAGGTTTTTCGTGCAAACGATTCCATCTTCATGACAAAAAAACCGTTGATACAAACAATTGCCGAAAAAGATACTACGTATTTCCATGCGAAAAACATTCAAATTGTTGGTCCTGACAAGCAACGTGTGATAAAAGGTTATCCGAATGCGCGTATGTATCGCACACCTGATATGAGCGGAAAAGCCGATTCGTTGCATTACGATCAAAAAATTGGTTTATTGCAATTAATTCGAAAACCGGTTTTATTTAAAGATGAAAGTCAGTTAACCGGCGATTTGATCCATTTGATAAATAACGTAGAAACAGAAAAACTCGATTCGTTAAAAGTACTCACCAATGCCTTTGTCATTCAGAAAGATTCGCTCGGTTCCGGCTACAATCAAGCCAAGGGAATCAACATGTACGGAAAATTTATCGATGATAAAATTAGGCAGATCGATCTGGTGCAAAACGCCGAAATGATTTATTATGTCTATGACGAAGAGGTTTTAAAAGGAATTGATAAAGGAATTTGTAGTAAAATTGTTTTAGAGTTAGAAGATAATAAGATTACAACAGCAACGCGAATGATCAATCCCGAAGGAACAACCTATCCGCCCGAACAATTTCCCGAAAACGCTCGGAAACTCGCAGGTTTTAACTGGCGGGGCGATGAACGAATGTACAGTGTGGATGAACTCTTTAGCGATGAAGAACTCAAGCACGATGACAAAGCCGAAGAAGAAGTGAAAAAGAACGAGAAAGTAAGCGAAAAACCAATGGAAGTTCAGGATAAAACACTGAATTTTAAGCGATCGGGGAAATCACCAAACGTTATAAAAAAACGTAGCGAGTAAAATGAAAGAAGATTTTTTTAAATATCAGGCACAAACCAGCCTGTATCCGTTAGAAGTAGAAATTTCTCATGCCAAAGGCAGTTATATTTACAGTACCGACGGTAAAAAACATTTAGATTTTGTTGCAGGCGTTTCGGCTTGTACGTTGGGTCATCAGCATCCGCGCGTTTTAAATGCTATAAAAGAACAGTTGGACAAATACATGCACGTAATGGTTTATGGCGAGTATATTCAAAAACCTGCTGTAGATTTTTGCAAATTATTGGCACAGCACTTACCTCCAACGCTCAATAAAACCTATCTGGTAAATTCGGGTACCGAAGCTGTTGAAGGTGCTTTAAAATTGGCAAAACGCGTAACCGGTAGAACGCATATCATATCTTGTGTAAACGCATACCATGGAAATACGCAGGGATCTATGAGTATTTTAGGAAACGAAGATCGTAAGCGCGCATTTCGTCCGTTACTACCTCATGTAGATTTTGTGACGTATAATAACGAAGAAGAATTACAGCAAATTACAACAAAAACGGCAGCTATTGTATTGGAAACAATTCAAGGTAGTGCAGGTTTTGTAACACCGGAAAACGATTATTTATTGAAAGTACGCAAACGTTGCGATGAAGTTGGAGCTTTGTTGATTTTAGATGAAATTCAGCCCGGTTTTGGTAGAACAGGAAAGTTGTTCGGTTTTCAGAATTACAATGTAATACCCGATATTCTGGTAATGGGCAAAGGTATGGGCGGCGGAATGCCTGTTGGTGCTTTCACAGCCAACGAAAAAATGATGGATTTACTGGCGCACGATCCAAAATGCGGACACATAACAACATTTGGCGGACATCCGATCATTGCTGCAGCATCGTTGGCAACATTACAGGAATTGTTAGAAACCGATTTAATGGAACAAACATTGGTAAAAGAACAATTGTTCCGGAGTTTGTTGAAGCATCCGCTAATCACCGAAATTCACGGCAAAGGTTTAATGCTGGCTCCAATGACGCCATCGGCAGAAATAACCAATGATGTAATTTTAAAGTGTAAAGACAAAGGTTTGGTATTATTTTGGCTGATGTTTGAAGGAAAAGCAATTCGTATTACACCGCCATTAACAATTTCTGAAGAAGAAATTAAAGAAGGATGCGCTATTTTAATAGAAGCATTAAACGAAGTTCAGGCAGAACTTTGTTAATTAAAATGTTTATAAGATAGATTTCAGCGTACTTATAAAGTGTCGATTTTGAACTATCTTTAATAATAAAAACAGTCGATTATGTTTACAAACGACGAGGAAGATTTTTTTAGAATGTCTATTTCAAAATTCGAGAATATGCTTAAAACAAACAAAATTTGTTTTTTCGATTCAGAAGAATTTGAAAACATTATACTGCATTATTTAGATTCAGGTAAGATAAACCTGTCTAAAAAAGCACTCAAACTGGGTTTGGAACAACATCCGAATTCTATAGGATTAAAATTGGTTCAGGTAGAACTTTTGGTTTTTGAAAACAAGTTGGATAAAGCCGAAAAATTACTGAACGAATTACAGCACATCGATCCACGAAACGATGAAGTTTATATTCAACGCGCCAACATCTTTTCAAAACAAGGCAGTCACAAAAAAGCAATAGAATGCTTAAAAATTGCTCTGCAATACACCGAAGATTTTGCCGATGTTTATTCTTTGTTGGGAATGGAATATCTTTTCATTGATGAAATTTTACAGGCAAAAGATGCTTTTATAAAGTGTTTGGAACACGATTCTGAAGATCAAACGGCACTTTACAATGTTGTTTATTGCTACGATTTTTTAGATAATCATCAGGAAGCCATCGAATTTTTAGAAGAATTCATTGATCACAATCCGTATTCCGAAGTAGCCTGGCATCAGTTGGGTCGTGAGTATTACACGCTCAAAGATTACCGTAAAGCCATTGAAGCTTTTGATTTTGCGTGTATTATCGATGAAAATTTTGTGGGTGCTTATATTGAAAAAGGAAAATCGTACGAAAAAATCAAAATGTTTTCACAGGCAATCATTTGTTATAAGGAAACATTAAAGTTAGACGATCCTTCATCTTACGTTTACCGCAGAATTGGATTTTGTTACGAAGCCCTGAAAAATTACGATAAAGCCTTAAAATATTATCTGCGTTCGGTTCATGAAGATCCTTTGATGGATAAATCATGGATTGCAATTGCCGATTTGTACTTGAAAAAGAACGATTTTAAAAAGGCTTTGCAATTTGTAAATAAAGCGTTGGGAATTGATGAACACAACCATTTATACTGGCGAAGATTTGCAATCATCAATAAAGATTTACAATTTTTTGAAGAAGCAGAATTAGGTTTTAGAAAAGCGGTTGAACATGGCGATACATTTTTAGATACCTGGTTGTATTGGAGCGATTCGTTTCGTTTGTTGGAAGATTACCCGCAGGCAATTGAAAAGTTACTGAAAGCACGCGATATTTTTAACGATGAATACGAAATTGAATATCGTTTGGTTGGTTTGTATATGTTAACAGATCAAATCGAAAAAGCGATGTATCATTTAACAAATGCCTTGGCTTTAAATTATAAAAACCGAACATTGTTACAGGAATTTTTCCCAACGGTTTGGGAAAACGAACAGGTACAAACTTACATTCAGAATTTTAATCAAGAATAATCGTTACTAAAAATAACGATTTTTTTATTATGAAAACATACGGTTTAATAGGCAAAAACATTAGCTATTCTTTTTCACGAAATTACTTCAATAATAAGTTTAAGAATGAGAATATATTAAATTCACAATACATTAATTTTGAAACAGATAACCCGTCAGAATTAAACAATATATTCAATAAAAATAATTATGGTTTTAATGTTACAATACCGTACAAAGAAGCCATAATTCCTTATTTAGATTCGCTTGATTTTCATGCAGAGAAAATTGGTGCTGTTAACACCATAAAAATCGAAAACGGAAAAAAAATCGGTTTCAATACAGATTGGATCGGCTTTAAAAAATCGTTAG
>JAVXSC010000132.1:0-7079 GCA_036643355.1 Myroides sp.
AACAAGAACCAGAATACCAATTAAATAAAGCGATCCACCTACAGCACGCATAGCATACATTGGCATAATAGCCGTTACGGTTTCTAAAAAGTTACCGTATTTTAAAGTTCCGTCCGGATTAAATTGTTTCCACATCATATGCTGGCTGAAACCTGCTACATACAACGGAATGGTATAAAGAATGATACCTAAAGTACCGATCCAAAAATGGAAATTTGCCAGTTTTTTAGAATATAATTCTGTTTTTGCAATTCTTGGCAGCAACCAATACATAATTGCAAATGCCATAAATCCGTTCCAAGCCAAGGCACCAACGTGTACGTGCGCTACGATCCAATCGGTATAATGGGCAATTGCGTTAACGTTTTTCAAAGAAAGCATCGGACCTTCAAAAGTAGCCATACCATAACCGGTAATTGCAACCACGAAGAATTTTAATACAGGTTCTGTTCTAACTTTATCCCAAGCACCACGAAGTGTTAACAATCCGTTGATCATACCACCCCAAGACGGAGCAATAAGCATTACAGAAAATACTACTCCTAAGTTTTGCGCCCATTCCGGAAGTGCCGTGTACAACAAATGGTGAGGACCTGCCCAGATGTATAAAAAGATTAACGACCAAAAGTGAATGATTGACAAACGATACGAATAAACCGGACGGTTGGCAATTTTAGGCAGAAAGTAATACATCAACCCTAAAAACGGAGTTGTTAAGAAAAATGCTACGGCGTTATGACCATACCACCACTGCACCAAAGCATCTTGCACACCTGCGTAAACCGAATACGATTTCCACATGTTCACAGGTAGTTCAATATTATTAAAAATGTGTAAAACAGCTACCGTAACAAACGTTGCAAGGTAAAACCAAATAGCAACATACAGGTGGCGTTCTCTACGTTTAATAATGGTCATAATCATATTAATACCAAAAACAACCCAAACAATTGCAATAGCAATATCAATTGGCCATTCTAATTCGGCATATTCTTTAGACGATGTATAACCTAAAGGCAGTGTAATAGCTGCTGCCACAATAATAAGCTGCCATCCCCAGAAATTTATGTTACTTAAAAGATCGCTATACATTCTGGCTTTTAGCAAGCGTTGTAATGAGTAATAAACGCCCGCAAAAATGGTATTACCCACAAATGCAAAAATTACCGCATTGGTGTGTAAAGGACGAAGCCTACCGAAACTTAACCACGGAATATTGTCTGTGATGTTCGGAAATATAAACATAATTGCTAAAAGCAACCCTACAAGCATACCTACAACTCCGAAAAGTATCGCGGCATACAGGAACTTCTTAACAATTTTGTTATCGTAATAAAATTGTTGCACTTCCATAAATAATAATTAATTTGATTGTTTTTGTTTTTTTTCTTTTTTTTCTTTGATCTCATCGTCGAACAGCATTCTCACCGACGGTGTATACTGATCATCGAATTGGCCGCTTTTTACTGATTTTATGAAGAGGGTCAGAAAAACGGCTGCTACAAATATGCTAATGCATATTAAAATGTAAATTACGCCCATACCTTAAATCTTTGTACAAAACTATAATTGGCAGATTAAATAAAATATGATAAATGTCAGTTTGCAGTTTTAATTTTAAGATTTATTTATTAATCTAGATTAAGTTCTTAATAGCAACATCTTACTAAATTTGAAACTTATTAGGTCTTTATTTTTAATATTTTCGAAAGACACCGGCTTTTCAGTTGGTGTCTTTTTTGTTTTGATATATTTTTCAACAACTTCTCTCCTACTCAAACATTTTTTTTTCATTCTAATTTTTAAATCAAAAACAAAACAGTTTTCATCGTTTTAAATCTATATCCAAAAATTATTCTGTTTTAAATTAATTAAAAAGAAAAATAATCATAAAAATGTGTTTTTAAAATCATTTAAATAGATTTATTTTCTTAAATAACACTTGTTTTTAGATAATATATAATTACATTTGCTTCGTTAAAAAATAACAATGACAACAACTAACCTTTATAAAATGGACATGTTTATGATGATGCGTAAAGCGTCGCAATAAACTATACCTTAAACCCAATTTGTTTAATCCTTTAGGTATAGCCCTGAAGGATTTTTTTATGGAATTTATCATGATCAAAAAAATAATACCAAAACAGTTTACCCGTCATTTTGCCGATAAAGATTGCGAAATCAGTTATCAGTGGATTTGTACTAGCAATCAACCGAAACCAACGCTTGTTATTTTGCATGCGTTAACGGGAAACAGTACTGTTACAGGCGAAAATGGTTGGTGGAAAGAATTGGTTGGAGCATCAAAGGTGATTGACAGTGCGAAATACAACATTCTATCTATTGATACTTTAGGAAACGGATACGTTACAAATACGCACGAAAATATTCATTCCATAGAAAAAATAAGCGTTAACGATATTGCAAAAATTAATTTGTGGTTATTGAACGAATTAGAACTGAAAAAAAATATCTCAATCATTGGTGGAAGTTTGGGCGGAGCAATTGCTTGGGAAATGTGGAAAGAAAACCCGGAATTGTTTGATAAGTTGATAAGCATTGGTGCGAATCCGTTTGAAGACCATTGGATTAAAGCAATTACTTTTTTACAGAACGATCTTTTACATAACGATAATGGTTACGAAAAAGCACGAATGTGGTCGATGCTTTTTTACAGAAATGCTTTAGGGATCGATGATAAATTTAAAAACAGTAACCAAACAATAGAAGATTGGTTAGTGTATCACGGAGATTCCTTAAAAAAACGCTTTTCTAAAAAATCGTATCAAATTATGAATCATTTGTTAGGATCGATAGGAAAAGGATCAAATAAAGATCAATATCTAAAAGCATCTCAAAAAAGTAACACGCAAATTGTTGTCGTTAGCATTTCATCAGACTGGTTATTTCATCCGCAACATCAGACAAAATGGGCAAATCAACTAAAACAAACATATAAAAACGTAACGCATCATTCGTTAGAATCAACACATGGACACGATGCATTTTTAATAGAATTTAAAAAATTAGAAGAAATATTAGCACCTTATTTATGAGCAAAGTATTAAAATTCGGAGGAAAATCACTGGCAAGTCTGCACACAAACAACAACTTGCTGAACATCATAGCCAATTATTTAGAAACATCATCGTTAATCATCGTTGTTTCTGCCATTGGCAACACAACCGATTTGCTGTTGGAATTGCTTGAAAAAGCAAAAGAAAACAAACCTTGTGAAGATCATTTACAAGAACTTAAAACATTAAATTTTTATCCACAAATAAATACCGAAGAGCATTTTAAGTTGATAGAAAACATTTTGCAAGGTGTTTCATTAATTCAGGACTATAGCCCAAAAGTGCAGGATTTACTGTTGGCTCAAGGCGAATTAATCAGTTCAAAAGTAGTTACGCAATTACTTTTAAATCAAGGTTTGCAGGCAACTTTTGTAAACAGCACACAATTAATTAAGACCGATGCTTATTTTACCGCAGCAAATGTAAATGAAACATTGACCGAGTTAGCCATTGAAACAGAATTTGAAAATTTAGCAGACAAAAAACTGATTGTTTTAGGTGGATTTATTGGCAGTACCGCAGAAAATGAAGTCACAACTTTAGGCAGAAACGGCAGTAATTTAACGGCTGCTTTAATTGCAAATTACACGCAGGCGGAAGAATTTTTAAACTTTACACACGTTGATGGTATTTACACGGCAAATCCGGAATGGGTTGCTTCTGCCAAACGAATTGAACAGTTAAACTATAGCGAAGCGAATGAATTGGCAACTTTCGGAGCATCTATTTTGCATGCAAAAACCATTGTTCCGTTAATTGAGAAGAAAATTCCGTTACGTATTTTAAACACGTTGAATCCTGAAAGCACTGGAACATTAATTTCTGCCGAACCAACACCAAACGGAGTAAAATCACTAACCGTTCTTCAAAATGTTGCCTTGATAAATTTTCATGGTAAAGGTTTGTTTGGAAAAGTGGGTGTCGATGCTCGAATTTTCAATTCGTTGGCAAAAAACAATATTAGTGTTAGTGTTATCTCTCAAGGTTCGTCTGAACGCGGATTGGGATTTGTCGTAAATGATTCAGAAGCAGTTTCGGCAAAAGAAATTTTAGAACAAGAATTCCAACAGGATTTTTATACAAAAGATGTCGAAAACATCAGTATTAACAACAATATCGCCGTAGTTTCAATCATTGGGCAAGATTTAAAATCGTTTCACAAACCTTACAGCGCATTGGTAAAAAATGGTATTGTTCCTATTCTTTTCAATAATTCGGTTTCTGGAAAAAACATCAGTTTGGTGATCGAAAAAGAACAATTTAAAAAGGCATTACACGTAATTCACGGACAAATTTTCGGTGTGAATAAAACGGTAAATATTGCCATTGTTGGCAAAGGAACTGTGGGCAGTGTGCTGATCGATCAAATTATTGCTTCAAAAAATCAGATTGCAGAACGTAAAAATATTGATTTAAACATTTTTGCAATTGCCAATTCGCACTCGGTCTATTTTAGTACAAACGGTTTCAATGCAGATTGGCAAGATCAATTCCACATACCGCAACCAAATTCGCTTTCGTCTATCATTGAATATGCAAAAGAGCATCACTTAGAAAATTTAATTTTAATTGATAATACGGCGGCCGAATCTCTTCCAAATCGCTACAATGATTTTATTGATAATGGATTTGATATTGTTTCATCGAACAAAATTGCAAACACGCTTTCGTTTGAATTTTATAAAAATTTGCGCGAAAATTTAAAGAAAAATCAGAAACAATATTTATATGAAACCAATGTTGGCGCGGGTTTACCATTAATCGATAATATTAAACTGTTACATTTATCGGGCGAAAACATTACCAAAATAAAAGGTGTTTTTTCGGGAACGTTGAGTTATATTTTTAATCTTTTTTCGGTTGAAAACAAACCGTTTTCTGAAGTTTTAAGGGCAGCGATTGAAAAAGGATTTACCGAACCTGATCCCAGAGATGATTTATCTGGAACCGATGTTGCCCGTAAATTGTTGATTCTTGCCCGCGAGCTAGATTTGGAAAACGAACTGCAAGATATATCTATTCAAAATCTAATTCCTTCTGAATTTCAATCATTAACAGTTCAAGAATTTTTAGCACAGTTAAGCGGCTTAAATAATCATTACGATGATTTAAAACAGCAGTTAAAAGCGAATGAAGTTTTGCGCTACGTTGGTGAATTATCGGGCGATTTACAACAACAAAAGGGAGTTTTAGAAACCAAATTGATAAAAGTAGATAAAAATTCTGCTTTGGGACAATTGTCGGGATCTGACAGTATTTTCGAGATTTATACAGAATCTTACGGTGACAGACCAATTATTATTCAGGGAGCCGGAGCCGGAGCACATGTTACAGCACGCGGAGTTTTCGGGGATATTTTACGTTTAGCAGAAAAAAAATAGTCATGAAAAAAGAAACATTAGCAATAAGAAATCAAACCGAACGAACCCAATATTTAGAACACAGCACACCGTTATTTTTAACATCGAGCTTTGTTTTTGAAGATGCAGAAGATATGCGTGCATCGTTCGCAGAAGAAAAAGATCGAAACATTTATTCGCGTTTTAGCAACCCAAATGTATCAGAATTTATAGAGAAAATGGTATTGCTTGAAAATGCCGAAGACGGCGTTGGTTTTGCAACCGGAATGGCAGCGGTTTACAACACATTGGTAACCTTTTTAAACAGCGGCGATCACATTGTTTCGGCAAGCAGCGTTTTTGGTTCAACACACACGTTGTTTACCAAATATCTGCCAAAATGGAATATCGAAACCACCTATTTCAACATCAGCGAACCTGAAACTATTGAATCTAAAATACAATCGAACACCAAAATATTGTTTGTTGAAACACCTACAAATCCTGGAGTTGAAATAATTGATCTTGAATTTTTGGGTGATTTAGCAAAAAAACACAACCTATTATTAATTGTTGATAATACGTTTGCAACGCCAATCATTCAAAACCCGATTGATTTCGGTGCTCATTTGGTTATTCATTCGGCTACAAAATTGATTGATGGGCAAGGCAGAGCTTTAGGCGGTGTCACTGTTGGATCAAAAGAATTGATACGAGAAATTTATCTTTTTTCCCGTAACACAGGTCCGTCATTAGCGCCTTTTAACGCTTGGATTTTTTCTAAAAGTTTGGAAACATTATCAATCAGAGTAGAAAAACACAGTGAAAATGCTTTGAAAGTGGCTCAATTTTTAGAAAGTCATCCGGCTGTTTCCAGTGTGAAATATCCTTTTTTACCATCGCATCCGCAGTATCAAATCGCAAAAAAACAAATGAAATTGGGCGGAAACATCATTGCTTTTGAATTAAACGGAGGAAAAGATGCCGGTAAAAAGTTTATCGATTCTATAAAATTATTTTCTATTTCGGCAAACTTGGGCGATACACGAACAATTGTCACGCATCCGGCAACCTCAACACACAGTAAATTAAACGCAACCGAACTTGCCGAAGCCAATTTAACCGAAGGTTTGATACGAATTTCGGTTGGTTTAGAACATATCGACGATATTATTACCGAACTAAATACCGCTTTTTTATAATGGAAACGCTCTGTAAAAAAACATCTATTTCAGAAATCATAAAACACCGAACTTTGGTGCTCGATGGCGCTATGGGAACCATGTTGCAGGCGTATCAGTTTACCGAAGAAGATTTTCGCGGTACGCAGTTTCAAGACTTTCAACATCCTTTAAAAGGCAATAATGATTTACTGTCTATCACGCAACCCGAAGCCGTTAAAGAAGTCCACAGAAAATATTTGCAGGCAGGTGCCGATATTCTAGAAACCAACACGTTTTCTTCTACAACCATTGGTATGGCTGATTATTATCTGGAAGATTATGTGTATCAGTTGAATTACCAGTCGGCAAAAATTGCCCGTGAAGTTTGTGACGAGTTTGATATCATTACGCCCGATAAACCGCGTTTTGTTGCAGGATCAATCGGTCCTACAAATCGTACGGCATCTATGTCGCCCGATGTGAACAACCCAGGTTAT
>JAVXSC010000133.1:0-6998 GCA_036643355.1 Myroides sp.
GGATGTTTTTGGAAGTTGTACGACAGGTTCTTTAATCTCCGGTTTGATATTATTGTTCCAATAATCATTAAAGGTATTGGCAGAAAGTTCCTTTGCTAAGCGTGAACCGTTCCAAACCGCCTTTGAATTGTGGTCTATGAAAGTGATACCATAGATTCGGTCAGAATCATTACGTCGAACTACTGCATTGATCCCCTGTTCTACTAACTTCTTTTTAAAACTCACCTCATCATAGGTTGTTTGTAAGGCAACACTGACGGCTGATTTTAAGGTTTGTTTACTTTGATGAACTTTTAACTCCACTTTGCATTTCTCAAAATAAATTTCCAAAGCAGATAAACCGGCATCCTTTCCAAATAAAGAAGACTTGACCGGATGACCTGCCTTTTCACCTTTCTTATCTAATGGAACATATAATAAACCTTTGATTGATTTACCATCAATTACACTATCTACCTTTTCAGTAGTAATATTAAACAGAGACAACAAAGCATTATATTCTCCTAGATTTTGAAACTTATAATAGTTTGGTAAATGTCTAACTACTGAAGCAATCTGACATTTAACATTACCGGATTTATAATCTATAGGAGTAAAGACCTTGTTAACCTGGCGATGCTCCTTATCCGTTGCCGCTACCAAACCATATTTCTTTTCCAGTTGGCGACACAAATTCATAGACCTCCTCTTTTCAAACTTATCAGAAATTTTCTTTCCTTGTTCATTAACGCAAACCGATACAATATGGATATGTGTACGGTCAATATCGGTATGCTTAAATACAATAAAGGGCTGTTCGCCATAGCCCATTTCCCTCATATAGTCTTGCGCCAATTGCTGGAATTTATCATCACTAACAATGTCATTCGGATCAGGATTAAGAGAAATATGCAGCGTATGTTTTTCGGTATTTCGGTTCGCAATTAAATAAGGTTCAAAAGATCGGGTCAATTGTGCAACAGAATATTGACCGTTTACTGTTTCAATAATCTTATTTACCATCAATATCTTACCATCTTCATTGTCCACTTTCAGATTGTTATATGCCAATGCTCCGTACAGATTTTCGCTCTTCCCTATTTTCGCAATCATTTGTAATGGTCCTTTTCAAAATACTTTACATCAAATTCCTCACTGATCTTAATAACCTTCTTACACAAATCAGCCAATTCAACCGTCTGCTTTTCCAATTTGTAAAGAAAAGCAGCTGCTTTTTTTTCAGAAAAATGACGGTACAGCAGCTTCACAATCTGATTGTAGTTTATACCCACCGAACGAAACTGGCTGTGAAACGAGGTCAGCCGCATATAAAAATCGGATGTTCCCTTATCGATCTGAATGGTTTTAACCGTCTTTTCAAAAATGCACGAAATTATAAAATGTGCTTTTACGTGCATTCCAGATTGATCGAACAACCGAAGAAAACGAGCATGTTCTTCATCGTTAAACGAAACCGTATACCTGAATTTAACAGGATCTTTCTTCAAAGGTCTTCCGGATTTTCTCAATTGTTTTCTGTTGTTATCTTCCATAATTAATTCTTTCTAAATCAACATAAAAACAGACTTCGGAGGTTTTTTCCGCCCCCTGCGAAGGGCAAGTTGTTTTGAGCACCGGAAATCTTTTCGGGATGCTCAAAACACAACTTGCCGTGTTCTTTCGAACACAAAAATCCGCCCTTCGGGACGGATTGGATGTAAGAGAAAAAAACATCTTTGTGTGATTCCCTTTGATCTTAGATCTATCATTTAAGTTTTGCATAATCTAGGTTTTTAATTTCAAATACAAAGTAAAAACTACCAGATTAAAACATTGTTTCCCAAACAAGTAACAAAGGAAGCCTGGGAAAGTCAAATAATTCCACTATCAAGATTTATGCTCAACCATACACTTTATTTGCTGTATGGTTTTGCAGTTACCAATACAAGTTTTAAGAAATCAAACAATAAAACTGCTTGTACACAAAAGCAGTTTAATGTAAAAGCATAAAGTTTTAAAAGTATAAAAATGTAAAAGCGTAAAAGCAGTAATACTTATAGTTATCTGTAAAGAGGTAAAGTTGTAAAATGATATTTAAAGAAATACAATAAGTAATACTGAACTACAAAACTCTGTATTTATACCTAACAATAATGGAAAATGTACAAGCAAAAATATACCAATAAGGTAATACACTAAAATTCAAAACAGTCAAAATGTAAAACAAACAAAGCATATAACATTAAATATTTAAAATATGAAAACAAACAAAAAACCTTTAAAAATCAGTTTTTCCACCCAAAAAGGAGGTGTCGGAAAATCTACTTTGACAACATTGGTAGCAAGCGTACTACATTACCGCTTAGGTTACAATGTAGTTATCATCGACTGTGACTTCCCGCAGCACAGTCTGACCAATATGCGGGAGCGGGATAAAAACAACATCATGCAGAACGAATACCACAAGAAAGCTGCCATGAAGCAATTTCAAACGATCAACAAAAAGGCATATCCCATCATTAAAATAAAGGCTGAGCATGCTTTAGAAAAGGCGGCAGAATACGAGGAAAAATCAGTCGTGGTTCCCGATGTGATCTTCTTTGACCTACCAGGAACTGCAAACACCACAGGAGTACTAACTACTTTAAAAATGATGGACTACATCTTTTCACCCATCACTGCCGACCGACAGGTAGTAGAAAGTTCGCTGGGATTCAGCAAAGCTTTTTTGGATCTACCTAAAACAATAGAAGGAAATAAAGATCAAGAGTTATGGTTATTCTGGAATCAGGTAGATGGACGAGAAAAAACCGAACTATATGAAGCCTACCAAAAAGTAATCACAGAACTTAAACTACCATTGATGGAAACAAGGATCATGGACAGCAAACGTTTTAGAAAAGAAACAGACGGTACGGAAAACTATATCTTCAGATCAAGTTTGCTCCCAGCGGAAATACCATTACTGAAAGCCACTAGAATGGATCTGTTCATAGAAGAATTCTTAAAAATAACCCATTTATAAATAAGAGTATGGAGTCAGAAAACAAAAACAGTGATTTTAAAAAGCCTAATGTTGACGAGGATTACCTGATGAACATCATAAGTGGTGATGAAAGCATTTTAAAACCAAAAGAAAGTGAGAGAGCAGAAAACAAGAATCAAACTAGGATCAATCAAAAAGAAAAACCTAAAGCCAATGCTTCAAACAAAGTCAACTATGAGGAAACCTTTTTGGTCAACAGTTATCATTCCGGTAGAAACGGTAAAGTAGTCTATATACGACCAGAATATCACGAAAGGCTAATCCGCATGGTACAACTTACAAAAGAAGAAAAAACAACACTTTATTCCTACATTGATAACATACTCGTGCATCATTTCAAAGAATTCGGAGATGATATAACAGATTACTTCAACCAGCACTTCAAACCAATCATATAAAATATGGAAAAAATCATCATCATAAGCCTGATATTAATAGTTATACTATCATTAAAAGACAGAGGCATTCTTAACAAAAAAGCAGAGAAACAATCAATAATATCGAAAGCAAATCCTACTCTCCCCGATATCATGGGGCAGCCAAAAGCTCAACCAGTTTTTTCAACATCCAAAAAAACTGCTCAAACTGAGATTATAAAAAGTACCCCTCAAATAAACCCCGAAGATTTAGATATCGAGTACGATGAGAATGAAACCCTCTACCGTCAAATTCCGAAAGAAGAATTAGATAAAGCTTTTACAAACAGTCCGAATTTGGAGGAAGAAGAGGAAGAATGGTATCAGTACCATATCTCTCATACTGATAACGGCTTTGCACAAGGAGTAACTTTTGAAGAGTTAGGAACTGTAAATACACTACTTCTAAAAGAGGATTTAAATCAAGACCAAAAAGATAAAGCCATTGATATTGTAAAGCGGTTACAGGGAACTGAATTATTCAGTCTGTTAGAAAATTCCATTGAAGGTGTATCTATTAAAATTGCAAAGTTATTAGACAATTCACTTTTTTCAGATTCTAACAACTATTCTTCTACAATACATAAAAATAATTTAAATGATTTCGACATTGGAGAATTTATATAGTGTTACAGCTTTATCTTAAAACATAAATTCATAGTATTTCGCAAAAAAAACCTCTTAATTAGATTAAGAGGTTTAAATAATTTTAGTCTGATTACTAATTATCTTGAAATCTGTAAAGTAATAACTTGATGATTCTCGTTTTGAAGATTTATCAACATTTTATAAATTCCGACTGGAAGATCAGAAACGTTTGTTTCACCACCTCTTGAAGATATCGTAAATTCCTTTTTCTTCCTTCCTTGCATGTCATAAACCAATACATTTGTACGGTCATTTTGAAACGAAGGAGGAGTAACACCTTCTTTTAATGCCAATATGATATGATCATCTGCCGGATTAGGATATTGTTGAAAATAATCATCCAAATTTTGGGTCTGTATGTTCAAATAAACATAATTAGAGCAACCACAGTCATTACATGCTCTTACTCCAAGAGCTCCCGGACCTGATGGCTTTACAGTTATTTCACTAGTGTTTTTTGTTGTTGTTAAGATTTCCCATTTAGTAGGATAATTTGAAAAATTACTTTCATGGTTAACATCTATAAAACCACCAGTTACAGTCCATTCATAAGACGTAGCACCTGGAACAGGATCAACACTGTAAGTACGTATGGCTGGAGGAAAATTCATATTTGGATTACTAGACACGCTCCAATGTGTCGGCCCATATATACCGTCAGGTGCCTGCATACCTATATTAACGGTTTTAGAAACTCTAAACTCACCACAAGATACTGTTCTTACAAGAACTCTAATTTCCTGCGTTCCACCTATTGAACTATTTGGATCTATTGTAACTTTAATTTTCCAAGGTTCTAATGGGTTTTCTTCAACTATCAGACCTTGTGGTACATCCCAAATTATTTGATGATCTCCAACGTTAGGTATACTGTATTGATATTGAATATTTCTACAAATTGAAGAGGTACCGGTTATTCCATTTAAATTACAAAGCAATGTACAATTGGTATCTGGAACGATAATTCCAGAATTTGTAATAGCATTCATTTCTGTGGCTAAAAAACCAGCACTCTTTAAAGAGAAGTTTATATGACTAAAGTTATCATCTAAATAATTATGTTTATTTAGACCTCTTGATTCAGCCATAAAATTATCAAAAGGAGAGCTTAAGTTTGGATCTAGTGAGTTTAGATTTGTTGTTGAGTAACGACGTCCATAATCTTGAAGGGTAAGATTTCCGTTACTTCTACGAATATCTAACGCGCTTGCTACTGGTACAAAGCTAAAGGTTTGATTTACTACATATTTACTTACATTTGTCAAATCATCCAACATGTCGGGTATATTTTTTGCTAAGTTTTCCTTACCACCCGCAACATGTTCAGTAGGCAAGCAGTCATTTGGTGCAGAAACTTTTTTATCATACATATCTACCGTAATAGTTCCAATTTTCTTTTTTTTCCATGGTCTCAAACGGTCTAATACATATATAATTTTATCATATTTCAAGATACCTCGATATACTTCTCTGTCTGTTGCAGTTGTTAGAGGAAGTACTCGTATTTGAAAATCGATTCTTAGTCTTGATTCTCCTGGAATTTGAGAAGCAATAACTAAATTAGGCATGTGAGATGTAGCACCCCAAAAAGTCATCCCCATATCTCGTAACACACTTTTAAACTCATTTTGGTCCGTTTGTTTTGTAAATTTAAGTAAATGAGCTCCAGGTCCATATCCTTGGTTTGCTGCACACATATTTCCGTTGCTAATTGCGATATTTCTAATATTGTCTTGCTCCGGGTAGCCTAATGCATCAAATTCTGCTTGCCAAATATTATGATAATCTGCTGTAATATCATAATTTGGCGCTACATAATAATTGTTCATTTGTACAGCTGCCGGTGCGTCCATTAACGTTAAATTATCTGCCGGGGTACTAAAATTGTCCATAAAATCAGCACCAAATAATTGCATAAGATCTTGAAATAATGGTAAAACCACTTCACCCATCATGCTTGCAAATGGGTTTCCAACATACATTTCTAACACGTGTCTGCCCATAGCCTGAATACCAACAGGTGTATTGGAACCTCTTAATGGTGAATCATGAGTAGCAAAAAGTTTTACTTGGTGCGTATATCCTTCGTCTTCCAACTTGACTAAAGCGTACTTGCCAATTAAGCCACCCATACTTTGCCCCAACAGAATATTAGGTTCAGTACTGCCATTAAGTGCCTTTTGATCATTTACGTACTTAATAATCTTTTTTAAGGTTTCGGCATTTTGCTTTATATCACCTATACCATTGTCCCAATCAACGTAAATGATATCGTACACCTGAGCTGTTGCTAAATCTCTACGAAGCGCATGTACCAAATCATTCTTAAAATCATCTAATGTAGTACTTCCTCCTTTTACTTCGGGAGTAGTTACGCTGCCGGGATCAAAACCTTGTCACGTCCTAAAAAAAGTTTACAGTTTTTAATTAAATCCTATTATTAGTTTACGGTTTATATTTAATCCTGAAATTAGTTTACAATTATAGTGTTTTTTTGATAATAGTTTTTCCATAATTTCTCTGTTTTAATATTTTTTTCATGAACTTGATTTGGAGTTAAAAATCCAATACTTTGATGTGGTCTTTCATTGTTGTATAATTTTACAACAGCAGAGAGTAGTTCCTTTGCTTGTTCAATTGTTTCTACTGTATAATCATTCAAATATTCCTCTTTGATAATGCCATTTATTCTCTCTGCAATAGCATTTTCAAGTGGATCACCATTTTCAGTCATACTAATACTGATTTTATTCTCCTTTAATAATTTTACGTACATATTGCTGCAATATTGCATACCTCTGTCTGAATGGTGCGTGAGTTGAAAAGGGCAATCTGGCTCATTTAAAAAGCCAGAGATTGCCATTTTCAACGCTTCCATGGTTTCAACTGCTTCCATGGTCTGAGACACA